>DASUCN010000145.1:0-75084 GCA_036276015.1 Gaiellaceae bacterium | reverse complement strand
CCGACACCGGCGAGACGCTCCGGCTCGTGAAGGACTTCTGTGCCGGCAAGGTGGCGGAAGTGCGCTGTGCAGTGCTCTACGAGAAGCCGCGCTCGGTCGTGAAGTGCGAGTACGTCTGGCGCCGAACCGATCTCTGGATCGACTTCCCCTGGAGCGCGGACGTGCCAGTCGTTACCGCCCGCGCGTAGCTTGTAGAGACAGGTCTTCTCAAGACGATTGCGACTGTCTATATTGCGAAGTACCGTGTTCTCAGTGTCGACGATCACCAAGTCAGGACAGATGTCAGTACCGGCAGCGATCAGGCATCGGTGGAAGACGCGCAGGGTCTCGATTGTCGACATGGGCGATCGGATAATCGTGACCCCTCTGCCCGACGATCCGATCGCCGCGCTACGCGGCGCCTTCGCGGGTCGCGGTGTCCCCACCGAAGAGCTCCGACGGCTTGCGCGCGAGGAAGAGAACAGGATCGAGGACGCGAAGTGGGAACGCTGGGGAGCCGACCGCGCACATGATCCTGCTTGACGCCTACGCGCTGCACGCGTTCGTCATGGACGAGAAGGCGGCGAGCGAGGTCGAGGAGCTGATGCGCGCGAACGCGACCGCGATCGTCGCGACCAACCTGTCGGAGGTCGTCGACAGCCTCATCCGAAAGGAGGGATTGGCAGAGGGCGAGGTGGTTCCCCGACTCGGAACAGTCGTCGGGCCACTCGTGGGGATCAGACCGGTGGCTGAGGCCGCGTGCTGGCAGGCGGGTGTCTTGCGTTCGAGGCACTACGACCGCACAACCTGCGACGTCTCCCTCGCAGACTGCATCCTGCTTGCCTCTGCGGAACGGCACGACTCGATCGCCACCTCCGACCCCGCCGTTGCGGCGGTCGCCCGTGCCGAGGGGATCGGGCTCGTCCCGCTACCCGACTCGTCCGGACAGCGCCCGTAGCGCTACTGCCGCAGCGCGGGAAACAGGATCACGTCGCGGATCGTCTCGCGGCCGGAGAGGAGCATCACGAGGCGGTCGATCCCGAGGCCAAGCCCGCCGGTTGGCGGCATGCCGTACGAGAGCGCCTCCACGTAATCCGGGTCGCCGCGCTCGCCCTCCACGTGCTCGGACTGCATGTCGAAGCGCGCCTGCTGCTCGGCCGCGTCGTTGATCTCGGTGAAGGCGTTTCCTAGCTCCATCCCGCCTGCGAAGTACTCGAACCGCTCGGTCAGGGCGGGGTCGTCATCCGTCGAGCGCGCGAAGGGCGAGAGCTCGACCGGGTAGTCGTGGACGATCGTCGGCTGGACGAGCGTCGGTTCGACGAAGTGCGAGAACGCGTGGTCGACGAGCTGGGGCCAATCCTTGTCGGCGCCGGTGTCGACGCCCTTCGCCTCGAGCGCCGAGCGGAGCTCCGCCTCGTCGCGAAGCCAGAGCCCGTGCGCCTCGAGCGAGTCGGTGAAGCGGAGGCGCGCCCATGGCGCCTGTAGGTCGATCTCGGCGCCTTTGAACGCGACGCGGGTCGTGCCGAGCGTCTCCTGCGCCACCTGCTCGACGAGCGCCTCGATCCGGTTCATCGTGTCGCGGTAGTCCGCGTAGGCCTCGTACCACTCGAGCATCGTGAACTCGGGCTGGTGCTTGTACGAGACGCTCTCGTTGCGGAAGTCCTTGCCGATCTCGTACACGCGCTCGAGCCCGCCGACGATGAGGCGCTTGAGGTACAGCTCGGTCGCGATGCGGAGGTAGAGGTCGGCCTCGAGCTCGTTCGAGTGCGTGACGAACGGATGGGCGAAGGCACCGCCGTAGCGCGGCTGCAGCACCGGCGTCTCGACCTCGACGAAGCCCTCCTCGTCGAGGTAGCGGCGGATCGCGGTGACGACCTTCGCACGCAGCAGGAAGAGCTCCCGCGAGTCCTCGTTCATGAGCAGGTCGAGGTAGCGCTTGCGGTAGCGCGTCTCCACGTCCGTGAGGCCGTGGAACGTGTCGGGGAGCGGGCTCGCGTTGCGCGCCAGGACGGTCAGCTCGTCGACGGCGAGCGACGGCTCACCACGCCGTGACTTCGCAGGGCGCCCCGCGACGCCTACGACGTCGCCGAGGTGGACGTCCACGGCGCCGATCCGGCCCGCGTCGCACATGAGCTGGATCCGCCCGGAACGATCGACGAGGTCGAGGAAGACGAGCTTGCCCATCTCACGGCGCGCCATCACGCGACCGGCGAGACGACGCGTCTCGTCGAGCTCGGCGCCGGCTCCCACCTGATTCGTCGCGGTACGGACGTGCGCGATCGAGTCGCGATCCGGGTATCGCTTCGGTGCAGACATGGCTGGCCAGCCTACCCCGCGCCGTCTCCGGCATCGGCCGCTCCGATGATCCAGCGGACACAGCCGAGGTTGGGCGTGAAGCGAAGCGTCACCTGCTCGCCTTGTCGCAGATCGGCGTACTGGTGCGGGCTCAGTCGGAACGCACGGATCGCGCGCGAGCCGCCGTCGTCGACGGCGACGTAGTACCGCCGCTTCTTGTCGTCGCCGAAGGTTCGGAGACGGAGGATCGGCCCCGTCATCTCCGCGTTGCTTCGCCAGTCCGCGCCACCCATCGCCACGAGTGCGACGCCGAGGATGACCCCGCCACAGGCGAGGAGAAGCGGCGGAGCCACGAAGACACCGGCGTCGGCGAGCGCCGCGCCGAAGACGTAGAGGAACACTGCGCAGCCCACCACCACGATGAGTCCGACCGCGAGCACGAGCAGCGGCTCCAGACCCCACATGGGCGGCCAGAAGCGTGGATACGCGACGCGCACCGCCCGCCAGCGTCCGCCGAATGCACTCCAGGCTTGCGTATCGGACTCGGTGCCCATCGGCAGCGGACGGCTCGAGCTCGCAGCGACTCCGAACGCTGCGCCGTAGGCGAGCAAGCGGTCCCAGAGCTCGACGGTGAGAGGCGACTGGGCGGCGAACTCCTCGTTCTCCTCCAGCGCGGCCCTGACGCCGAGCCAGCGTGAGGCCGCGTCCATCCCCGCCGGTGTCTCCCGCTGCGGATGCCTGGCGCGGACCCAGCCCAACAGAGCGACAGCGCCCGCGACGACCAGGGCTCCCGCCTGAAACTCCCAGGCCGCCCAGGCCAGGAGGCCGGGGATCACGGCGGCGCCCGTGAGAATCGTGAAGACGGATCCGTCGACGGCATCCCTCGACAGCCCGCGTGCCTTCGCGTCGGCGACGACCTCGGACGTGAACGCGCGCCACCAGCGTTGCGACTCGGTCTGCGGGCCGGTCGTCAGGGCACCCGCCGGTACGACACCGTCTCTCGCGTGGTCGTGGAGGTGAACGAGAACGCGACGCTCGTACGCGGTCAGTGGCTCTTCCTCCGCCGGCCGCAACCGCACGTAGAAGACACCTGGACCGCGCTGCTCGATGTCGACCACGTTCCGGGCAGCGAGGTCGATCAGCGTCGCCGGAACCGCCTCGTCGGGAACGCGGAAGTCGTTGACGAGGAAACTCGCCACAGCGGGCGGCTCGGGCCCGAGGTCGAGTGTCGTCGGCCCGACCGGCGGCTCAGGCGGTCGACGCGATACGAAGACCGCCCCTGCAGCCACCAGCCAGGCCACGCTCGTGGCGAGCGCCGAGACGACCAGCAGGAGCTGCGTTCCGCCGAGGTCGAAGTCCACCGTTCGCGAACATCGTGTCGTCGCCGGCGGACGAGGCTACCGCGCCCTCAGTCGCACGTGGCGCCACTGAAGACCTCGGCGCCGATACCGACCCAGACGTAGCCGCCTCCCGCCGCCAGCCACTTGGGGAAGTAGCCCGTCTCGACCGTCGCGACGACGTCATCGCTCTCGGGGTCGATCCTCGAGACCGTGCCGTCGCATTGGTTGCTCACCCAGACGGCATCCGCACTCGTAGCGACACCGAACGGAACGTTGCCGACCTCGATGATCGCTCGGACGCTTTCGGACAGCACATCCACCCGCTTCACCTCGTCGAGAGTGAAGTTCGCGGTCCAGATCGAGCCGAACCCGACAGCTGTCTCGCTGGGCGGCGCACCAACGGAGAGCTCCTTCGAACGGCCAGAGCTCGCGTCGATTCGCAGCAGAGCGCTCGAGCCGCCCAGACCGACCCAGGCCGCGCCGTATCCGTATGCGATCTCGACCGGCGTCTCGGCGTAGGAAAACGGATACCGACGCTCGAGTGCGAGCGTATGCAGCCGATATCGCACGACTGCGGAGCTCGGATAGTGCGACACCCAGAGCGACCCGCCTCCGAGCGCCACGAAGGCGAAGTTCAGGTCGCGCGGGATGCGCACGAAGTCGACAGGAAGCAGGTTCTCTGCGTCGACGCGGGTGACGCGGGCCTGACTTCGGCTCGCAACCCACACGAACCGGTCACCCGCGGGCGCCAGACCCGTGTCCGCCCCGCCGGCTCCGGTGGTCGTCACCTCACCGGATGCCACCTCGACCCGCGTCAAGGTTGCGTCGTCCTCGCTCGAGACGAAGACATACGGGCCGACGACGGCAACGTCGCCGGGGTTTCGCCCGACCGCGACGACGTCCACGATCTGATTCGTCCTCGCGTCGATCTGCACGAGACTGTTCGGCACGACCGTCGGCGCCTCCTCACCTCGGACCAGGCTCGCGAGGACCCCAATGGATCCGAGGACGATCAGCACCGCGACGCTCGCAACGACGACGACACGCCGCCGACGTCCCGACGGCAGACGCCGAGAACGCGTCGGGCCGTCGAGCGCGGGGTCCTGGTTGAGAATGGCCGACTCGAGGTCGCGTAGCGCAACACTCGGCTCGAGCCCCAACTCGTCGTGCAGCAATGCTCGGCCTTGCCGATAGGCGGCGAGCGCGTCCGCCTGCCGACCGCTGCGATACAGCGCGTGCATGAGCTGGCCCCGCAGCCGCTCGCGCAGCGGGTGCGAGGCGACCAGCGCCTCGAGCTCCGGGACGAGGTCGGCCGCCGCTCCCAGCGCAAGGTCGGCCTCGACCCGATCCTCGATCGCGCCCAGGCGGAGCTCCTCGAGACGGGCGATCTCGACCTGTGCGAACTCCTCGTACGCGAAGTCAGCCAGCGCGCCGCCACGCCACAGCGAAAGAGCCTCTCTGAGGATTGCGCTCGCGCGCGCCGGATCTTCGTCCAACAGCGTGCGACCGGCACTCGCTTCGCGCTCGAACACCCTCGCATCGAGATCGTCCTGGGAAATCCGAAGCCGATACGCCGACGGCTGCGTCGCGATCGCATCCGATCCGAGCGTCTGACGAAGTTGCGAGACGAGGTTCCGTAGCGCCTTCGCGGCCGAGGGAGGCGGGCTAGGCCCCCAGAGCGCGTCGACGAGCCCCTCCGTGCCGACGGCTTCGCCTGCCTGAAGCGCGAGAAGCACGAGCAATGCCCGCTGCCTCCCCGAGCCGAGGTCGATGAGCCGATCGCCGTCGCGCACTTCCAGCGAGCCGAGAATTCGGACCTCCACGGCCCTCCGTTTCTCTGATCGAACGCCGGCGCCCATTCTCCATTACGCGTTCATGACGCGCCGTGGCGCGGCCGTGATCGGTTCGTCGGATCCTGGGGCCTGATGAGCCGCGCAGAGCGGCTCGCGAACAAAGGAGTGAAAGATGAGGCCGATCCGAGAAGTCGCGGCGCTGGGGGTCATGGTGCTCCTCGCGCTCTGCGTCATGTCGATTGCGTCCGGTGCGCCGGGCGCCGCGAAGCAACGCATCGCAATCGACGCAAAGGGCAACATCCAGACCGGCAAGACCACCTTCGTGCTGAGCACTCCTTCGCCCGGAGCCCTGAAGGACGATGTCGGCAGCGGAACAGGAACCGGGTCTCCGAAGCCGACCGTCCTGAAGGCGAACGGCCACAGCCTCACGCGGGTCACCGGTACCGACTCGCTGACCGGAAGGAACGGATCGTTCGAGCTGTTCGAGAAGGTCGAGAGCTACTCGGCTGGCAACGGCTACAGCGCCGACCACGGGGTGTGGACGTTCAAGGGCGTGTCGGGCGCCTACGCCGGCTACTCGGGCGGCGGCGGCTTGGCGCTCGTGAGCACGCCGGCCGGCCGGGTGATCTTCCGGCTCGAGGGGTACGTCAGCAAACGCTGAGCATCTAGCGGACGAGGCTCGCCTGGGGGCGCTCGATTCTGACGATTCGGGCGCCCTCGAAGCTCAGAATCGTGTTTGCCCCTCCTCCGCGTTGCGCCTGCAGGATCGTGATCGGGCTCTGGGAGATGTCGCCGTTCTCGTCGAACGTGAAGTCGCCTATGAGGCCGCCCCTCACGTCGGTGCGGAAGAGCTCACGGATGACCGACCCGCGCGTTCCGTCGGACCGGGCGATCGCGTCGAGCAGCACCTGCGCGGCCTGCGCCGCGTAGACGGTGGACGGCTCGATTCCGGCTCCAGGCTGGGTCTCGGCGAAGGCCCGGACGAAGCGACGCCCCTCAGGTCCGAGACGCTCGATCGTGAGCCCGTTCAGGCTGACGTACACACCGCGGCCCGCGTCTCCGGCGCGCTCGAGTAGAAGGCTGATCGGGGTGAAGCCTTCGTTCGCGAGAAGCGTCAGGTCAGGCCCGAGGCGCTCGCGAAGCTCTCGCACGACTTGCGCGCCGTTCGTGTCGAGAAGCCCGCTGAGCACGACCGCGTGGGGCCTGGCGCGCGCGACCGCATCGACGAGTCCTCGATACGACCGAGCCTGAGGATCCCAGCTCTCGTGCATCACCACGCGCAGCCCGAGCCGGCGTGCCGCACGGTCGAACGCGAGCGCGAGCGCCCCGCCGTAGAACTCGTCTGCGTCGTCGAGCACGACGACTCGCCGGTGCCCGAGCCGCTTTGCGACGAGCGCGAGTGCGGCCATCTGCATGTCGTCCGTCGGCGAAACGCGCACGTAGTTCCGCCGCCCGGTCGGATACAGCTTCGCGAGGTCCTCCGCGGGAGCGCTGACCCCGGCGCGCGTGAGGCCGACGTAGCTGTTGGACGGCGACACCATGGCCACGCCGCCGTTCGCTGCCCGGTTGAGCACGGGGATCTCGACGGCCGCACACGGAGAGTTGAACGTCCCGACGACCCCCACGAGATCGGGGTTCGCCGCATATGCGCGAGCATTTGCGGCGCACTTTGCGACGTCGAACAGACCGGTCGTCGCGATCGAGTCGTCACACGACTGGTACGCGACCTTGAAGTCACCGGCGCGGAAGTGGCGCTGTCGCAATACGAACGCGATCGCCTGTGCCATCTGGGTGGTCGTTATCCGTGCACCGCCCTGGAGCATGAGATCCGACGCGATCAGGACGTCCGGGTCGCCTTCGCCTCCGAAGACAGGCGGGTCGCATGCGATCGCGGGCAGCGGCTGGAAGCCCGCGATCTCGTGTGTCTTCGAGACGGCGGGTGTGTCGAGATTGGACAGCGTCACCCACACGCGCTCACCGTCGAGTGCGAGCGATCGAGGAATGCCTCCGAGCTGGACGGCCCGAACGACGGCATTCGTCTCGGTCGACACCTGCGTCACGACCCCCGTCAGCGGGTTCGCGATCCACACACCCGCGTCGCCGGTCGCCACATCGTTCGCTCCTGCACCGACGTCGACCGATCCGAGCGTCGGCTTGTCGCCGGCGTCGACCCGCCACAGAGTCCCGTCCGTCGGCGACGTGACCCAGGCCGCGTCTGCGCCGACGCCGATGGCGGCGACCGAAGCCGCGGGAATGCGGGTGCGGACGAGGATCTCCGCCGTCTCCGGATCGAGCCGCGCGACTGCTCCGTCGACCCCTAGCGCCCACACTCCCGCGGGCCCGGCGGCAACTGCCTGGACGGGGAAGGGCCGCGCGACGTTTGTCACCACCGAGCTCGCTGCATCGATCCGCGCGATCGAGAAGTCGGGTGCAACAGCCCAAAGCGCGTCGTCGGTCACCGCCAGGTGGTTTTCGACCTGATTCGAGAAGGAACCGGCCTGCTGCGGAAGCTCGACGGTTGCGCGCTCGGTGCGCGAATCCGGATCGAGACGTGCGACCGAGGTCGCGACCGGCCCGACAAACTGCGACGCCGAGAGCCGTCGCCCGTTTCCGACCCAGACGGCTCCTGCGCCGACCGCGAGGTCGGTCGGTGTTGCGCCGGTCGCGAATGTCGAGATCGAGTCCGACTCCGGGGCGTAACGCGAGATGGTGCGTGTGTCGGCGTCGAGCACCCACACGGCGCCGTCTCCCACGGCGACAGCAGTTGGCGTGGTTCCGAGGGCAACCCGCGGCCCGAGCCTCGCCGTCTCCACGTCGATGGCGACGAGCGCACCCCCGCTCGCCTCGGTAGCCGGGCCATCCGGCCCGGAGGCCACCACTGCTGCGGTTCCGACCCCCGCGACAACGGCAAGCAGCGCGATCACGAGCACGAGGGCACCACGACGGCGCCTGCGGCGCGCCGGGCGGTCGCTCGGCGGCGGATCCAGCTCGGGGTCCTGCACGAGGATCTGCTGCTGTAGGCGCTGGAGGGCCGGACCGGGCTCGAGCCCCAACTCGGCGTTCAGCACACCGCGGGTATCCGTGTACACGTCGAGCGCTTCCGCCTGGCGCCCCGAGCGATAGAGCGCGAGCATCAGCTGCACCCGCAACCCCTCCCGCAGCGGATGAGCTCGCGCGAGCGCGCGGAGCTCCGTGACGAGCTCCGTGTGACGACCGAGCGCCAGATCGGCGTCCACGCGCGTCCCGATCGCGTCCAGCCACGCGTCCTCGAGGTGTGCGGTCGCCTCGCGAGCGAACGGCTCGTCCTCGAGATCGGCGAGCGGGCGTCCTCTCCAGAGCTCGAGAGCGGATCGGAGCGTCGTGGCGGCCCGCTCGGCGGCGCCTTGCGCGAGCTCAGCGCGCCCTTCCCGCACCAACGCATCGAAGCGCTCGAGGTCGAGCTGCCCCGGCGCGAGCTGCAGCATGTAGCCGGGCGCGCGGGTCACGAGAAGCTCTGTTCCGCCCGGCAAAGCCTTGCGCAGACGCGAGACGTGAGCCTGGAGCGCCGTGGCCGCGTCTTCGGGCGGCGCGTCACCCCAGAGTCGGTCGACGAGCCGGTCGCTGGACACGACCTCGTTCGCACTCAGCAGGAGGATCGCGAGCACGCCGCGCTGCTTCGAGCCGCCGAGGTGGAGGATCTCCTCGCCGTCCCGGACCTCGAGCGGCCCCAGGATGCGGAAGTCGAGCACCGCTGCGAACGTACCACGGCACACAAGCGGGTCGGAGGCCTCGAGTGGCTCTGTCAGCGGCTTGTCAGGCACATGCAGGCCTCCTGTAGGCGCGTGTCGGCAGGGTCGGCGCGTGGATCAGGTGACCGTCACACGCACGCTTCGCGGGCGAACCACGCTGGTCGGGCCTGGAGTACTGGACGCCGAGCGCTCGAGCCGCGGAACGCACGTCGCGAGCCGGCTCGTGTTCACCGACGAGTCGACCTTCTCGGAGGAGGGAACGATCGACTTCGGGCGTGGCGACGCGCTCCGATTCCGCTCGCTCGGGACCGGAACTCTCGACCGAGCGCCTGACGGAGAGGTTCGACATGGAGCCTCGGTGCTCGAGGTGGCCGACGGCGCAGGACGCTACGCGGGTGCACGCGGACGCATTACCTCGAACTTCGTGCTCGGGCCGGACGGCGCGATCACGGACGAGCAAGTCCTCGTTCTGTTCATCCAAGGGGAGGAGAAGGAGTGAGAAAGCCCACTCTCGCGGTTGTCGCGCTCGCATCGCTTGCGTTCATGGTGCTCCCGGCAGGCGCGACGTATTCAGGCACGAACGGGCCCGTCACCTACTCGAAGAACCTCGAGCCCGGCGACGAAGTGGGCCTGCACGAGATCTTCAGGCTGGCTGGCGGCATCGAGACACAACTCTCGGACACGTTTCCCGGCGCAGCGATCAACTCGGACTGGTCTCCGGATGGAGCCAGGATCGCGTACGACGCGGCTCCGGATTTCGATACACCGCCCGACGTATGGGTTATGAACGCGGACGGCTCGGGCCCGGTTCAGCTGACGAACAACGGCTGGTGGGACGCGTTTCCGAACTGGTCGCCGAATGGGATCTGGATCGCGATGGAGTCGGACGGCCCGCGCTACCCGGAGACGCAGGGGATCTGGATGCTGCGTCCCGACGGCTCGGGCCTCACACGGATCACGACGATCCCGAATGGCATCGCGTTCGACTCCGAGCCCGCGTTCTCGCCGGACGGTCGGCGGATCGCCTTCACGCGCTTTCGCGGAACGTGCAAGTTCCCGAACCGCAACCGCTTCATCGCCGCCGGCTGCACCTCCGCGATCCACCTGATCAACGTCGACGGAACAGGGATCGAACGGCTCACGCCCTGGGGCAACGCGGTCGCCTCGCCCGACTGGTCCCCCGACGGCACGCTCATCGCCTATCACCGTTGCTGCGACTCCGGAAAGCAGGGACAGAAGCTCGACGTCTACGTCATGAACGCCGACGGATCGAGCGACAGACGACTGACGAAGAACCCTCCGTGGACGGGGGGTCCGTTCATCGCGTCCGGGAACCCGGTGTGGTCTCCGGACGGGAAGAAGATCGCCTTCACGCAGTGGTTCGCGGACAAGCCGTCGCAGATCGCGGTCATGGACGCCGACGGCTCGAACATCCAGGCCGTCACGAATGACGAAGAAGCGTCTCACAACGAGGCCGACTGGGGCCCGGGGTCATAGGAGGAACGACGTGAGAAGCACGCGACATGTGATCGCCTGCGCGGTGGGAGTCGCTGCCCTCGCAGGGTGTGGGGGATCGGACGACTCGGCCAGCTCGGAGCCGCTGCAGGCAGGCGTGTACGAGTACGAGCTCACCGAGCAATACCTGCTCGAAAATGGGATCTCGGAGTTCGCCGCCGAGCGTGAATCAGGTGTGCACCGGTCGACCTTGGGCGACGACGGCTCGTTCGTCGACTCCTGGAAGACCGCAGATGGTCTGACGGGTTCGTGTCGCGGAACCTACGAGGAAGGCGATTCGAACCGAGTGACGTTCAAGTGGACCTCGGGCTGCTTCGGAGACTGGGAGATGACCTACTCGGTCGAGGGCAAGACGGTCACGTGGAGCGACCCGGAAGCGCTGCCCCCGTACGACGACGAGGAGGAGAAACGGGTGAAGGTCGTCTTCAACAGCGTGCCGTGGACGCGCGTCGCAGACGCGTCCTGAACGGCGACGGCACCCATCGCACCGCGCGGGGAGAGGGAGCGATGAGTCACTCGGATACCAGCGGCGCACCGAGTGCCGCAACCAAGCCAAGGGAGGAACCATGCGAAGGGCAACACTGGCAATGAAGCTGGTCGCACCGATCGCGGTGCTGACAGGACTCGTGCTCGCGCTCGCCTCACCGGCGGCCGCGACGAGCATTCAGATCTCGGGAGAGCAGACGGCTGTCGATGCCGATCTCGGCATCTACGAGATGGCGGGAAGCCTCGTCGGTGACTGGTACACGACCTCGTTCGAGTGCAACTCGACGCCGGCAGGAGAACGCTGGCCGTGCACCGGGACCGAGCTCTTCGTCGGATGCCTCGACTCGAGTGCCGATGGGACATGCTCCCAGGAGGAGAGCGGATGGCTCGAGTTCGAGTTCGAGTTCACGGCCAGCGCTTCAGGCAACGGCCGCTGCCATCACACGATCATCGACGGTGGTGACGCCTTCGACGGCGCAACGGGCGTGATCACGATGAAGGATCGGCCAACCGAGGCAGGTCTCGTGACCACGTACAAGGGGCACATCGCCTTCTCCGATCCGGAGGCGAGTGCGGGCGGCCGTCGACCGGACTCGTCGTCCGCGACCACCGTCTCGCAGCTCTGTTGAGGAGGAGTGGAGATGGAGCACGTCAAGTCCTGCTCGCAGCACCTACAACGCTGAGTGCGTCGGCCTCGTGGGGGTCATCCACCCCTCCGGGGAACGTAGAGACGATCGGAGGGACGGAGATCAGGGCCGCGCTACGCGGCCTTGATCTCCATGATCTTGAACTTCACCTTCGAGCCGCGGGGCGTGATGACCTCGACGGTCTCGCCCTTCTTTCGCCCCATGATCGCCTTGCCCACCGGCGACTCGTTGGAGAGCTTGTTCTCGGCCGGGTTCGCCTCAGCGGAGCCCACGATGAAGTACTCGGTCGTCTCCTTCGCGTCGACGTCGCGCAGACGGACGACGGCGCCGACAGACACGACGCTCGTGTCGACGCGCTTCTTGTCGATCACCTGGGCGTTCGCGAGACGCTCCTCGAGTTGCGAGATGCGGTGCTCGAGCATCATCTGCTCGTTCTTCGCGTCGTCGTACTCGGCGTTCTCGGCGATCTCGCCGAACTCGCGCGCCGCGGCGATGCGCTCCGCGATCTCCCGGCGCCTCGTCGTTCGCAGCACCTCGAGCTCGCTCGACAGCTGCTTGTAGCCCTCAGGGGTGAGGATCACGTCCTTCACGAAAACGCCTCCAGAGACGAGATTGCGGGGCCCCCCGGCCCCGACAACGGCGGAATGGTAGCTACCCCGTTCGGAGAGCGTCAAACGAGGCCCAGTACCATCAGACACGCCGTGATCGACCTCCGTGAGAGCTGGCACATCGGCCCGGTCGAGGTGCCGACACGCCTCGTTCTGGCGCCCATGGCGGGTGTGAGCGTGCAGGCGTTCCGCCGCCAGGGCCGCCGCTACGGCGCTGGTCTCGTGTGCTCCGAGATGGTGAGCTGCGCCGGCATCGAGCATCGGAACGAGAAGACGCTCGGGTACCTCCGGGTCGCCTCCGACGAGCATCCGCTGGCGATCCAGCTCTTCGGCTCCGATCCCCGCCCGATGGCCGATGCAGCGCGGATGGTGGAGGCGGTCGGGGCCGACATCGTCGACGTCAACTTCGGCTGTCCGGTGAAGAAGGTGACGAAGACGGGGGCGGGCGCCCACCTGCTCGAGGATCCCGATCGCGCGTGCCGCATCGTCGAAGCGATCGCCGGCGCCGTCGAGATTCCCGTGTCGGTGAAGCTTCGGCGGGGCGTCGCGGACGGCTCGCGTGCGGCGCTCGTGCTCGGCCCGCGACTGGTCGAGGCGGGAGCGTCGTCGCTCACGCTCCACCCCCGTTCCGCGCGACAGATGTACACGGGAACAGCCGATCATTCGCTCACCGCCGAGCTCGTGTCCCTGGTCGACGTCCCCGTGGTTGCGTCCGGCGACGTCACGTCGCGCGCGCGAGCCCAGGCAGTGCTCGCGACGACGGGAGCCGAAGCGGTCATGGTCGGACGTGGCGCGCAGGGCAACCCATGGGCACTGCGCGAGATCGTCGACGGCGACGACGCGGAGCCATCACGGGAGGTGGTCGCGGCGGAGCTCGTGCTCTTCGTCCGCGAGACCGTGCGTGAGCTCGGCGAGCGGCGCGCGTCCGGCTTCCTGAAGAAGTTCTACGGCTGGTATCTCGGCCGCGGGCGCTTCCCCAAGGAGTTCAAGCAGGAGCTCCTCCGGCTGGACTCGACGGAGGAGATCGAGCGCCGCGTGCTGGCAGCAGCGCCCGGCGCGCTCGAGATCCTCGAGCGGCTCGAGGCGGAGGTGCCCTCGGGCTCCGAGCTGACGCTCGAGCTTCCCGTCTCGATCTACGGCGGCGGGTAGCGGCGAGATATATCTCGCCCCTACGGATCGCCGTGCGGTCCGGCCAACGCCGTCGCGACCCCCAGGCCGACGTACACCGTGCCCGTGACGTACCGCTGCGTCCGTACGTAGCGTCGCGAGCGGCGCAGCATGCCACCGGCCGTCCCCGCGGCGAGCGCCCAGAGCGAGTCGGTGACGAGCCCGAGCAACGCGAAGAGCACGCCGAGGAATGCGATCTGGACAGCGGGGTGCGGCGCGTTCGGGTCGACGAACTGCGGGAGGAACGCGAGGAAGAAGAGCGCGGTCTTCGGATTCAGGACGTTCACGACGATGCCCTGCGCGAACGCGCGGCGCAGGTTCCGTTCGCCTCCGAGGGCGACGTCCGGGTCCGCGCGGGTCGAGAAGAGGGTCCACAGACCGAGCCCGACGAGGTACACCGCGCCGGCGATCTTCACCGCCGTGAACGCGACCGCCGACGAGACGATCAGCGCCGAGAGCCCCAGCGTCGCGGCGGCGATGTGCACGAGCGTGCCGACGTGGATGCCGAGGACCGACACCAGGCCGGCCCGACGGCCGTGGTCGATGGAACGTGCGACGACGTACAGGACGGCCGGACCGGGAACGAGCAGCAGCGCGAGTGCGGCGACGAGGAAGAGGCCGATCGCGGGAGGGTCCGGAGTCACGCGTTCAGCTCCCACACGATCCGGAGACCCTCGAGCGTCAGGTACGGATCGACGTGCTCGATCGTCGCCGCGTGGGGTGCGACGAGGTCCGCGAGCCCACCGGTGGCGACCGCACGGGCGTCGACGCCGAGCTCACCCCGGATCCGCCCCACGATGCCGTCGACCTGTCCGGCGAAGCCGTAGACGAGCCCGGACTGCAGCCCGGCGACGGTCGTCTTCCCGATGACGGAGGGCGGCGCCGCGTAGTCGATGCGCACGAGCCGCGCGGCCCGGGCGAAGAGCGCATCCATCGAGATCTCGATGCCGGGCGCGAGGACGCCGCCGACATACTCACCCTCCGGAGAGACCACGTCGAAGTTCGTCGACGTCCCGAAGTCGACCACGATCACCGGAGCTCCGTAGCGAGCCTTGGCGGCGACCGAGTTGACGATCCGGTCCGGCCCGACCTCGCGCGGGTCGTCGTAGCGGATCGGGATGCCGGTCTTCACTCCCGGGCCGACGACGAGCAGCGGAGCGTGCGCCCACTTCGCGGCGAGCGACTCCCACTCGCGGATGAGCACCGGAACGGTGGAGCTGAGACAGATGCCGTCGACGCCCTCGAAGTCGAGGAGCCCGGTGAGAAGCACGCCGAGCTCGTCAGCCGTGCTCGACCGCTCCGTCGCGAGACGCCAGTGGTCGACGAGCTCGTCTCCTCTGTAGAGGCAGAGGGCCGTCTGGGTGTTCCCGACATCGACGGCGAGCAGCATCGCGCTAGTGAATCAGACGCCCGCGTGGCGGTCGTCAGAAGCGGCGCGACGCTGTTAGAGTCGATCGCCGGTGGGCAAGCGGCGAACCCGTGATCTCGCAGGACCAGCTCTCGTGCTGGCCGGTGCAGGGGTGGTCGTGGGAGCCGCCGCGGGCGGAGCGCTCGCCCGGCGTCGACGTCGCGGAGGAACGGCAGCGCCGACCGACGCGAAGCTCGCCGCCAGGCGACTGCTCGAAGAACCCTGGCGCGGGAGCTGGGACGCGATCGACGAGGTCGTCGCCAAGTCCTACGTCGGCCACGATCCCGCGGAACCCGATCCGATCGTAGGCCCGGCGGGGCTCCGCGCCTTCGCCGAGCGGTACATCGCCGCATTCCCCGGCGGGGCGATCTCGGTCGACGCGCAGTTCGGCGACGGTGACACGATCGTCACGCGCTGGACGGCCAGAGGCACGCACACGGGCGAGCTCGCAGGAATCGCACCGACCGGGCGCGAGGTCACGGTCGAGGGCATTACGGTCTCGCGAGTCGAGGGCGGAAAGATCGTGGAGGAGTGGAGGAGCTGGGACCGGCTCGGACTCCTCGTGCAGCTGGGCGCGATCGCCGAGCCTGCGCACGCATAGTCGGCGAGCAGGACTCGCTCGGGGTGGCGGCGAATCGATCGCGGCCACTGAGATGTCGAGCTTCTACACCTCTCAGCACATGCCGTGCACCGAGTGCGGCGCGTCGCTCCGGGCCAGCGAGCGCGGGAGTCACGCCTGCGATCCCGAGCGGCGTCTCGAGTATCGACTCTTCCTGCTCCAGGGCGAGGTCGCAGGTTTCGACGAGGGTCTGAGCGGCTATCTCGCGTCGCCGCAGGGCAAGTTCGCGCAGTGGCTAGCCGAGCGCGACCGCCGGCGACGCGGCGAGAGGTAGGAGCCCGGCGCGTGCGACGGCCGAGCGAGGCAAGCCTCGCCCCTACAGGGGCTCGTCGTCGCCGGGGAGCGGCTGTCCGAGGCGCTCGGCAAGCGCCTCGGCGGTGAGACGCGGCTCCTCGCCCTCGGCGCGCAGCTCCTCGACGGTGACGTCACCCGACGTGTAGACCTCCGCGCGCGGGATGATCCGGCTCGGGCGGCTCTTGTCCCACACCCACACGTCTTCCATCCGGACGTGGAAGAACGGGTAGCTCGTCTGCGGCAGGGCCTCGAGGTCGAGCTTGTTGCAGAGGTACGTCGCATCCTGGGTCAGGACGCAGTAGCGGAAGAGCGGAAAGACGGCCGAGTATTCGCGCTTGACGGCGAGCTCGAGCTCGGCCTCGTACTCGTCGAGATCGTCGAGATGCGACATCGGTTCAGTCTAGCGCCGCAAGTGCGTCGGCCACGCGGCCGCGCCCGGGGATGACGAGCTCGGGATCGAGCTCGGCAAGCGGTTCGAGGGCGAACCGGCGCTCGTGCAGGTGCGAATGCGGGACGACCAATCCCGGCTCGTCGATGGTCGCGGTGCCGTAGACGAGGAGGTCGAGATCGACCGTCCGCGGACCCCAGCGCTCGACGCGCACGCGACCGAGCTCGTGCTCGATCTCGAGCAGGAGGTCGAGGAGCTCGCGTGCCGTGAGCGTGGTCTCGACGGCGATCGCGCCGTTCAGGAACGCAGGCTGCTCGACCGGCCCGACGGGAGCCGTCTCGCGGAGCTTCGACACGGCCACGACCTCGATCGACTCGCTCGCGGCGAGTAGCTCTACTGCACGTCGCAGCGTCTCCTCACGGGCGCCGAGATTCGCCCCGAGACCGACGTACGCCCGTGTCACTCCCGTGCGCGTTCCACGACCACCGCGGCGTAGTCGACAGGCGGATCGAGGACGACGTCGGGCTTTCGCACCCGCACGCGCACACGCTCGACGGCGGGAAAGCGCTCGACGATCCCGTCAGCGACGGCACCGGCGAGACCTTCCAGCAAGAGGCGCTCGCGTCCGCCGAACACCTCGCGCACCAGCTCGGCGAGGCGGCGGTAGTCGACCGTGTCCTCGATCCGGTCGGTGTCCGTCGCCGGCCCGTGGACGTCGACCCAGAGATCGACGAGGAAACGCTGTCCGAGCCGTCGCTCCTCCTCGAGGTACCCATGTCGTCCGAAGACGACGAGACCGGCCAGCTCGATCCTCACGCCGTGATCTTCCCACGCTCGACCGCAGCTGCGACGGCGAGCGCTTCGACCGTCTCGCGAACGTCGTGCGCGCGGATCATCCAGGCGCCCCGCTCGAACGCCGTCACCGTGGCTCCGAGCGATGCTGCGAGGGTTCCTCGGGTCGAACGGGCATCCCCGAGGATCTTGCCCAGGGTGCTCTTCCGAGACACGCCGACCAGCACGGGACGTCCGAGCGTCGAGATCTCGCCGAGGCGCCGCAGAAGCTCGAGGTTCTGGTCGGGCGTCTTGCCGAATCCGATTCCGGGATCGACGCAGATCCGCTCCTCCGCGATTCCGCTGTCGACGGCGAAGGCGACGCGTTCCTCGAGGAAGGCCAACACATCGGAAACGACGTCGTCGTACTGGGGAGCGACCTGCATCGTCCGCGGCTCGCCCTGCATGTGCATGAGACACACGAACGCGCCCGCGTCCGCCACGACCCCGGCCAGCTCGGGGTCGGCACGAAGCGCGGTCACGTCGTTGACCAGCTCGGCGCCGAGCTCGAGAGCGCGGCTCGCGACCTGGGCCTTCGAAGTGTCGATGGAGACCGGTAGCCCCGAGAGCCCCTCGAGTACGGGCACGACGCGTACAAGCTCCTCGCCCGCGGAGATGGGCGAGGCGCCGGGACGCGTCGACTCCCCACCGACGTCCACGACCGCCGCGCCCTCACTGACGAGACGCTGCGCGTGCTCGATCGCGACCGCAGGGTCGACGTACAGCCCTCCGTCGGAGAAGCTGTCGGGCGTGACGTTCACGATGCCCATGACGGCGGGCCGCGGCCAGCGCTCCTGGATCGACACCGCGCTCCCCATGGCGCTGAGGGTAGCTCCGTCTGGCGTACGGAGGAGAATCGACGGCCATGGACACACCTGCGTCGAATACAGGCCCTCTCGGGCAGCCGCGCGGCATCGGCTTCGCGATCCTCATGGCGATCATCACGCTGGGGATCTACACGATCTACTGGGTGTTCAAGACCCAGGAAGAGGTCAAGAACCACTCCGGCCAGGGTGTCGGAGGAGTCCTCGGGCTCGTGATCTACATCGTGGTCTCGATCGTCACGTGGTTCCTGATCCCATCCGAGGTCGGGAAGATGGTCAAGCAGGACGGCCGGATCCCGCCGTTCTCCGGCTGGACCGGACTCTGGCTCCTGCTCCCGATCATCGGAGCCTTCGTCTGGTTCATCAAGGTGCAGGGCGCGCTCAATCGCTACTGGGAGAGCAAGGGCATCGATCCGGCGTCGCTGCCGATGAACGAGCCCGGCGTCGCCTAGCCCGGAGGACGCATGCGCGGTAGGGCCGCCGCAGTGGCCCTACCGGCGCTCGTCGTGCTCGCGCTCGTCGCGTTCGTCGCGGTCGCAGCCACAGGCTCGGTGCCACGCGGCTCGAGCGACTCGCGCGCGCCGTCGGATGCGCTCCTCGACACGCTCTTCACCCTCTGGATCGTCGCCGTCGTGGCCGGCGGCATCCTGCTCGTCTACGGCCTGACGCAGCGGAAGGCGATCGCGAAGCAGATGGCCTCCAGCCGGTACCCACGCTTCTCCGTCGTGAGCTTCCTGGTCTTCGCGAGCGTGCTTGCTCTCATCGTGTGGCTCTTCAAGATCTGGCGCCCAGAGGAGACGGCGAACGTCGAGGAGGAGGGCGTGTTCGGCGGATCGACCCTCCCGACCACGCCGGGTGATACCGAGTCGATCGCGCAGTACGAGCCGGCGATCAGCTGGCTCGCCGTCGTCCTCGTCGTTGCGCTCGTTGCGGTCGCGGTCCTCGCGTACGTCGTATCGGATCGCCGGAGCCGCCGGGCGCGCGACTCCAGAGCCGAGCTCGCGCGCGAGCTGGTCGTCGCGCTCGATGACGCCCTCGACGACCTACGCGCAGAGGCGAACCCGCGTCGGGCGGTCATCGCCGCCTACGCCCGGCTCGAGCGAGTGCTCGCAGCGAGAGGCGTCGCCCGGCGTCCCGCGGAGACGTCCGACGAGTACCTCGAACGGGTTCTCGACGACCTCCAGCTCGGCTCGGACGCGATCGAGCGGCTGACCGCGCTGTTCACGCGGGCTAAGTTCTCGCACCACAACGTGGACACGACGATGAAGGAGGAGGCCATCGGTGCGCTCGAGCAGGTGCGCGACGAGCTTCGCGACCTGGAGAATGGGACGACGACGCCCGACCGGGCGTCGTCCGCGCTCGAGGCACCCGCGTGAGGAAGGATCTCCTGGGCGCCGCGCGTGCGCTCGTTCTTCCCACCCTGGCACTCGTCGGCATCGCCGCCTTCGCCCCCGGACGTGCGGGGCTCGCACTGCGTGTCTACGCGCTCGTCCTCGCGGCGGCCGTCATCGTGGTCGTGCTCCTCGCCCTTCGCCGAGCCTATCCCGCCGAGTCATCCCTGCTTTCTCCCGGGAGATCGCGCACGCGACGTGTGCCGCCGCCGAGCCTCGCGCAGCTCGAGAACGAGGTCGCGCTCGGGGTGGCGAGCTCGTTCGACCTCTACTACCGGCTCGCTCCCCACCTGCGGGATATCGCAGGCGGCCTGCTCGCCGCGCGCCGGACGACCTCTCTCGCAGCGAGGCCGAAGGCCGTACGCGCGGCCGTCGGAGAAGAAGCATGGGCTCTCGTGCGCCCGGACAGACCAGCGCCGGACGACCGACTGGCGCGAGGTGTCCCGGCCGACGAGCTCGCGCGCGTGGTCGCTGCACTGGAGCGGGTGTGATGGAGCTCGCCGAGGTACGGAAGCTCTCCGACAACGTGCTCGACGAGGTGGAGCGGGCCGTCGTCGGAAAGCGGGACGCACTCGAGCTCGTACTTCTCGGCTTCCTCGCGGACGGCCACGTGCTCCTCGAGGACTACCCGGGCCTCGCCAAGACGCTTGCCGCGCGCTCCTTCGCGCAGGTCCTGAGCATGCGCTTCGCGCGGATTCAGTTCACACCCGACCTCATGCCCTCCGATGTCACCGGCTCCTCGATCTGGAATCAGCGTGACGGCGACTTCGAGTTCCGGCCCGGCCCGATCTTCACGAACCTGCTGCTCTCCGACGAGATCAACCGTGCCCCGCCGAAGACCCAGGCAGCGCTGCTCGAGGCGATGCAGGAGCGGCAGGTGACGATCGAAGGTGTGACCCACCGTCTCGAGGCGCCGTTCCTCGTCATCGCGACGCAGAATCCGATCGAGTACGAGGGGACGTATCCGCTGCCCGAGGCGCAGCTCGACCGCTTCCTGCTGCGTACGGCCTTCGGCTATCCGAGCCGCGGCGGCGAGATCGACGTCCTCGCCCGGCGCATCGAGCGCGAAGTCGACGACGTCGAGCTCCGGTCCGTCGTCGACCGCGAGACCCTGCTCGCGATGCAGCGCGCCATCGAGGCCGTCTACGTCGCAGCGAGCGTGCAGGAGTACTGCGTCGACCTCGTCGCGGCCACACGCGACTCGGGAAGCACGGCGGTGGGAGCGAGCCCGCGTGGGAGCCTGGCGCTGCTGAAGCTCGCGCGCTGCCGCGCCGCTCTCCGCGGTCGCGACTTCGTCCTCCCCGACGACGTGAAGGCGATCGCGGTTCCGGCACTCGCGCACCGACTCGTGCTGCGGCCCGAGCTCTGGGTCCAGCGCGTCTCGGCCGAGGACGTAGTCCGCGAGGTGCTCGAAGCGGTGCCGACGCCGCGGGCCGAGGACGTCACGGCTCCGGCCTCGTGACCCGCACCGCGAGCCCACGCCTTCTTGGATACGCGGCCCTCGCGGGCATCGGACTCGTCGGCGCGCTCGCCCTACGCCGCCCGGAGCTCGCCGTCGTCGTCGCCCCGTTCGCGCTCGTTCTCGCCGTCGGTCTGCGCACTGCTCAGGCACCCGAGCTGGCGGCCGATCTGACGCTGGTGACGGACCGCGTCCTCGAGCGTGTGCCGGTCGAAGCGCGGCTCGAGATCCGCAGCGACCGACCGATCGATCGGCTCGAGCTCGTCCTCGACCTCCCGCCTTCCGTCTCGGTGTTCGACGGCTCGTTGGCGCACGCCTTGCGCCTGTCCGGCGATGCGACCCGCGACCTCGACCTCCGCCTGAGCTGTGCGCGGTGGGGAGTCTTCGACGTCGGCCGGATCGACGTCCGCGCCCGTGACCCGTTCCGCCTGGTCACCTGGGAGGGCCGCCTCGGACGGATCAGCCGCCTCAAGGCCTATCCCAGCGAGGTCGCGCTCCGAAGCCTCCTCGTCCCGCTCGAGACGCAGGCCTTCGCCGGCAGCGAGGTGGCGCGGACGAAGGGCGACGGCATCGAGTACGCGGACATCCGCGACTTCGTGCCGGGCGACCGTGTCCGCGCGATCAACTGGCGCGCGTCGGCACGGCGGCAGGGGCTCGTCGTGAACGAGCGACGGCCTGAGCGCAATACCGACGTCGTCCTCTTCATCGACAGCTTCACCGACGTGCGCGGCAAGGGGCGCAGTGCGCTCGAGGACGCGGTCCGGGCGGCCGCGTCGCTGGCGACGCGGTACCTGGAGCGCCGCGATCGAGTCGGGCTCGTCGGCTTCGGCGGCGTGCTGCGCTGGCTGCAGCCGGGAATGGGCGTGACGCAGCGCTACCGCCTCATCGAGACGATGCTCGAGACCGGAGTGGCGCCGACATACACGTGGCGCGACGTCAACCTCCTCCCCGCGCGCATCCTTCCCCCGAAGTCGCTCGTGGTCGCGCTCACGCCGCTCGTCGACCGCCGGTTCATCGCAGCCCTCGAGGATCTCCGCGCACGTCGCTTCGACGTCGCGGTCGTCGAGGTCGACCCTGAGCCGCTCGTCGATCCCGGCGGCAGCGAGACGGACCGGCTGGCCCACAGGCTGTGGCTGCTCGAACGAGAGGCGCTCCGTGCGCGGCTGGTCACCACCGGGATCGCCGTCGCGACGTGGGGCGAGGACGCCCTCGACGTCGTGCTCGAGGAGGTGAGGACATACAGGCGACACGCGCGTCTGGCGCGCGTCTGACCACGGGCGCCGCAAGCGTTGCCTGCCTGCTCGGCGTGCTCGCCGTCCCGCTTGCACGCGGGGACGAGACGTTCGGACAGGTCGGAGCGCGGGCCGGCGCGGTGGCGCTCGTGGCGCTCGTCGCCGCACTCGTTCTCGGGTGGTCCTCGTTGATCCCGGCTTCCGTGGCGATCGCGGGTGGGCTCTACGCGGCAGAGCTCGCCATCAGCGACTCGCGGGTCGACGTCGCGGCTCCCGCCATCGCCGCAGGGCTCTTCCTGTGTGCCGAGCTCGGCTACTGGTCACTCGACGAGCGGCACCGCTGGAGCGCGGATCCCGGCGACGGGCTCCGACGAACGGCCTTCGTCGCTCTCCTCGGCGTCGCGGCGTTCGTCGTCGCAGCCGTGCTCCTAGCGCTCGTCGACGCCGTTCGCGCACGCGGTCTCGCGTTCGACCTCGTCGGCGCGGCTGCCGCTGCGGCCGCAGTCGCGGCCCTGCTCGCCGCCGCACGAGTGTCGCCGCGTCAGTCGAGCGACGGCTCGTAGAGCGGCCGCTCGAATGGCCAGTCGGCAGCGAGCCACTCCGCCACCGCCTCGCGGAGCGGAAGATCCAGCTCCGCCCGTGACGCCCGCACCCACGAGCGCACGTGGACGTCGTGGACGTCGTCGCGTGCCGGGTACACGTAGACGCAGCCGACCACGTCGCCGCCGTCGAGGACGGAGTACGTGAAGCCCGTCTTCTCTACGAAATCGCGCGCGTGTCGCTCGAGATCGCCAAGGTTCCGCTCGAGACTCATCGGATGCGGCCAGGTCGCGTCCGGCCCGAATCCTGGCGAGGCACGGATGTGCTCGATGCTCGACGACCACGCCTCGTAGTCGCGCTCGTTGTGGGCGGGGCCGAGCGGCTCCAGCCGGAAGGACTCCGTCACGAGCCCGGGTGGCGGCTCGAAGCCGTCGGGGACGAAGGGCGACGTCAGCCGGTTGCGGGATCCGGGGGCGGAGGCTGCATCGCGGCGCCCGGGATCGGACGCGGCTGCGGCGCCAGCTTCGGCTTCTTCTCGGTCTCCGGCTCTTCGATGGCCGGCGCAGGGGTCTCCTCCGGGAAGACCGACTCCTCGGACTCGCCAGCGAGCAGGCGCTCGAACTGATCCTTGTCGATGGTCTCGCGCTCGATGAGGATCGCCGACAGGCGGTGGAGCTCGTCCATGTGCGCACGAAGGACGGTCGTCGCCGACGCGTGCGCCTCCTCGATGACGCGGCGGATCTCGTCGTCGATCTCCTTCGCGACCTCGTCCGAGTAGTCGGGCTCCGAGCCCATGTCGCGCCCGAGGAAGGGCATGTCGTGGTTCCGGCCGAGGACGCGCGGGCCGAGCTTCTCGCTCATCCCGAAGCGCATGATCATCTGCTTCGACGTCGCCGTGACGCGCTCGAGGTCGTTCGCGGCGCCGGTCGTCACCTCGTGGAAGACAAGCTCCTCCGCAGCACGCCCGCCGAGCGTCATGGCGAGCTCGTCCATGAGCGCCGACTTGGTCGTCAGGTACTTGTCCTCGGTCGGCAGCGAGATCGTGAGGCCGAGCGCCTGACCGCGCGACACGATCGTGATCTTGTGGACGGGGTTCGTGTTCTCGAGGTAGTGGCCGACGAGCGCGTGGCCCATCTCGTGGTAGGCCGTGATCTTGCGCTCCTTCTCCGACAGGAGGCGGGCCTTCTTCTCCGGCCCGGCGATCACGCGCATGATCCCTTCCTCGAGCTCGTCCTGCTCGATCATCTTCTTGCCGTTGCGGGCAGCGAGTAGCGCGGCCTCGTTGATGAGGTTGGAGAGATCCGCACCCGTGAAGCCGGGAGTCCCTGCGGCGAGCGTGTCGAGGTCGATGTCGCGCGAGAGCGGCTTGCCGCGCGAGTGCACCTCGAGGATCTTCCTGCGGCCGAGCCGATCGGGCCGGTCGACGACGATCTGCCGGTCGAAGCGGCCCGGGCGCAGCAGCGCCGGATCGAGGATGTCGGGCCGGTTGGTGGCGGCGATGAGGATGATGTTGTCCTTCATCTCGAAGCCGTCCATCTCGACGAGCAACTGGTTGAGCGTCTGCTCGCGCTCGTCGTGGCCGCCGCCGAGACCCGCGCCGCGGTGCCGTCCGACGGCGTCGATCTCGTCCATGAAGATGATGCAGGGCGAGGCCTGCTTCGCCTGCTCGAAGAGGTCACGCACGCGCGACGCCCCGACGCCGACGAACATCTCGACGAAGTCGGAGCCGGAGATTGAGAAGAACGGTACGCCCGCCTCGCCGGCGACCGCTCGCGCGAGGAGCGTCTTGCCGGTTCCCGGCGGCCCGTACAGGAGCACGCCCTTCGGGATGCGCGCGCCGAGCGCCTGGAACTTCTTCGGGTTCTCGAGGAACTCCTTGATCTCGTGGAGCTCCTCGACCGCCTCGTCCGCTCCGGCCACGTCCTTGAAGGTGACTTTCGGCGAGTCCGGCGACATGCGCTTCGCACGGCTCTTGCCGAAGCTCATCACCTTCGACCCGCCGCCCTGCACCTGGTTCATGAGGAAGATCCAGAACGCGATGAGGATCACGAACGGCAGCACGTTGATCAGCAGAGCCCACCACGCCGACGAGCCCGTGCCCTTCGAGTCGAACTTGACGTTCTCGCGCTTGAGGAGGTTCTGGAACTCGGTCGCCGACTGCGGCGTCGGGTAGTTCACCTTCACCTTGCCGCCCTCGACCAGGTTCGCCTTGATCTCCTGGCGGTTCGGGTTGAAGACGACGTCGTTGACCGCGCCCTCCTCCACCTTCTGGATGAGCTGCGAGTACGTGATCTTCTGCTGCTCGGAGCGCCCGGGCAGGAGCGTCTGGCTCGCCAGGTAGACGAGCACGACGATGATGATCAGCGGAAAGAGCGCGCTACGGAAGAAGCGGTTCACGTCGGTCGTCGCAGGGTAGCACCGTCCCTGTTCGGCACCCAGCCGCGGATCCTGCCTCCCTCATTACGGTCGAGTTGCAGCGACTTCGTGGCACACGCCACGACGTGCACGTCAATGCGCCGGAGGGATCAAGTCCTCGTGCAGCACCGCGACGTACGGGAGATTGCGGTAGCGCTCCGCGAAGTCGAGCCCGTAGCCGATGACGAAGCGGTTCGGGATCTCGAATCCCACGTAGCGGACCGGCACGTCGATCTCGCGGCGCTCGGGCTTCGTGAGCAATGTGACCACCTCGAGCGAGGCAGGCTTGCGCGCACGGAGGTTCCGCATGAGGTACGAGAGCGTCAGGCCGGAGTCGATGATGTCCTCGACCACGACCACGTGCCGCCCCGACACGTTGATGTCGAGGTCCTTGAGGATCCTGACGACGCCCGACGAGTCGGTCGCCGCTCCGTAGCTCGAGATCGCCATGAAGTCGATCTCGCAGGGCACCGTGAGCTCGCGCATGAGATCGGCCATGAAGAAGACGGCTCCCTTCAGCACTCCGACGAGCAGCAGGTCGCGTCCCACGTAGTCGGCGGAGATCTCGGCCCCGAGGTCGGCGATCCGCGAGCGGATCGCATCCTCCTCGATGAGGATCTCGCCGACAGCTTGCTCGAGCCCTGTCTGGGTCATGCCTCGGGATCTTTCCATGCGCGGACGGCGTCTTCCCACCCAGGCGCCTCGGCGATGCCCGGAACCGCGACGACCTCGTCGGCAGAAACCACGAGCGGCCAGGCGTCGCGCTCGGCTCGCGGCAGCTTCGCGTCCACGAGGAGATCCTGCACCTTCTTGCGGCGCCCTGCGAGCCGGTCCCCGGGCCGCCTCGTCCTGACGACGAGACCGGGCAGCGAGCTCTCGAGCCGCCACGGCCCGAAGCGCACTGCACCTTCGAGCCGAACCTCGCCGTACTCGCGCACGGCGCGGACACCGTCCCCGAGGTCGGCCGCCTTCGTCCCGTCGGTCGACGCGAGCAGCACTGCGAGCGTGCGCTCGAGCCCTCGCGGCAGCCGCGGCCGCTCCTCGGCGAGTGCGAGGAGGTTGCGGTCGGCGCCCGGGTGGAGCCGGCGCAGGAGCGGAAGGATCTCGGTGCGGATCAGGCCGCGCTTCGTGTCCACATTCGACGCGTCCGCCCGGTACGGGAGCCGGTGCTGCTCGCAGTACGCGACTGTCTCCTCGCGCCACACGTCGAGGAGCGGCCGCACGACGCCGTCCTCGCGTGCCGGCTTGATCGCCTTCGTCGTCCCCGACGACACGAGCCGGTAGAGCACCGTCTCGACCTGGTCGGAGGCCGTGTGGCCGGTCGCGCGCAGGCCGCGAGCCGTCGTGGCCTCGTAGCGGACGCGCCGCAGCTCAGCCTCGGAGGAACCCTGCGACGCCGTGTGACGCTCGATCACCTCGGCGCCCAGGACGTCGCGACAGAACGCCGCGTCGGCCTCCGAGTCCGCTCCGCGCCGGCCGTGGTTCACGTGCACGGCGGAGACCTGGTACCCGAGCTCACGCAGGACGTGCCAGAGACAGGTCGAGTCGGCACCACCGGAGACGAGGCACGTGACCTCGCCGCCCGAGGGAATCAACGCGTGACGGCTGACGGTCGACGCGACGCGCTCGGCGAGGAGGCTCGGCACCCCCTCATTGTGCCCGGCCTACCCGCCGACGGCCGAAGCGTCCGCGACCTCGGACGGCGGCGGGAGCTCTATCTCGACCGGCTCGCCGTAGTCCCACAACTCGAAGGACATCGACACGGCGCTCGACTGCCCGGTCGAGGAGTCGGTGGCCTCCAGCGCCATCTCGACCTTCCGCACGAGCCCGTTCTCGTCCAGCCACACGTCAACGGGGATCGGCTCGAGGCCCGACTGGGACGTGAGCTGGTCGACGAGCGTCTCCGTGTCCGCGGTCTTCTCCGCCTGCGCGAGCTTGGCGAGCTCTGCCGGATCGACCACGGCGCGGTAGTGCGTCGTGTCGACGCCGCGCAGCTGCTCGCCGCCGACGGTCTCGATCTCGCTGGAGACCGCCCGAAGCGCCTCGAGCAGCTCGCGGGGGTCGCTCTTCGCGATGCCCTGGAACTCCTCGAAGTCGAAGCCGCCGACGGCGGTCTTCTCGCCCTCCTTGGCGCGAAGCCACGTCTTGCCCTCCGGCAGCTGCTCGCCGAACGCAGGGAACCTCAGGTAGCCGACGTCGCCGTCCTGGATCACGTCGATCTTCCAGCCCGCCGGATCGTCGAAGTCGGGGAGATCCTTCGCGTCCGGCCCCGCGAGGCCGGCGACGAGTCCGCCGAGGAGCTGCGCGAACGACGACATGTCGGCCGAGAAGGACGCGCGCTTTGATGCCTTGTCGAACGCACCCTCGCCGGACAGCGAGAACGGCTCGTCGGCGCCAGGGAACGTCAGCGACATCGCGAACGCGAAGCGACCACTCGTCGCCTCCGCGCTCGTCGATGCCGACTGCGTCAGGCGCTCGACGCTGATCGATTCCGTGCTGACCCCGGACGAGGTCGAGTCGCCGCCGCCGCATCCGGCGACGGCGATGCCCGCCGCGACGACGGCGAACGGCACGAGAAGGCGACGCTTCATCCCGGTGGACGTCGGTCGCGTGTCGATCGGTCTCATCCTTCGTTCGAGGGATCCCGGAAGCGCGGTGCCACGCTCCAACGGGCCAGCAGGTCCGCCGCTCGCTCGAGGGCGTCCCGGTCGAGACGATACGGCATGGCATGCTCGACCGGCGCGATCCTGGCGGCCGGGAGGAGCCCGTCGGCCGCATCGATGGTGTACCGGATGGCGAGCGCGTGCCCCACGACGAGCACGCGATCCTCGGCGCGTTCGAGGGCGTGCCGAAGACCGCGCGCGAAGCGTGCCGCCGCCTGCGCCCGGCTCTCCCCCGCACCCGGCGGGGGCACGTCCGGCGGATGCGTTGCCGCCCACGCGCGGTACGTCTCGAGCGAGCCGCCGTCGAAGGCGCCGAAGTGGATCTCGTCGAGATCAGCGTGCACGACGACCGGAACGCTGCGCCCGTCGACCGCGAGCGCGAGCGTCTCCTGCGTGCGGGCCAACCGCGAGGTCAGCGCCACGCCGATCTCCTCCGCGGCCAGCACGCGACCGAGGGCGCGCGCCTGCTCGCGACCCTCGTCGGTCAGCCCCTCACCGGGGACGGCGCACGACGCGATCCCGTCGCGATTCGAGCCGGCGAAGCCATGCCGCACGAGGACGAGCTCCCGCACGTCAGAACAGGAGCGACCGGTAGTTCAGGACGTGGGTCATACCGATCGACTCGTACAGCTGGATGGCCGGATCGTTCTCGACGCGGACGAAGAGGCAGACGATCGGAACCCGCCCGAGGAGCAGGTGGCAGAGATCGGCGAGCCCGCGGGCGCCGTACCCGCGGCGCCGCACCCCCGGATCGACCCACACCTGTTGCAGCTGGACCGCCTCCGGCGTCCACGCAGAGGCCTCGGCCTTGAAGAGGATCACGCCGTCCTCGACCCACACCCAGGAGCGCCCGTCCTCGATCTGGCTCCGCGTCCGCCAGCGAAAGCCCTCGGGATCGCGCTTGAGCGGATCGATGCCGATCTCCTGCTCGTGCGCGGCGGCGCACGCCGGCATCAGGAGATCGAGGTCGTCGAGACGCGCGGGGCGGAGCCCGGAATCCCCGGCCGGCGGCGGCCGACGGATCTCGTACACCGGCTGGCCGGGACGATCCTCGCGCGGCTTCGAGAGCCGCGAGCGAGCCTCGGCCCAGAGCTCCGAGACAGCACGCTCCTCGCCGATGAGCATCCGTGGCGCCGAGCGCGCCACGTCGCGCGCGAACACGCCGCAGCCGTCTCCCGAGGGTACGGCGTTGATGCCGAGGTGGCAGAGCGCCTCGAGCTCGCCGTCGGCTGCGCGCGCCACGAAGCGCCCGAGCCCCCTGCGCGCGACGTCCTCGAGGAACACGCGCTCGACGGGGTCGCCGGCGCAGAAGCGAAGGATCTGATCACGCTTCGGCTCGACCAGGCTCGTCGCCACGCCGGCGAACTCTAGAGACGGTTCCATACGAACCCGGCTACCGGGCCGGAGTAGGGTTCCGCGAATGCCGATCCACCTTCGAGCCGAGCCGGGCGACTACGCGGACGCCTGCCTCCTGCCCGGCGATCCGCTCCGAGCGAAGTACATCGCCGAGACGTTCCTCGACGACGTCACGCAGGTGAACGAGGAGCGCGGACTGCTCGGATATACGGGGACATGGAAAGGCAGGCGCGTGTCCGTGCAGGGCACCGGCATGGGGTGCCCGGGAGCGACGATCGTGTTCGAGGAGCTCATTCAGCTCGGAGTGACGCGGCTCCTCCGCGTCGGGACGTGCGGCGGGCTCCAGTCCGACCACGCGCTCGGCGACCTCATCGTCGCGATCTCCGCCGTGCCTGCCGACGCAACCGCTACGCATCTCGTCGGCGGCGAGCCGCACTGCCCGACGGCGAGCTGGGAGCTCGTCCACGAGGCCGTGCACGTGGCCAAGCACTCGGGCCAGACGCTTCGGGTCGGCCCGATCGTCTCGAGCGACCTCTTCTACAACCCGGACGGCGGCCAGTACGAGCGCTGGTCGAAGCGCGGCATCCTCGCAGTCGAGATGGAGGCGGCAGCGCTCTTCACGGTCGCTGCGCTCCGCGGCGTCCACGGGGGCTGCCTCCTGACCGTGAGCGACATCGTCGTCGGGGGCGAGTTCGTTCGCATCTCGGACGAGGAGCTCCGGGCAGCCGTCGACCGCATGACGGGCATCGCGCTCGACACGGCCACGGCGGGTCACGACGGCCACTAGCCCCGGGCGCACCGTCTTCCTCGTCAACCCCGCCTCCGCCGGCGGCTCGACGGGCAAGCGCTGGCCCGAGATCGCCCATCGAGCAGCGTCGCGTGGCCTCGACGGGGATGCCCTGATCTCTACCGCTCCCGGGCAACTCACGCACCTCGCCGCCGAGGCGGTTCGAACAGGCGCCACCCGCCTCGTCGTCGTCGGGGGAGACGGCTCCGTGAACGAGGTCGTGAACGGCGTCGTCGGATCCGAGGGGATCGAGCTTGCAATCGTCCCGCGAGGAACCGGGTGGGACTTCGTCCGGACCTTCGACATCCCCCGTGAGCTCGACGCGGCGATCGACGTCGCGCTCACCGGCGCCGTTCGCGAGATCGACGCCGGCGTCGTCACCTACCGGACCTGGGCGGGCGAGGAGGCTCGGTCGCACTTCGCGAACGTGGGCAGCGCGGGCATCTCCGGTGCGATAGCGCAGCGCGCGAACGAGTCGTCGAAGGCGCTCGGCGGGAAGGTGTCCTACTACTGGGCGACGCTGGCCGTCTTCCTCGGCTGGCAGACCGGCGTGATGCGCGTCGCCGTCGACGACCAGTTCCGCGAGGGGAAGACGATCGACGCGATGATCTGCAACGGCCGCTTTCTCGGTGGAGGGATGATGATGTGCCCCGAAGCCGAGCCCGACGACGGCCTCTTCGACGTCCTCCTCATCGGCGACGTCACGAAGCGCGACCTCGCCTTCGTGCTTCCCAAGACCTACAAGGGAAAGCACCTCCCCCACCCGCGGCTCGAACTGCTCCGCGGCCGCGTCGTCACGATCGACGCGGACGAGCCGCTCCCGATCGAGCTCGACGGCGAGCAGCCGGGAACGACGCCTGCGAGATTCGAGATCGTGCCGCGTGCGCTGCGGCTGCGAGTCCCAACACCGCCCGGATAGGGCGAGGGAAGCCTCGCGCTACGCCGCGGGCTTGCGGGGCCCCGAGCTGCGGGAGGAGGCCTTGGCCTTCTTGAGCGCCGCGAGCTCCTTCTCGAGCTTCACGACCCTCGCCTCGAGCGCGTCGATCCCGCGCACCTTCCTCGCGAGGTCGTCGACGCGCGCGCGCAGGTCGTTCACCGCCGTGAGCGCTTTCTGCCCACCCGGAAGCTCGGCGATGCGCTGAAGCGCTTCCTCCCCGGCGTCGGCCAGCCGCGTCACGAAGTCCTTCTCGGCCTTGGTCTGCTCTTTCGTCGGCGTCGTCATGCCGACAGTCATAGCACTCACTCGGTCGGACCGCTTGACTCGAAACGCACAAAGATGAGACATTCCACGCGTTATGCGGCGGACGATGGTGCGGGCGATCACGGTGGGCGTGCTCGGCGCCGCCGCGCTGGCCGCCACGGCGCCCGCGAAGCCCGCTGCGGACGACGTCAGCATCGACGTCCATTTCCACACGAGCACGGGAAACGTCACGAACAGCCCGAACTTCCAGGTCGAAGTGGAGATCGAGAGCACCACCGGAGTCGAGCAGGCGATCGTCGTTCGGATCGCACTCGCACCGGGCCTTGCCTGGGGAAGAGATGCTCCGGACCCGACCGAGAGTTGCGTCACGGCGAACCCCGCCGTCTGCACGACGAAACTCACGGCCAATCCGGTCGGCACGTTCGGCGCAGGCTGGTTCTGGGACGTCGTAGCCGAGCGCCCAGGAACCTACGAGATCACGGCCACCGTCGAGCCAACCGACGTCGATCCCGATCTTTCGAACAACAGCGAGACGTTCCGGGTGGAGGTCGCACAGCCGAGCGGCAGCGGCGGGTCGGGCGGCGGCGGCTCCGGTGGCGGGGGAGGTGGTGGGGCCACCGCTGCAACGGCGAGCGCAGCGAAGGTCTCGCCCGCCAAGCCCAGAGCCGGGGCGGCGGTCTCGGCCACGGTTCGGGTCAGCGCCGGCGGCGCGCCGGTCAAGCCCTCCGGTGTTGGGTGTGTCGGCGCGATCGGGACCACGAAAGTGCGTGGCATCGGGAAGGCGGCGTCCGGCTCGGCGACGTGCACGTTTCGCACGCCCCGGAGCGCGAGCGGCAAGATGCTCCGTGGCTCGGTCTCGTTCTCCGCCCGCGGGACGAGCTTCACGAAGCGCTTCGCCACGAGACTCGGCTAAGCGAGCGCGTCGAGCACCGCGACCAGCGTCTCGCCGGCCCCGGCATCGAGCTTCAGGAGAGCGCCGTCGTCGAGTGCGGTCGGGCCTCTGTTGACGATCGCGTACGCGGATGCCTCGAGCGGGAGTCCGGCGGCGGGCCACACCTCGAGCGACGAGCCGACGACGAGGACGAGCCGCGCTCCTCGCGCGAGCTGGGTCGCACGCTCGATCGCAGCCGCCGGCAGGAGCTCACCGAACAACACGACGCCCGGCTTCAACACCTCGCCGCAGTGCGGGCAGGACGGCGTCGGGCTCGTCTCGAGCTGGGCGAGCACGGCCTCGGCCGGCTCGCTCCAAAGACAGCGGAGGCACTGCGCGGAGCGGATCGAGCCGTGCACTTCGACCACCTCGGTGCTTCCCGCGCGGGTATGGAGCGTGTCGATGTTCTGCGTGACGATCGCCTGGACGAGCCCTCGCCGTTCGAGCTCCGCGAGCGCGAGATGGGCTGCGTTCGGCTCTGCGTCGCGCAACAGTCCGATCCGCGCGCGGTAGAAGCTCCAGACACGCTCGGGATCGCGGCGGAACGCCTGGATCGACGCGACCTCGAACGGGTCGACCTCGGCCCAGATCCCGGTGGCCGACCGGAAGTCGGGAATCCCTGACTCGGTCGAGATACCTGCGCCGGTCAGCACGATACAGGGCTGCCTCTCCAGCACGAGAGCGGCAAGCGCGGCAGCGGACATCGCCGGAATCGTAGGGTTGGCGCAATGGACGGCTTCATGTTCTCGACCGACGTCCGCGTCCGCTTCGCGGAGACGGACGCCCAGGGCATCGCGCACCACGCCTCGTTCGTCGTCTGGCTCGAGGTCGCGCGCGTCGCCTACCTCGAGCGCCACGCCGGCGGTTACCAGGCGATCCGCGAGCGCGGCATCGAGGCGCTCACGACCGAGGTGGACGTCCGCTACCACCGCGCCGTGGTCTTCGACGAGACGCTGAGGATCTGGACGCGCTGTACGAACGTGCGCGGGGCGCGCTTCACCTACGAGTACCGGATCGAGCGCGACGGCGAGCTCGTCGCCGACGCGTACACGCACCATGCGACCGTGGATGCCGCGAGCTACCGGCCAACGCGTGTCCCGGAATGGCTCGCGACGGCGATCGCTACGGCCGAGGGGACGTGAAGTCGGGAACCGCCGCGGCGTCGGGATCCGGCTTCGCGGACGGCTCCTTCGGCTTCTTCGCAACCACCTTCGTCCCGACGCGCACGATCCGATCCTCACCCTTGTACGACGTCGTCCATGTCTCGGACGCGATGAGCTCGCCGTCAGCGGAATAGACCTTGCGCGTCGCGGAGGTCCGCGTGGGCGCCGACCCCTCCTCCTCGACCACCGTCTTGCCCTTCGGGAGGCTGGAGTCCTCCACGCGCTCCACGGGCACCTTTCCGGTCACGACGAGCGGCGTTGCCGAGCTTTCGACACGCCGTGACTCCCCGCCGTAGATCGCGATGCTGATGCCGTCGCTCTCGGTGAAGCCCTTGACGAGGATCCAGGCGGAGGTGTCGTTGAGGAACTTGAGGTCGAGCGAAGGCCAGTACACCGTCGCATCCCGCCCGAGCTGGTAGCGGCTGATGTACAGGGAGTGCGCGTGCCGTTCGGTGATCTTGAGACCGGCCTCCCAGGCTGCGTTGAAGGCCGTCGTCGCGACCTGTGACGTTCCACCGCCGACCTCCTCTGCGTACTCGTTGCCGATGATCACCGGCGCGGGACGGAACCCACGCTCCACCGTCCGTTCTCCGATCGCCTCGTTCAGCGAGAACGTGTCACCTGGGGCCACGAGCGTGCCGTCGAGAGCGCGCACGCCGAGTTGCAGATTGGTGATGCGGTCGGCAGTCCCCGAGTAGTACGTCTTGTACGAGGCCATCCGCGTATCGATTCCCATCGCGAGCGCCTCGGCGGTCGTGCGTTCTGGTGCCGCGCGGACGACCGTCAACGGTGCGACGCGGTTCGTCGGCCGCGTCACGGCGCGCAGGATCGCGCGGGCCGTCCGCGGGACGTTGAGCTCGAGCCCGTCGCGCGCGGGAACGACCTGAACCGATCCGCCATAGACCGCGAACGTCGCGTCGCGAGCGGGACGCCCGACCAACGCAGAGAGCCGGCGGAAGTACGCATCGGCCTTCGGCCCCGCGATCGCGAGGTCGGTCGTGCCGCCTCGTGGGAGGCTCAGGATGCGAGCGATCTGCTCGCGGGAGACACGGAACCTCCGCTGCCCGCTCCGCAGGACGACCGGTCGCGACAGCGCGATACGAGCGCGCTCGGCGCTCGTCGCGAGCATGTCCTCGGTAACGGGGGGCGCGGTGATCCTCACCGGAAGAGCGGTTGCCCCCGAGGGCCGCTCGAGCTGGCCGAGCGTGCGGACGACGAGCTCCGCCGCCGCCGCCCGATCGAGGCTGGCCCCGGCCTGCGCCGGTACGACCCGCACCCGGAGGCCGCGCAGCGTGAGCGCGGCGCTCTTCGGACGACGGTTCACCTCCTCGGCGATCCGATCGAGCGCGTACTCGAGCGCGGCGCCGGAGACAGCGATCGGCGGTGAGATCTCGGCCCCAAAGACGCGTGCGCGAATACGACGGAAACCTCGAAGCGGCCCGAAGCCGTCCCCGGCGCTGCTGGCGGCATTCACCGCGGCGGCCCAGTCGGGCTGCACACCGAGCTGCGTCGGCGCGAGCTCCCACGACGTCGACCCAGCCGCGAACCGGACGGGGTCGGCGGAGCGCTTCTCGTACAGCGCATCGAGCTTCGCAATCGCCTCACGCCGCGACAGGCCGCCCACGTCCACACCGGCGACCTCGGTGCCTTCGGCGAGCTCGCTGCGGGAGCCTGCGAACGCCAGACCGACGAGGACGACGAGGACGACGAGGACACCCGCTCCGGCGGCGGCGGCGAGCCGCGTGGACCGCAGACCGCGGCGGGGGCGGCTTCGCGGGGCGTAGAGAGGCGAATCGGCGCGCATGCGAGCCGGGAATTCTAGAGGCGACTGGCCTCCACTCGGTGGTGGCCTTATTGCGCCGAAATTGTGCTCATTCGGCGCTCACTTGTTACCCATCGAGGAAACACACGCGCGCACTTCCGAACTAGAATCGGCAGTGGGTGGTGGGATGGGGTGCCCCATGAGAAAGGCGCTCAGAACACGAAAAGCTCGATCCCCCCGGAGACGTAGAGCTCCACGCCAGTGATGTACGCCGCGAGATCCGAGCAGAGGAAGGCGATCGCGTTCGCGATGTCCTGCGGCTCGCCCGGTCGCTTGAAGACGGTGCGCGCGGCGATGCGCTCGTTCATCGCGGCGTTCGCCATGTGAAACGCCTCCGTGCCGATGATCCCGGGGACGATTGCGTTGCACGTGATCCCGTGGCGACCGCCCTCCATCGCGAGAGTCCTGGTCAGGCCCAGAATCCCGGCTTTCGTCGTCGAGTAGCTCGCCTGACCGAAGCCCCCCAGCGTCCCGGCCACCGACGCCATGTTCACGATCCGGCCCCAGCCGCGCTCCTTCATGTGCGGCCAGACGGCCTGCGCGCAGTTGAAGCCGCCGGTGAGATTGACGCGGAGATCGCGCTCCCACAGCTCGGGGCTCTGGTCGTGGAGCTGCCCAACGTGATCGAGCGTGCCCGCGTTGTTGATCAGGATGTCGACAGACCCGAGCTCGCCGACGGCACGTGCAACCGCGGCCGCGACCTGGTCGCGGTCGGTGACGTCACAACGCACCGCAACCGCACGCCGTCCGAGCGAGCGAATCTCCTCGACGGTCTCCTCCGTGTGCACGAGGCCCTGCGTCCGTGCCGCCGTCGCCAGCGCACCCCAGCGATCGGTGTCCTCGGAGAGCTCCGACTCGACGAGGATGTCCGCGATCGCGACGTCCGCGCCGGCACGTGCGAGCGTCAGCGCGTCCGCACGACCCAGGCCACGCGAGCCGCCGGTGACGAACGCGACTCGACCCGAGAGATCGATCTCGAGCGACATGAGGAGACCCTAGCCTCCCCGCGGGAGGAAGATCTCCTTGGCGATGACGAGCCGCTGGATCTGCGACGTGCCCTCGTAGATCTGGAAGAGCTTCGCATCGCGCATCAGCTTCTCCACCGGGTACTCCTTGATGTAGCCGTACCCACCGAAGACCTGCACCGCGTCGGTCGTCACCTTCATCGCCGTGTCGGCGGCGAAGCGCTTGGCGAACGACGACTGCAGCGTCGCTCGCTCTCCCTGATCGTGCAGCCAGGCCGACTGCCAGACGAGGAGGCGCGCCGCCTCGATCTCCGTCGCCATGTCCGCGATGAGGAAGTTGACGCCCTGGTGCATCGCGATCGGCACGTCGAAGGTGACCCGTTCCTTCGCGTACTCGACCGCGAGCTCGAACGCGGCCTGGGCGACGCCCACCGCACCGGCGGCCGTGCCGGGCCGCGTGAAGTCGAGCGTCTTCATGGCGATCTTGAAGCCCTCACCCTCCTCACCGAGGAGATTCGCCGCTGGGACGACGACATCCGTGAGCGCGAAGGCCGACGTGTCCGTCGAGCGCTGGCCCATCTTGTCGAGGTGCTTCTCGATCTGGACGCCGGGAGCGTCCATCGGGACGACGAACGCCGAGATACCGCGGTGCCCCTTGCTCGGGTCGGTCTTGGCGAACACGACCGTCCAGGACGCATGGCCGGCATTCGTGATGAACGTCTTCGACCCGTTGATGACGTACTCGTCGCCACGCCGCTCGGCGGTCGTCTTCATGCGCGCGACGTCCGAGCCGGCGTCGGGCTCGGTGAGACCGAACGAGCAGAGAATCGGCTCCTCGAGCAACGGCGGGAGCCAGGTCTCCTTCTGCTCGTCGGACCCCGCGATCAGAACCGGGCCCGCGCCCAGCCCGTTCGCCAGGATCGAGGTGCCGATCCCCGAGCACCCCCAGTTGAGCTCCTCCCCGACGAGCATGCCGTCGAATGCCGGCAGGCCGAGCCCTCCGAGGGACTCGGGGATGTGGAGGTTCATGAGGCCGACGTCGTGCGCCTTCGCGATGACGTCGACGGGATGCGTCGAGTGCTCGTCGTACTCGGCCGCCTTCGGTCGGATCTCCTTCTCGGCGAACTCGCGGGCGAGCGCACGAAGCTCGCGCTGCTCCGGCGTGAGCGCGAACGAGACGCCTGCGGCGACGCCGGTCTCCAGCTGGGTCATGACCTTCGCTCCTGGCTCGATTGACTAGTCAGTCAACCCGCAGTCTACGCTCGCTCCGAGCACCGGGTCAAGACACGCGACGCCTTCCGTAGGATGTCGGGCGGCATGGCGACGACCACCGCACAGCCGGCGCTGGACCCCCTCGACTACCTCGGGATCGACGCTCTCCTCGACGACGAGGAACGGGCGATTCGTGACACGGTGCGACAGTTCGTCCGCGAGCACGTGCTCGACGAGGTCGGGGACTGGTTCGAGAAGGGGATCTTCCCTCGCGAGGTGTTCCAGGAGCTCGCGAAGCTCGGCCTGCTCGGCATGCATCTCGAGGGCTACGGCCTGCCCGGCGCGAGCTCCGTCGCGTACGGCCTGACGTGCATGGAGCTCGAGGCCGGCGACGCCGGCGTGCGCAGCGCCGTGTCCGTCCAGGGATCGCTCGCGATGTTCCCGATCTGGAAGTTCGGGTCGGAGGAGCAGAAGGAGCGCTGGCTAACCCCCATGCACACGGGCGAGGTGATCGGCTGCTTCGGGCTGACCGAGCCCGACGCCGGCTCCGACCCGGGCTCGATGCGCACCCATGCCCGTCGCGACGGATCCGACTGGATCCTGAACGGCGCGAAGATGTGGATCACGAACGGGACGATCGCCGACCTGGCCGTCGTCTGGGCGCGTGCCGACGACGGGGCGATCCACGGCTTCATCGTCGAGAAGGACTTCCCCGGGTTCTCGGCGCCCGAGATCCACAAGAAGCTCTCGCTGCGCGCTTCGGTCACCTCGGAGCTGGTGCTCCAGGACGTGCGCGTGCCCGAGGAGAACCGGCTGCCGGACGTCTCGACGCTCCGCGGCCCGCTCTCGTGTCTCAACGAGGCGCGCTTCGGAATCGTCTTCGGCGCGGTGGGGTCGGGGCGCGCGTGCTTCGAGGCCGCACTCGAGTACGCGAAGGAGCGCATCGTGTTCGGAAAGCCCATCGCGGGCTACCAGCTGACGCAGCAGAAGCTCGCGGAGATGGCGCTCGAGCTCAACCGCGGCTTCCTCGTCGCGCTCCATCTCGGGCGGATGAAGGACGCCGGAACGCTCCGGCCGGAGCACGTCAGCCTGGGCAAGATGGGCAACGTGCGCGGCGCCCTCGAGGTCGCCCGCAGCGCGCGGACGATTCTCGGCGCGAACGGCGTCACGCTCGAGTATCCCGTGATCCGGCACGTCAACAACCTCGAGTCCGTCCTCACGTACGAGGGCACGCACGAGGTGCATACGCTCGTCGTCGGCCAGGCGCTGACCGGCGAGAACGCGTTCCGCTGACGAGCCGAGCGACCGGACGCGGTCAGGCGGCCGGCCGCTCGCGATTAGCGCCTAGGCAGCTACTGCCGGCGCACTCGTCGACGTCACATCAAGAGGTGCAAACCGGGTCCGCAGTAGTCGGGATGAGCTGATTGGCGCTTCCCGGCGGTAGCACGTACACGGCATAGATCTCGGCGCCGTTGGGACCGGCTGTTGCCTGATGCGTGTGGCCGAAACCCGGATCGACGAAGCCCGTGTTCTCGCCGTAGGTCGTCCGGATGCACGTGCTTCCCTGAGCGTGCTCGTACGTGAACGCGCCGCGTTCGATCAGCACGAAGACCGGGCCGGGATGCGTGTGCCACGGGATCGGCTGGTTCGCGTTGAGCCGGATGTGCTGGACGGTGATCTCGGCGCCCGATGCCGCGGCTGCTCGCGCAAACGCCGAGACGGGAACTTCCTCGACTCGGTTGTGCGCCGCCAGGAAACCGGGCGGTACCGCTGCAGGATCGACTTCCGCGACGTGACTGGCGATCGCCACCCCACCGCCCGCGACTACCGCGAGCCCGGTCGCGAACGCCACGACAGCTAGAGCTTGCTTACGCACGTCGAACCTCCTCGTATCGATGTTGCGACACGCCCATCGCGCGCCGCGTGCCGAGCTCGCTTGCTCGCGGGCGCCACGCACCAAGGCGGCGCCACGAGAGAAGTACATCTCGATCAGGGAGCTCGACATCGGATCGAGACTAGGCTCGGGCTCGCGGCGCGACTACGGCGTCAGCAGGTGATTGGCCCCGGGTGGCTGCCCTCCTCGCGGACGCCGGTCTTCCGCTTGACGTCGAGCGCTGGATCACGGACAACTCCCTCCGAACCACGAGCGGGAGGGCGATCGCGCTGGCCGATCACGACGACAACGAGCGGCTGCATGCGGAGCTCGCCGAGCTGCGCGCATCCAGGGCCCGGCTCGTCCGCGCCGCCGACTCCGACCGCCTGAGCATCGAACGAGAGCTCCACGGTGGCGTGCAACAGCACCTGGTGGCCCTCGCAATGCGACTCCAGCTCGCGCGAGCCGCGCTCGACTCCGACCCCAGGACGGCCGGTGCGCTCCTGGAGCAGATGACTGGAGATGTGCAGGACGCGGTCGACGCCGCGGTGCAGTTGGCGCAACGGATCGCCCCGGCACTCCTCGAGCTCGGCCTCGCGGCAGCCCTGCGCGCGGCTGCCGTGAGTGCAGGCGCCTCCGCTTCAGTCGACGTGTCCGGCGACTCGGAGCCGGCACCCGAGATCCTGCGCACCGTGTACGGGTGCTGGCTCGACGCGCTCGACAACTCGCCCCATCGACCGCCGTCCATTGCCGTACGCCAGGACGACGACGCGCTCGCCTTCGAGGTCGTCCGTGGGGCCACGCTCGACGACAGGCTCGACGCACTGCGGGATCGCGTCGAGGCGCTCGGTGGCGCGCTCAGGGTGCAGCCGGAGTCGGACGGCGGGATTCGCGTCTGCGGCTCGTTGCCGCTCGGGAACCGTCGCTAGCCGCTCTCGGCCAGATACAGCACGACTGCCTTGACCCGCTTGTGCACGGCCTCCTCCCACGTGAGCCCGAGCTTGAGGAAGATCGAATGGATGACCTTCTCGACGGAGCGCTCGGTCAGCACCAGCGCGTCGGCGATCGCGGCGTTGTTCTTGCCCTCGGCCATCTCGCGCAGCACATCGCGTTCTCGCGGCGTCAGCTCGTTCAGCGGCGACTCGTCGGTGCGTGCGCTCTCTGCGACGAGGGCGTCGACGACCTTCGGATCCATTACGGAGCCGCCCTCGGAGACCGCGCGCACGGCCGCGACCAGCTGGTCGAGGTCTTTGACACGCTCCTTGAGGAGGTAGGCGCGACCCTCGCTGCCGCCTTCGAAGAGAGCGAGCGCATAGCCCGGCGTCGTGTACTGGCTGAGCACGACGACACCGACATCGGGATGGGTTTCCCGAAGACGCACCGCAGCTTGGATCCCTTCGTCGGTTTCGCCCGGCGGCATACGGATGTCGGTAACCACGACATCAGGCGTCTCGGCGTCGACAGTCGCGAGCAACGAGTCGAGGTCGTTACAGACGGCGACGATCTCCACCTCGTCCGAGGTCTCGAGCAGACGCCTGAGGCCTTCGCGCACGAGGTACTGGTCGTCGGCGAGCAGGACACGAATCCCCACGAGGCGACAATACGCCGCGCGCGCCTACTTCTCCAGGTGCACACCCGGTCTGTCGGAGGGGATGCCAGCATCCCCTCGAGCTACAGGCGGGTACGGTTGGCGCGCGCGCGTCCGCACTGCATCGTTCTCCGCGGGATCTAGACGGAGCCATGCCCGAGTGTGATGATCGTCACGTACGACGTCGTTTCGGCAGGCTGACAAAGGAGGCGGAAAGGTGCGCAGACTGTGGCTCGGAGGCGTCCTGACAGCCGGCGCGGTGGCAGTTGGGGCGCTCACCGTCGCACTCTCGGCGTGCGGAGGCTCGACCGCCGTGAGCAGCGAACTTCAAGAGCAGGTCGACAAGTTCCAGATCGGCGAGATCGAACGAGGCTTCCACGAGGCGCTTTCCAAGAAGGACATCGAACTGATGATGAGCCTGTGGTCGCAGAATGCGACGTTCACCGCCGGCGCCGGGAAGACGGCAACCGGGAAGCGGGAGATCCAGCAGTTCTGGCTGAAGTCGCAGGCGTTCAAGCCCTCGACCAAGTGGGTGTCGGATCACCCCGCGTACAAGCTCCGGGTCACGGTGAACGGAGATCGGGGCACGCTGCACTTCGAGTGCCACTTCGTCGACGTGAAAACGGGCGAGGTGGAGGAGGTGACGGCGGGCGATCTGGACGTGGCGCGAATCGACGGTCGCTGGCTGATCACCAACATGGTGGGGGGAACGGCAGAGTTGAGTTCCTAAGCCGAGCATGGAGCGCCCGGTGTCCCAACGCGAGACGCACGGCGACGCCGCGAAGCGGCGCATCCTGAGCCCAGCCGACAACCCGCTCGTCCGGGCCGTCGGCCGCGTGCCGGCAAAGGTCCACACGAAGCTGCTTGTCGCCTTCGTGGCGACTGCGCTGCTGGTCGTGGCCGTCGGCGTTCTCGGAGTGCGGCTGCTCGGGCAGTCGAACGACCGGGTGGAGTCCCTTGGCGAGCTCCAGCGGCGCTCCGCCGAGTACCGCGAAGTTCGAAGTGACGCCGAGCACGTGCGCCTGCTGCTGGCCGGCAACGTCGCGGGAGACTTCGACCAGATCTTTCCGTTCGCCGATCGAACCGCTGGCGACTGGGCCGTGGATCTCGCAGCAGTGGACGCACTGCAGACGCTCCTCGCCTCGACGCATCCCGAGAACCTCGGATTCGTCCCTTCGGCCGAGGACGAGCAGTACCTCAGGAGAATCCGCGAGACGAGCTTCGACCTGTTGAAGGTCTTGGAGAGGATCGTCGCGTCCGGACGGGCGGGACGACAGGCCGATGACGCTGACCGCTATGACGCAGAGAGCTATGTCTCCGCCCTCAGGGAGCACGCCAGTAGGCTCGACAACGCGACAACGCAGAGGGCGAAGGCGGTGATCGCGCAGAACGAGAGCGCCTACTCGAGTTCCCGGAACCTCTTCATCGGCGCCGCAGCCGGTGCGATCGGACTGGCGCTGTTGCTGGGGTTCGTCCTCTCGTGGTCGCTGATCGGGCCGATCCAGCGGATCGGAACCCGGCTGTCCGCGACCGCCTCGGGCGACTTCACCGGCAGCGTCGACGTCACCAACCGCGACGAACTGGGCGCACTGGCCGCGAATGTGAACCAGATGAACGACGAGCTCCGCCGTCTGTACAAGGAGCTGGAGACGGCGAGCCAGCATAAGTCCGACTTCCTCGCGTCTATGTCGCACGAGCTGCGGACGCCCCTGAACGCGATCATCGGCTTCTCGCAGGTGCTCCGCGAGGGCATGGTGGGCGAGGTGAACGAGAAGCAGCGCGAGTACCTCGACGACATCCTCTCGTCAGGGAATCACCTGCTCTCGCTCATCAACGACGTGCTCGACCTGTCCAAGGTCGAAGCGGGGCAGGTGAGGCTCGAGGTGGCGCCATTCTCGCTCCGAGACGCGCTGGAGAGCGGCGTGGTCATGGTGCGCGAGCGGGCGACGACGGACGGCGTGCGGATCACTGTCGCGGACAGCTCCGACGTGGACGTCGTCAACGGCGACGAGCGGCGTGTACGGCAGGTCATCTTCAACCTGCTCTCGAACGCAGTGAAATTCACGCCCACGGGCGGTTCCGTCGCTGTGCGCGCGACGCGAGTGAATGGGAACGTGCAGGTCTCGGTGGCGGACACCGGCCCGGGCATCGCCGCGGCGGATCTCGAGCGGATCTTCGAGGAGTTCCAGCAGACCGACGCGGGGTTCGAGCAACGGGAGGGAACCGGGCTCGGCCTCGCGCTCTCCAAGCGGCTGGTCGAGCTGCACGGCGGCCGGATCTGGGTCGAGAGCGAGGTAGGCGAAGGAAGCACGTTCGTCTTCACTCTGCCGTCGAATGCCGTCGCGAGATGACGAACGCGCAGATTCTCGTGGTCGAGGACAACGAGAAGAACATGAAGCTGTTCCGGGACGTCCTCGCAGCGGCGAGCTACCGAACCCTGGAGGCGACCACGGGCACTGAGGCAGTCGACCTCGCGACCAAGCACCTTCCCGATCTCGTCCTCATGGACATCCAGCTCCCGGACATCGACGGCGTCGCGGCACTGGCCCAGCTGCGCGCCGATGACCGGACCGCATCCCTGCCGATTCTTGCCCTGACCGCGCAGGCGATGGAGGGCGACCGCGAACGCTTCCTGGCCGCCGGCTTCGACGGCTATCTCTCGAAGCCGGTCGACGTCGCGGACTTCGTCGCCACGGTCAGGCGCTACTGCGACTCAAGCGAGCGATGAGCGAGGGCGCTCGGATCCTGGTCATCGACGACGTGCCCGAGAACGTTCACGTCGACATCGCGTTCGGTCGGCGAGCTCGCTGCAGGGGGTCAAGCGTCCGGGTGGTCGCCTCCAACGTCCCAGCGTTCCACCGGCAGGCACCGGAGCTCGTCTCCGCGAGGGTCTAGACCTCGCCGTCCCAGTAGTCCAGGATTGGGCCCGGGCGGCTCAGCAGGATCCGGTCGCCCGCGACGCTCCGCGCGCCGACCTTGCCCGAGTCCGGGTACTCGACGATGTCCGGCGCGATGAGCGTCGAGAGCATGAGGACGCGAATCGGCGCATCGGTCGCGTTCCGGATCTGATGGAAGCCGTCCTTGCCGCGGCGGAAGCAGACGACGTCACCCTCGACGAGCTCGCGCTCCCCCTCGGGCGTCCGCAGCGTGGGTGTGCCGCGAAGCACCACCAGCCACTCCTCGTTCGCGTGATGCGTGTGGTACGGCCAGAGTCGGCTGCCGGGCTCGAGCTCGTACATGCTCCCACCGATCAGCTCGGCGTCGACGTGCGCGCCGACCCACGCGTCCCTGCTCCGCCAGCCGGGCCGCTCCTCGACCCGGTCCCAGGCATCGCCGTTCAGGTTGAAGACCTTCACCGGCGTCAGCCTAGACACCGAGGCCGCGCAAGGCGATCTCGATCGCCGTGCGCTCGGCCAGTTCCACGTCGTCCTCGCTGTCCGGCAGCTGGCCGAGCACCCAGCCGGTGAGCACTTCCTCCAGCCCACCGTAGAAGACCCAGCTCGCGAGGCGGGCATCCAAGTCGCCCCTCAGCTCTCCTCGCCGCTGACCGTCCTCGACGACACGCTGCACGATGGCGAAGGCCTCCCGCACGTCGTCGACGCGATCTTGGAGCTGGTGACTGCGCGCGACCTCGCGCACCATCACCGTGACGAGCGCCGGGTCGTTCCTCCACGTTCGAAGCAGGATCTTGGCGATGCCTTCGAGCTTGGCGGGTGCCGGCTCGCGCGACTCCTCGACGGCCCGGAAGCGCGCGATGAGCTCACCCCAGTTCTCGGTGAAGATCGAGCGCAGGACGTCGTCCTTCGACGCGAAGTAGTGGTACAGGAGCCCGTGCGCAACTCCTGCGTGCTCGGCGATGTCGCCCACTCGCGCGCCGTGGTAGCCCTGGTCGGCGAACACGCGCACGGCCGCGTCGAGGATGAGCTTCCGCTTCTCCCGGTGTGCGATTGAACGGTCAGTCAACGGGGTCGAGGATAGAGATACGCTCCGACGCGTTGCAACCGCTCACCGGAACGACGGTCGTCGACTTCACCCGCTACCTCCCGGGCGCGTACGCCAGCCGCGAGCTCACTCGGCTCGGTGCGCGAGTCGTCCGCGTCGAGCCGGCCGGCGGCGATCCCATGCGGCCGACTGCGACCGCGTGGGACACGGCGCTCCGTGCCGGAAGCGAGTCCGTCGTCTGCGAGCTTCCGGCCGAGCAGGACTTCGCGCGCGCCCTGTGCGCACGTGCCGACGTCGTGCTCGAGGGCTTCCGGCCCGGTGTCGCAGCGCGACTCGGCATCGGGCCCGACGACGTCCCGCACACCGCCGTGTACTGCTCGATCACAGGGTTCGGCGACGACGAGCGCCATCGGCTTCGTGCAGGCCACGACGTCAACTACCTCGGCTGGGCCGGCGTGCTCGAGGACACTGCACTCAGCCTCCCCCCGCTCCAGATCGCCGACCTTGCGGCGGGTGCGCTGGGGGCAGTCACGCAGGTGCTCGCCGGTCTCCTCGAGCGCGCGCGTACAGGGCGAGGCCCGCGCATCGTCGTCTCGATGACTCACCGCTCGCACGATCTCGTCGCCCACCGCCTCGGCGGCGAGCCCGTCGCGAAGCTGCTCACGGGTGGACTTGCGTGCTATCGGATCTACCGCACCGCCGACGGACGTCACCTCACCGTCGGTGCGCTCGAGCCGAAGTTCTTCCGCAGGCTCTCAGAGCTCGTCGGCCGGGCCGACCTCGCGGAGCGCCAGTACGACGGCGATCAGGAGGCGCTCGCAGCCGAGCTCGCCGCGATCTTCTTCACCCGCAGCCTGGCCGACTGGCTCGCGCACTTCGGCGACGAGGACGTTTGCGTCGGACCCGTGTGGACGCGCGAGGAGGCAGCCATGGAGCTCGGGCCGCTCGAGCCGGTCGCCGAGGTGCCCCTCGGCGCCCACACGGAGGCGTGGCGGCGCGAGCTAGGAATGGACTAGCCCGAGCGCCGCCGGGAGCGCGAAGAGCGTGTCGATGCGGTCGGGCGCGTCGGGACGGAGACCGTCCCGGTCGAGCAGGATCGCGCGGATCCCGAGGGCGCGAGCGCCTTCGATGTCGTCCTCGTACGAGTCACCGACCATCACCGTCTCGGCCGGCCTCGCCTCGAGCGCATCGAGCGCGGCGACGAAGATCGAGGCATGCGGCTTGATGCGACCGTGTGCCTTGGAGCCGACGACGACGTCGACGTCGAGGACGTGGTGCTCGGCGAACTCATCGAGATCGCGCTGTCCGTTCGAGATGAGCCCGATCCTGAGCTCGTGACGACGGAGCTCGTCGAGCACGGGGAGCGCGTCTTCGTAGAGTGAGAAGTTCTCGTGGCGCTCCCACTCGCGCACCATGTCGACGGCACACCCGCGCGCACCTTCGAGCCCGCCACCCATCCCGAGCACGATCTGCTCCGTGAAGGCGATCCAGACCTCCTCGTCGTGCACGAGCTCGTGGTTGCGCTGAAGCGTCTCGATCGCAGCCGCGCGGGCCTCTTCGTAGCGATCGGGATCGAGTGTGAGCCCGTGCCGCTCCCCCACCCGCCGGTACCCCTCGGGCCCAAGCTCCGGCCCGGGCCGAAAGAGCGTGAAATCGACGTCGAACAGGACGGCCTTCAACACAGCACCCGAGGATAGAGAGCCATACCGCTCGTGGCCATGCGCCGGCGGCCGGAGGCGGGCTTGACCCGCCGGGAGGCCAAGCGCGGCCAATCGATCGCAGCGCAGAGGAAGGGGGCCGGCGGGGGGAAACATCGTTTCCCCCCGCCAACTATCGGGGTGCCCAGATTTGAACTGGGGGCCTCTCCGACCCGAACGGAGCGCGCTACCAGGCTGCGCCACACCCCGAGCGCGGAAAGGGTACCCGCGTTGCACGCCGTGGGCGACCCGCAGTATGCTCAGGAAGATGACTGTCGCTGGCCGAAGGCGGGCCGCTTGACCCGCCGCAGCAGCCGATGACCGGGAGCCCGACGTGCGCGGATCGCGCCGGCGGGCTTTTTCTTTGCCGTTCTCTCAGCCTGAAGGAGGCCCGATGGCCAACCACCTGACGCCCGAAGAGCTCGCCAAGGAGATGGGGATGGAGCGCGACGAGGTCGTGCGCATCTGCGTCGAGGAAGGCGTCCCGATCTATCAGGGGAAGATCGACAAGACGCTGTTCCAGGCGACGCTCGAGGTGATCAGCGCAGGAGCCGCTTCCACCCAGGCCTGACGCTCGGCCACATCCTGAACGCCGTCATCGCGCAGTGCTGCAGGACGGCGGCTAGGACGCCTTCGCGCGAGACTTGCGCGGGCGCGCCGGCTTCGCGGCGTCGGCGTCGGACTGCTTCTTCGCCGCCGCGACGCTCGCCTTGAGAGCCTCCATGAGATCGACCACGGGCGCGACCTCGACCGGCTCGGGCGCGACGATCTCCTCGCCGCGCATCTTCGCCTCCAGGAGTGAACGGAGATCGCGCCGGTACTCGCTCGTGAGCTCCGCCGGCTCGAAGTCGCCGGCGAGGCTCTCGATCACCTGCCGCGCGAGATCGAGCTCCGGCTTCTTTACCTTCGTCTCCTCGACCGCTTCGGCGATCTCCGCCTGCGAATACACGTCCTCGACGAGGAAGAGCGTCTCGAGTGCGAGAGCGTCGTCCTTCGCACGGACGAGGCAGAGGCTCTCGCGGCCAGCGCGTACGAACCGTCCCAGGGCGGCGGTCCCGGTCTGCCGCATTGCCTCGAGGAGCAGGACGTACGGGCGCCGCTGGGCGGGCGCCGAGGCGGGCACGAGGAAGTAGGTGCGATCGAAGAAGATCGGATCGACGTCACCCTGCGGGACGAAGCGCGTGATCTCGATCGAGCGCGAGTCGTCGGCGCGTTCCAGCGCCTCGAGATCTGCGTCCTCGATGATGACGAACTGACCCTTCGTGACCTCGAAGCCGCGGACGATCTCGTCCTGCGTCACCTCGCGGTCGTGCGTCGGGCACCAGCGCTTCTGCTTGATCGGCGTCGCGCACTCCCGGTGCAACAGCCGGAACGAGACGTCCGACTGGCGTGCGGCCGGCTTCGTCGCCGGCGCGAGGCCGACGGGAATCGAGACGAGGCCGAAGCTGAGGGATCCGTTCCAGGTCGTGCGCATGGTGAAAGCGTAGTCGTGTCGCGGTGCGAGTTCGGTTCCAGCCCGACATCTGCCGTCGGGACTCGCTGGATTCGCCTTTCCCCGCGAAACCCCTCTCAGTAACCTGACAGGAGTGACGGAGACCGCGTCGGCCACCCCGGAGGCGGAAGCGCTCGCGGCAGCGCCGAGAACGATCGCGCGCCTGTGGCAGGACGCGGTCGCTGCAGGTCACACCGGCCCTGCCTACCTCGCCGAGTCCGACGAGGGGTGGGTGGAGGTCTCGTGGACGGACGCCGACGAGCGCATTCGCGCGTACGCGAACGGCCTGCTTGCGCGCGGCGTGCGCAAGGGGGATACCTTTGCGATCCTCGCCCGCAACAGCGTCGAGTGGGCGCTCGTCGACTTCGCCCTTGCCCAGATCGGCGCAGTCGGCGTGCCGGTCTACGCATCGAGCTCGCCGCGCGACGTCGGCTATCTCCTTCACCACTCTGAGGCGATCGGCATCGTGTGCGAGGACGGCCTGCAGCTCGCGAAGGTCGAGGAGGTCGCGGCGGAGACCCCGGCGCTGCAGCACATCCTCACCTACCACGACCTCGAGGGCCTCGCCGAGCACGGGCGCGACTTCGCCTCGACCAACCCCGAGGCGCTCGCCGAGGCGACCGCTGCGATCTCGAAGGACGACCTCTTCACGATCATCTACACGTCCGGGACGACCGGCCCACCCAAGGGCTGCATGCTGTCGAACCTCAACTACTACGAGATGGCGAGTGTCGTCGACCGGATGGACCGGATGTACTACCAGCCCGACGACCTCATGCTCCTCTACCTCCCGCTTGCGCACAACTACGGGCGGCTCATGCTGCTGCTCGGCGCCAAGGTCGGCTTCACGATCGCCTTCCTGGCCGATCCGCTGCGCATCGCCGACGCGCTGCCGCAGGTGCGCCCGACGATCCTGCCGAGCGTCCCGCGCGTGTACGAGAAGGTCTACTCGGTCGTCCAGTCGAGATTCGACGAGGCCACGGGCGCGAAGCGGAAGCTCGTCGACTGGGCGCTGTCCGTGGGCCGCGAGGTGAGTCGGCGCGAGGCGGCGGGGGAGAACGTCCCGGCGGCACTGCGTGCCAGGCACCGCCTCGCCGATCGCCTGGTCTTCTCGAAGGTACGCGAGCCGCTCGGTGGCCGGCTCCGCATGGCGGGCTCCGGCGGAGCGCCGCTCGCGAGGGAGATCGCCGAGTTCTTCGACGCGGTGGGGGTGCGCATCGGCGAGGGCTACGGCCTCACGGAGTGCACGACGGCCTGCAGCGTGAACACGCCCGACCGCTACCGCTTCGGCTCCGTCGGACAACCTCTCCCGGGCTTCGACATCCGGATCGCATCCGACGGCGAGATCGAGGTGCGGAGCGCGACGGTGTTCCAGGGCTACTTCAAGGAGCCCGAGGCGACGGCTGCGGTGCTCGGCCCCGACGGCTGGCTCAAGACCGGAGACATCGGCCATCTCGACGAGGACGGCTTCCTGCACATCACCGACCGCAAGAAGGACATCCTTGTCACGGCAGGCGGGAAGAACGTCGCCCCGCAGAACATAGAGAACGAGCTCAAGACGTCGAAGTACGTATCGCAGGCGCTCGTCGTCGGCGACGCGCGCCCGTACGTCTCGGCCCTGATCACGCTGGATCCGGTCGAGATCGGCCGCTGGGCGACCGAGAACGGGATCGAGGGCGATGCGACGACCCTGACCCGAGACGAGCGCGTCCGCGACCTCGTCCAGGGGATCGTCGACGACGTCAACCGGGACCGCTCACGCTTCGAGCAGGTGAAGCGTTTCACGATCCTCCCACGGGACTTCACGATGGAGCACGGCGAGATCACGCCGACGCTCAAGCTCCGCCGGCGCGCCGTCCAGGAGCACTTCGCGGACGACATCGCAGCGCTCTACGCCGAGCAGCACGAGCCTCCAGCGACCGACGTCAGCCGCTGAGGATCCGCTCCGCCGGTTATACGCCGCGACCGACGACCCAGGAGCCCGAGCGGACGCGATAGCGATGGCCGGAGCCGCCCGAGGCCCGCTCCAGCAGCCGGTCGACGTCCTCGACCGACAGCGTCGGCCCCTCGAGGCGCACCGTCGCGACGTCCGCGTTTTCGTCGATGACGACGGCCTCGACGGTCCCGATCTCGGAGAGCGTCTTGCGGACGAGTGCGCCACAGGACTCGCAGCCGGCGTTCTCGACGACGAACTGTGCCGTCACTGCGCGCCCGCGTCTAAAGGCGGCGGGCGCCGACGTAGTTGCCCCAGCGCTCGTCCATGCTGGAGATCTTCACGACGTCGCCGGTGTGCGGAGCGTGGATGAACTGACCGCCGCCGATGTACATGCCCATGTGACCGAGCCCGCTGAAGAAGACAAGGTCGCCGGGCGCGAGCTGGTCACGCGGCACCGGTGTTCCCAGCTGGTACTGCGAGGCCGCGTGATGCGGGAGCGACACTCCTACCTGGGCGTACACATACATCGTGAACCCCGAGCAGTCGAAACCCGTCGAGGGGCTCGAGCCCCCCCAGACGTAGGGAACACCGAGGTACTGCATCGCGATCCCGACCACGTGGGCATAACGCGGGGCAGGAAGGTTCGGGTCGTAAGCCGGAGCGACGACCGCGCTGTCGTACGACTCCTGCGCCGCGTCGGACTGCACCTGAGCGGCGAGCTGCGCCGCCTGCGCTCGTGCACGCGCCTGCTCGGCCAGAGCCGCCTGGCGCCGCTGCTCCTCCGCCCGCATCTGCGCGATCTCGTCCTTGACCGACTCGAGGAGCGCGTTCTGCTCGGCGATCTGTGACTCGATCTGCTGCTTCTGCGCGGCCCGCTCCGAGACGATTCGCGCCTGGTCGGCCCGGTCCTGCTGGAGGCTCGCGCGCCGAGACTCGACCTCCTTGCGGTACCGCTTCACCGTCTGGAGGATCCTTGCGTCCTGGCTCGAGACCCGCTCGATCGCGTCGAGGCGAGCGATGATGTCGTCGAGGCTCTGCGAGCCGAGGATTACCTCGAGAGTCGAGTCACCCTCACCGTTGACGTACAGGTCGACGAGACGCTGCTCGATGCGCTTCTGCGCGACGACGAGGCTCTTGCGCGCCGCGACGAGATGCTTCGCGTTCGACGCGAGGTCCGCTTCGATCTCGTCGAGCTGGATGTTCGCGTAGTTCCACGCCTCGATCGTCTGGCCGAGCTCACTTTGCATGCTCTCGACCTGCGCCATGATCGCTTCGGCCTGCGCGCGCTTCGACGTGATCGTCTGCGCGGTCGCCGGTCCCGTGGCAAGCAGGAGCCAGGCGGCGCTTGCCGCAGCGAGAACGACTATCGGCGTCCATCCGGCGCGCGAGCCTCGGAGTCTGGCCCGTCTTCGTCCCCGGACAGACCCGCCGGTGGCGGTCTGGCCCGTCACAAGTCGGAGACCCTAGCAGCCTCCCCGGACGCGTGCAACCTGGAACAGAGCCAAAATCACTGCAAAGAGGGCTCTTCCTGGCGGAGCATGCTCCGTCACTGTGGTAGGGTCGGCCGGTCGTGGGTAGGGGAACCCGCAGGTGGGGGCTCGCGCTCGTCGTGCTCCTCGGTGGATCGTTCGTCGGTACCGGAGGCTCCGCGCTCGGCCAGCCGGACGCGCCGCAGGCCTACCGGCTCAAGGTGGACGCCGTCGCGTACTCGCTCCCCGGCAACACCGCGCTCGGCGTGCCCGTGCGCAAGGGCGTCGTCGCCGTCGATCCCAAGCTCATCCCGCTCGGCACGAAGCTCCACGTTCCCGGCTACGGGCACGGCCTCGCGGCAGACGTCGGTCACGCGATCAAGGGCCGGATCATCGATCTCTGGTTCCCGACGCTCGCGAAGGCGCGCGCCTGGGGGCGGCGCACCGTCACGATCACGGTCTACCGCTAGCCGGCGCCGGCCGTCGTCGGCGGGGTGCGCTACACAGTGCCCTCGTGAGACGCATGTCCGTCCTGCTCGGCGTCCTCGCCGCCGCGCTCGTCGCCAGCTCGTCTTCGGTCTCGGCGGCACCCGAGGACCTGCAGACGGCGCTCGCCCAGGCGCTGCGCACACCCGGAATCGACGCGGGCGCCACCGGTGCGGTCGTCGTCGACCTGTCGACCGCGACGACGATCTACACGTCGAACGCGCGGCGCAGCCTGCTGCCCGCCTCCGCCGAGAAGCTCGCGGTCTCCTTCACAGCGCTGCGGGTCCTTGGTCCGGGATTCCGCTTCCGCACCGAGGTCGTCGCGGTCGGAGCCCGGGCGGGACGAACCTGGCGCGGCAACGTGTGGCTCGTCGGCTACGGCGACCCGACGCTGACACTCGCCGACCTCGACCGCCTCGCGCGACGGTTCGCCGCCACCGGGATCCGGCGCATCGACGGACGCGTGCTCGGAGACGACGGCCACTTCGACGCACGGCGCGACGCTCCAGGCTGGAAGCCCGGATACCTCGTGATCGAGTCGAGGCCGCTGTCCGCGCTCTCCGTGGCCGGCGTACAGCTCACCGGCGTGAACGGCTCCGCGATCGCGGCTGCGCGGTCGTTCAGGGACGCCCTGCGCCGACATGGGATCACGGTCAGCGGGCGGGCAGGGGCGCGTGAGGCTCCCGACGACGCGATACCGATCACCTTCGACCTCTCACAGCGACTCGCGCTCGTGCTCAGGCGCGTGAACGGCGAAAGCGACAACTTCGCGGCCGAGATGCTGCTCAAGGAGCTCGGCGCCACGGCCGACCGTCGGGGATCGACGGCAGCTGGAGCCCGCGTCGTTCGCGCGACGCTCCGCACGGCAGGCGTGCCGCTCGCGGGCGTGCGCATCGCGGACGGATCCGGCCTCTCGCGCTTCGACCGGCTGACGGCGGACACGCTCGTCGCCATCCTGCGTGCCGGATCGAGTGAGCCGGCGATTCGCGCGGCTTTCGTCTCCTCGCTCGCGGTCGCCGGCGTCTCGGGCACGCTGGAGCAGCGACTGTCGACGCCTCCGACGCGGGGGCGCGTGATCGCGAAGACGGGTACGACGAACCGCGCGTGCGCTCTCGCCGGCTTCGTGGGGCGGCGCTACGTCTTCGCGATCCTCCAGAACGGCGACCCGGTCCCGTACTGGACGGCACGCTCCGCGCAGGACCGCTTCGTCAGCGTGCTCGCGCGCTCGTAGGGCACGGCGCGCTCGACTGGGCACCCCGAGGTGTGGCCCCTAGGAGCGAAGCAGCGCGCCGAACTCGGCCTCGGAGAGAATCGGGATGCCAAGTGCTTCCGCCTTGGCGGCCTTCGAGCCAGGGCTCTCCCCCACGACGACGCCGGTCGTCTTCTTCGAGACCGAGTCCGACACCTTCGCCCCGAGCGCCTCGAGCGCCGAGCGGGCCTCCTCGCGCGTCCAGCCTTCGAGCGTGCCGGTGATGACGTACTGCGAGCCCGTAAGCCTGCCCTCCGGCGGGCGCTCGTCCTCGACGGCCTCGAGCTGCAATCCGAGCGCTCGGAGCTCGCCGACGAGTGCGAGGTTGTCCGGATCGGCGAACCACTCCGCGATCAGCTCGGCCCGTTCCGGCCCGATGCCCTCTACCTCCTCGAGCTGCTCGAGCGTCGCCGACGCCAGCGCTTCGACCGTGCGGAAGTGGAGCGCCAGGCTGCGTGCGATCACCCACCCGACTTTCGGGATGTTGAGACCGAAGAGGACGCGTGCGAACGGCTGCTCCTTCGAGCGCTGGATCGACTCGTGCGCTCGCGCAGCCGAGATCTCGGCGAACCCTTCGAGCTCTGCGAGCTGCTCGGGCGTGAGGCGGTAGAGGTCGGGGAGAGACCGCACGATGCCTTCGTCCCAGAGCTTCTTGATCGTGCTCCCACCGACGTTCTCGATGTCGAGCGCAGGCCCGACCCAGTGGTAGAGCGTCTCCAGCCCGCGTGAGGGGCAGGCGCGATTGGGGCAACGGTGCATGACCTCCCCCTCGGGCCGCACGATCTCCGCGCGGCAGAGCGGGCACCGCTTGGGCATCCGCCACGGCTTCGTTCCGGGCTCGTGCTCGCCGGCAGGCCCGACGACCTGCGGGATCACGTCGCCGGCACGCTGGACGATCACGAGATCGCCCTCCCGGATGTCCTTGCGCCGGATGTCGTCTTCGTTGTGGAGCGTCGCGCTCGTCACGGTGACGCCGCCGACGTGGACGGGCTCGAGCTCGGCGAGCGGGTTCAGCACGCCAGTACGTCCGACGCGAACGTGGATCTTCACGAGACGGGTGACGGCGGAGGTCGGAGCCCACTTGAAGGCCCGGGCAAAGCGCGGCCGCTCATGCAGCGATCCGAGCCTCCGCTGCTGGTCGAAGGAGTCGACCTTCACGACGATGCCGTCGATCTCGTAGCCGAGCGCCGCGCGGCGGCCCTCCCACTCCTCGCAGGCCGCCGCAACCTCGGCGATCGACTCGACCCGCGCCGCGTCGGGGTTCGTGCGAAAGCCGCGCTCCCGCAACCATCCAAGCGTCTCCCACTGCGTCTCGAGCCGCGCACCCTCGAGGAGTCCGATTCCGTAGACGAAGATCGACAGCGGGCGCTCGGCGGTGATTGCCGGGTTGAGCTGCCGCAGGGAGCCTGCGGCGGCATTCCGCGCGTTCGGCGCCGGCTTCTTCCCGGCCGCGAGCTGCGCCTCGTTGAAGCGCGCGAAGCCCTCGAGGGAGAAGTAGATCTCGCCGCGCACCTCGACTCGGGCCGGCGGATCGTCTCCGATCATCCGCAACGGGATCGTCTCGATCGTGCGCAGGTTCGCGGTGACGTCCTCCCCGCGCTGACCGTCCCCCCGCGTCGCGCCGCGTACGAGGACGCCGTTCTCATACACGAGCGATACGGCGGAGCCGTCGATCTTCGGCTCGAGCACGTATGCAACGGCCTCGTCGGTGCCGAGGCGCTTGCGCACATCCTCCTCCCACTTCTCGAGCTGCTCGCGCGTGGTCACCTTCTCGAGCGAGCCCATCGGCGACAGGTGCGCGACCTTCGTGAACCCGGCCGCAGGGGGCGCGCCGACTCGCTGCGTCGGCGAGTCTGGAGTGACGAGCTCCGGATGCGCGTCTTCGATCCCCTTCAGCTCGTCGAAGAGGGCGTCGTAGGCCGCATCGTCGATCTCGGGATCGTCGAGGACGTGGTAGCGGTAGTTGTGGTGCTCGACGAGCCGCCGCAGCTCGGCGGCGCGACGCGCAGCGCTAGATGACACGAAGCAGCTCCTCCGGCGTGCGGACGAACGCGTCGGGCCCCTCGGCGAGCAGCCGCTCGTCGGGATGGATCCCTCCCCAGCCGACCGCGACCGAGAACACCCCGGCCGCCTTTGCCGCTCCGATGTCGAACGGCGAGTCGCCGACGTACACGGCCTCCTCGGCGACGCCGCCGAGCTTCTCGAGCGCGACGAGCACGGGCTCGGGGTCGGGCTTGTGGCGCTCCGTGTCCTCGTGCGCGACGACGACGTCGAACGCGTCCGCGAGCGCAGGAAAGCGCTCGAGCGCGAGACCGACCGTCCGGTGCCGCTTCGCCGTGACGATGCCGAGCTTCCGTCCTTCCACCTTCAGCCGCGGAAGGAGCGCGACGAGGTCGTCGAAGGCCTCAAGGGTCTCGTGGAGGCCGTCGTTGTGCTCCTTGTACGCGTCCACGAGCGCATCAGCGCGCTCGGCGTCGATCGCCTCCATCTGCGCGACGATGCCCTGTCCGCCGATGTGCATGCCGAGCTCCTCAGGCGGGATCTCCCGGCCGAGCACGGAGCGGACGGCATGCTGCATGGACGCGACGATGATCGAGCCCGAGTCGATCAGGGTGCCGTCGAGGTCGAAGAGGACGATCCGGAACCGCACGCCTCGATAGTAGGGGCGAGGCATGCCTCGCCCTCGGCCTGTCGAACGAGGAGTCAATACGTGACGCGCTCCAAGTAGAGCCCCCACGGTGGCGCCGTAAGCCCCGCCTCCGAGCGTGGCCGGCCTTGGAGGAGCTCCTCGATCCGCGCGCCCGCCGATGGACCAGCCTCGAGCATCGTTCCGACGAGCGTGCGCACCATGTGGCGCAGGAAGCTGTCGGCCGTGACGGTGAACTCGAGCCGATCGCCGTTCTGGTGCCAGGTAGCCGCAAGCACGTTCCGCACGAACACCTCGTGTTGCGTCTCCGTCGGCGTGAACGCACGGAAGTCGTGCTCCCCAGGGAGGAGCGCCGCGGCGGCCGCCAGCGCTTCGACGTCGACCGGGCGCGGCCACCAGAGCTCGCGACGCGCGCCGAGCGCGGAACGGGTCCGGGCGACGCGAACGCGGTACCGGTAGGACCGCGATCGGGCAGAGAAGCGGGCGTGGAAGCCTTGCTCGGCCTCCTCCGCTGCGAGGACGACGACGTCGTCGGGCAGCGCGGTGTTCAGTGCCTCGGCGATCCGCTCGAGCGGCGGGCCACCCTCGACGGCGATGCTCGCGACCTGGCCGGTCGCGTGCACGCCCGTGTCGGTCCGCCCGGCGACGGCCAACTCATCCCAGAACGGGAACACGGCCCCGAGCGCATCCCGCAGCGCTCCTTCGACCGTGCGCAGGCCCGGCTGACGCGCCCACCCGCGGAAGCCGGTGCCGTCGTACTCGAGCGTGAGCCTCAGGTTCACGACGTGACATCATGGCGCCCGCGTGCCGACCACTCAGCGCTACGACCTGTACAGCCACGAGTTCCGCCTCACGACACACGAGACGTACGCCCGGATGCGCGCGGAGAGCCCCGTGCACCTCCAGCCCGGGCTCGACGGCGAGACGCCGATCTGGTTCGTAACGCGCTACGACGACGTCGTCGCGCTGCTCACCGACAACGAGAGCTTCGTGCTCGATCCGGCACTCGTGTTCACGCCTGAGGAACTCGCCGCGCGCGAGGCGGAAGGCTTCGTCCCCGACGAGCGCGTGAACGAGAACCTACTGGCGAAGGACGGGGACGACCACCGGCGCCTTCGTCGGCTCGTGACGAAGGCATTCACGCCCCGGATGGTCGAGGGTCTCCGCCCACGTATCCAGGAGATCGCCGACGAGCTCGTCGACAGAGTCGAAGCCGCAGGACGGATGGAGCTCGTCGACGACTTCGCCTTTCCGCTTCCGATCACGGTCATCGCAGAGCTCCTCGGCGTCCCCGCCGGCGACCAGGACCGGTTCCGCACCTGGTCGAACACGTTCGTGCTGCCCCCCGTGACACCGGAGCTCCAGGAGCTGACGCGCCGGCACACGGACGAGTTCGTCGAGTACCTCGACGGCTTGTTCGCAGCCCGACGTGCCGAGCCGACAGACGACCTGATCAGCGCACTCGTCCGCGCCGAGGACGAGGGGGACCACCTCTCCCAGAACGAGCTCTACAGCATGGTCGTCCTGCTCATCGTGGCCGGCCACGAGACGACGGTGAGCCTCATCACGAACGCCGTGCACACGCTCCTCACCCATCCGGAAGAGCTGGCCGCACTGCGCGCCGACCCTTCGCTCATGGCGAACGCGGTCGAGGAACTGCTGCGCTTCGAGAGCCCGGTCGAGCGGACGATCACCCGCTGGGTGGCGCGGGACATCGAGCTCGGCGGGGCACCGCTGCGGCGCGGCGAGCTCGTCATCGCCGTGGTCGGCTCCGCGAACCGCGACGCCGACCAGTTCGCCGGCGCGCACCTGCTCGAGCTCCGACGGTCGGACAACAGGCATGTGGGCTTCGGACGCGGCCCGCACTACTGCCTCGGCGCGCCGCTCGCCCGGCTCGAGACCGAGATCGCGCTCGAGACGCTCTTTCGACGACTGCCGGGGCTGCGGCTCGACATTGCCGAGGGCGATCTCTACTGGAGGCCGATTCCCATCTTCCGCAGCCTCGCCTCGCTCCCGGTCGCGTGGGACGTGTAGGGGGAGCCTTGCTCGCCCTCAGGGAACCGCGAGCGACTCGTTCGCCGAGCTCACCGTCAGCCCGGGCTCCGGCCCGCCCCCGATGACGTAGACGCGACCGCCGAGCGCGGCGACACCCACGCCGTGCCGGGGCGTCGGAAGATCGTCGAGGCGGAGCCACCGCCGATCGGCGACCCGGTACGCGAGCACCTCGGCGATCGTCCCGGCCGGTTCCTCGCCTCCGACGGAGACCACATGGCCTGCGACTCCGGCCGCGCCCGTACCGCCGCGGGCGTCGGGGACTGGCTGGAGACGCTGCCAGTGCGGCTGTCCGGGCCGCCACGACTCGAAGTGCAGCGTGTTCGTGTCGAGCCCAGAGGTCCGTCCCGCGACCGCGTACACGGTCCCTGCGAGCGAGGCGACGCCCAGATGCTCGCGCGGCGTCGGTCCGGGAGCGATCGCCCAGCGCCGCGTACGGAGATCGAGGACGAGCGCGGCTCGGGCGAGGCGGCGCGCACCGACCGTCACACCGCCGGCAACGACGATCCGGCGCCCCACGACGACGGCACCGGCAGCAGCCCTTGCCGAGGGCATCCCTGGCAACCGACGCCAGGCGCCGCGCTCGAGCACGAAGACGCCTCGTTGGGGCATGCCGGATGCGGTGTAGCCGCCCATGAGGTAGGGCTTTCCTCCCGCTCCCACGAGCATCGCGTGATGGAGACCCAGAGGGAGATCCGGGAGCCGGCGCCAGGAGTCGCGCGCCGGCGAGTACGCATCCGCCCGCCGCGAGGCGCCGCCGTCCTGCGTGAACCCTCCGACGACGACGATCTCGCTTGCGACGGCTGCAGCGGCAACCTCGGTCCGAGGCACCGGCAGAGGAGCACCGGACTCCCACTGTGTGGACGACCCGCCGGCAGCGCCCGCCACCCCCATGAGCAGGGCGGCGACGAGTACGGGCAGCATGGGGCGAACCATGATCAGGCGGGCTCGACCTCGAGCGTGAGCCCGTCGATCCCGCGGACGACGACGGCGGTACCGCGATCGCAGCCACCGGCGCAGCGCGCCCTCCAGAGCTCGCCGTTCACGCGCACCTGTCCCTCCGGCCAGAGCGCGTCGACAGCGACGCCGTGTTTCCCGACGAGCACGTCGACGCCGACGGCAGCTCTTCGACGCTGGGACCACCACAGGAACAGACCCGTCTCGGCGATCTCGAGACAGGCGCCCACCGCGACCGCGACGAGCCCCCACGGGGACGGGAAAACGAAGATCGCGAGAACGATCGCGATGAAGAGGAGCACGCGGTCAGCGTACTCCGGAGCCCAGGCTCACTCCTCCGCGGGCTCGTCCTGCTGGGAGCGCGCGGCGCGCGAGACGGCGAACGGCGTCGCTGCGGGCTCGTGGTCGACGAGCTCGAGATAGACCATCTCGGCGGCATCTCCCTGGCGCGGGCCGAGCCGCACGATCCGGGTGTAGCCGCCGGGACGATCGGCAAACCGCGGAGCGACGTCCGCGAAGAGCTGGTGCACGACGCTGTTCGAGCGAAGCGCGGCGAGCGCCTGCCGTCTGGCATGGAGGTCGCCGCGCTTGCCCAGAGTGATCATCTTCTCGGCGAAGGGCTTGACCGCCTTCGCCTTGGCCTCCGTGGTCTCGATCCGGCCGTGCTGGATCAGGGCGCCCGCGAGATTCGAGTAGAGCGCCTTGCGGTGGGCGGAGTCCCGCCCGAGCTTCTTGCCGGATCGCTGGTGGCGCATGGTTGGGTGAGCCGTAGGGGCGAGGCTTGCCTCGCCCTAGACGAGCTCCTCCCCCTTCAGGGTCAATCCGTGCGCGCCGAGCGCCGCGCGAACCTCTTCGATCGACTTGCGGCCGAAGTTCGGGATCGCCACGAGCTCGTTCTCCGACTTCGACGTGAGGTCGCCGATCGTCTCGATGCCGACGCGCTTCAGGCAGTTGTAGGAGCGGACTCCGAGCTCGAGCTCCTCGATCGGGAAGTTCTCCATCCCGTGCATGACCGGCGCCTCGGCGACGGTCTCGGGAGCTGCCTCGCCGAAGCCCTCGATGGCGTCGAGGTCGGTGAAGATGGCGAGCTGGCGGATGAGGATCTCGGCGGCCTGCCCGATCGCGTCGCGTGGGTCGATCGAGCCGTCCGTCGTGACGTCGAGGACGAGCTTGTCGTAGTCCGTGCGCTGTCCGACGCGCGCGGCCTCGACCTCGTACGCGACACGGCGTACCGGCGAGAAGATCGAGTCGATCGGAATGACGCCGATGGTCGTCTCCGGGCCGCGGTTGAGCTCGGCCGGGACGTAGCCGCGACCGCGTCCGATCGTGAGCGTGATCTCGAGCTTGCCCTTGTCCGAGACATGCGCGATCTCGAGGTCGGGGTTGAGGATCTCGAGGTCGGCCGGCGCCTCGATGTCGGCTGCCGTCACGACGCCCGGGCCCTTCTTCGCGATGTAGACCTCGATCTCGGGCGATGCGCCGTGCAGGCGGACGATGAGGCTCTTGAGGTTGAGGATGATGTCCGTCACGTCCTCGCGAACGCCGGGAAGCGTCGTGAACTCGTGCGCGACGCCCTCGATCTTCACCGCGGTCACGGCCGCACCCTCGAGCGAGGACAGCAGCACGCGGCGGAGCGAGTTCCCGAACGTGTGACCGAAGCCGCGGTCGAGCGGCTCGATCGCGAAGACGCCGCGGTGGGCGTCGGCGTCCTCGTGGACGATCTTCGGAACCTGGAAGTCCATCAGGCTGGTTCGTGTGGCCAAGGTGATCCTTTCGGTCAGAACAGAGCCGAGCATGCCCGGCCCCTAGAACGCGGTTATTTCGAGTAGAGCTCCACGATGAGCGATTCCTGGACCGGCGCGTCGATCTCGTCGCGCTCCGGCCACTTCAGCACCGTGCCGCTGAGACCCTCGTGGTCGGCCTGGAGCCACGGCGCGACGGACGCCGTGAGGTCGGTTGCATCCCGGACGAGCGCCTCGACCGAGCTGCCCTGGCGAAGCGCGACGACGTCGCCGGGGCGTACGCCGTAGCTCGGGATGTTCACCCTCCGGCCGTTGACCTGGAAGTGGCCGTGACGCACGAGCTGGCGCGCCTGCGCGCGGGAGCCTGCGAAGCCGAGGCGGTACACGACGTTGTCGAGCCGGGTCTCGAGCATCCGGAGGAGGTTCTCGCCCGGGGCACCGAGGCCGCGGGTCGCCTTCTCGTACGTCGACCGAAACTGCTTCTCGAGGAGGCCGTAGTACCGGCGAGCCTTCTGCTTCTCGCGGAGCTGCAGGAGGTACTGGCTCTGCTTGATGCGCCCGCGCCCGTGCTCACCCGGCGGATAGCTGCGGCGCTCGACGGCGCACTTCTCCGTGAGGCAGCGCTCGCCCTTCAGGAAGAGCTTCACGCCCTCTCGGCGACAGATGCGGCACTTGGGACCGAGGTCGCGGGCCACTAGACCCTCCTCCGCTTGCGCTGGCGAACGCCGTTGTGGGCCTGCGGCGTCACGTCCTTCACGCCGAGGATCTCGAGCCCCGCGGCCTGGAGCGAGCGGATCGCGGTCTCGCGACCGGAGCCCGGACCCTTCACGAAGACCTCGACCTTCTGCAGGCCGTGCTCCATGCCCTTGCGCGCGGCGTTGTCGGCGGTCACCTGCGCGGCGAACGGTGTCGACTTGCGCGAGCCCTTGAACCCGGCCGAGCCGGCGGACTCCCAGACGATGACGTTGCCCTCGGCGTCGGTGAGCGTGACGATCGTGTTGTTGAACGACGTCTTGATGTGCGCCTGGCCGATCGCGATGTTCTTGCGGACCTTGCGCCGTGTACGGCCGCGGGCCGCGGATCTGCGAGGAGGTGCCATCGGTTACTTCGCCTTCTTGCCGCGGCCGACGGTCTTCTTCGGGCCCTTGCGCGTCCGGGCGTTCGTCTTCGTGCGCTGACCGCGCACCGGCAGCCCGCGGCGATGGCGAATGCCGCGGTACGCTCCGATCTCCGTCAGGCGCTTGATGGCTTGCCCACGGTCACGCCGCAGGTCACCCTCCACCTCGAGCTCGCCGTCGATGTAGGCGCGAAGCTTCGTGACCTCCTCGTCGGTCAGGTCACGAACCTTCTCGTTCGGATCGAGCTCGAGCTCCTTGCAGATCTTCTGCGCGGTCGAGAGGCCGATTCCGTAGATGTACGTCAGGCCGATCTCGAGACGCTTCTGCGTCGGGAGGTTGACTCCGGCGATGCGTGCCACGTATTAGCCCTGCCTTTGCTTGTGCCGAGGATTGGAGCAGATGACCATCGTGCGCCCGTGCCGCTTGATCACGCGGCAGCGCTCGCACATGGGCTTGACGGATGGGCGTACCTTCATCTCAGTCCTTACTTCATCCGGAAGGTGATTCGGCCGCGGGTGAGGTCGTAGGGAGAGAGCTCGACCTTGACGCGATCACCGGGGAGGATGCGGATGTAGTGCTTGCGCATCTTCCCGGAGATGCGAGCGAGGACGGAGTGGCCGTTGTCGAGCTGCACCCTGAACATCGTCGACGGGAGCGCTTCGACGACCTCGCCCTCTACCTCGATCTTCTCTTCCTTGACGGCCACTTCGCGCGCGAACGGACCTTTCGGTTGGTGATTTCCTGTGAGAGCTTGCAGCACGGACGAACGACCGCACCGCGGCGGGACATCGTAGCAGACGCTCTTCGCCTAAACCCGCACGCCTCCTGGTATTCCGACGCGGGGCGTGAGGATCCGCGGGCCGTCGGCCGTGATCGCGACCGTGTGCTCGAAGTGCGCCGACATCGAGCCGTCCGTCGTGCGGATCGTCCAGCCGTCGTCCATCACGACGACATCCGACGAGCCGGCCGTGATCATCGGCTCGATGGCAATCGTCATGCCCTCGGAGAGACGCGGGCCGCGACCCGGCTCGCCGAAGTTCGGGATGTGCGGGTCCTCGTGGTAGTGGCGGCCGACACCGTGCCCGACGAGGCTGCGGATGACCGAGAACCCGGCAGCCTCGACCACCTCCTGGATCGCGTGCGAGATGTCGCCCACGCGGTTGTCGACAACCGCCTCCGCGATTCCGGCCGCGAGCGCGTCCTGCGCGATGTCGAGCAGGCGCTGGTCCTCCGGGTCGATCGCACCCACGCCGAACGTGTACGCGCTGTCCGCGATGTAGCCGTCGAGCGTCGCGCCGACGTCGATCGTCACGAGGTCGCCGTCGCCGACGACGAACCCGTCCGGGATCCCATGGACGACCACGTCGTTCGGCGAGATGCAGATCGCCTTCGGGTAGCCCTTGTAGCCTTCGGAGGTCGGGATCCCGCCGTGCTGGCGGATGAACGCTCCCGCTGCGTCGTCGAGCTCCTCGGTGGTCACGCCCGGCCGGAGGAGGCCGCCGACGTGCGCGATCGTCTCCGCGACGAGCGCGCCTGCCGCGGCCATCTTCTCGATCTCACGCGTGCTCTTGCGGATGATCATCGGTTCGCGGTGACTCCGTCGAGCGCATCCTGGATCGCGGCGAACACGTCGTCCATCGGCCGCTCGCCATCGACAGCGACCTCGATGCCCGCCTGCCGGTAGCGGTCAACGACGAGCTCGGTGAGCTCGTGGTACAGCCTGAGCCGGTTCGAGATCACCTCGGGCGTGTCGTCGGTGCGGCCCTCCTCGAGCGCGCGACCGTGCAGCCGCTCTGTCGCGACCTCGTCGGAGACCTCGAGCAGGATGACGGCGTCGAGCGGCTTGCCGATCTCCTCGAGCATCGCGTCGAGCGCCTCTGCCTGGGCGACCGTCCGCGGGAAGCCGTCGAGGACGAAGGCATCCTCGACGGCCAGCCGCTCGCGGATGAGTCCGACCATGAGCTCGTCGGGAACGAGATCGCCGCGCTCGAGGATCGGCCTCACCTGCTTGCCGAGCTCGGAGCCGTTCTCAACGGCCGCGCGGAGGATGTCCCCCGTCGCGACGTGCGGGGCGTCGTAGGCGCCGGCGATCCGCTTCGCCTGCGTGCCCTTGCCGGAGCCCTGCGGGCCGAGGATGAGGATTCTCATGTCGTCTGTGGTCGTCGAGGGCGAGGCAAGCCTCGCCCCTACTTCAGGAAGCCTTCGTAGGAGCGCATCATCATCTGCGACTCCATCTGCCGCATCGTGTCGAGCGCGACACCCACGGCGATCAGCACGGACGTGCCGCCGAGAGCGCCGGCGCTCGCCTGCGAGAAGCCGCCGTAGGCGATGAAGAGACTCGGGAGGACGGCGACGACCGCGAGGTAGAGCGAGCCCGGGAGCGTCAGCCGCGAGAGCACGCGGTCGAGGTACTGCGCAGTCGGCGGCCCGGGCCTGATGCCGGGGATGTAGCCGCCGTACTTGCGGAGGTTGTCCGCCTGATCGACCGGGTTGAACTGAACGGCCGTGTAGAAGTACGTGAAGACCACGATCAGAAAGCCCTCGATGAGCAGGTAGATCCAGTCGCCCGGCTGGAAGTACTCGTTGACGAAGTCCCGCGTCGCCGGGAAGTACTGGGCCATCGTCGGCGGGAACGCGAGGATCGCCGCCGCGAAGATGATCGGGATGACGCCTGCCATATTCACGCGCAGCGGCAGGTAGGTGGAGCCGCCGGCCGTCATCTTCCGGCCGACCATGCGCTTCGCGTACTGGATCGGGATGCGGCGCTGGCCCTCCTGCACGAACACGACCGCCGCGCAGATCCCGACCGCGATCAGCGGGAAGAAGAGCTTCTCCATCGGCCCGCCGTTCCACCAGGCGGCGATGCCGATGGGGGCGGCGACGAGGATCGACGCGAAGATGAGGATCGAGATGCCGTTGCCGATGCCGCGCTTCGTGATCAGCTCGCCGATCCACATGAGGAGCACGGTTCCCGCGGTGAGCGAGGTGATGATGAGGACGAGCTCGCCGGAGCCGGCGTCGAGCGCCCCCTGGCTGCGGAAGAGGAACGCGTAGCCGGTCGCCTGCGCGGCCGCAAGCACGACCGTCAGGTACCGCGTGTACTGCGTGATCTTCGCGTAGCCGGACTCGCCCTCCCGCTGCAGCTCACCGAGCCGCGGGATGACGACGGTCATCAGCTGGATGATGATCGACGCCGTGACGTACGGCATGATCCCGAGCGCGAAGAGGGAGAACTGCGAGAGCGCGCCTCCCGAGAAGAGGTTGAGCAGGCCGAGGATCGTGCCGCCCTCGCCGCCGAAGAAGTCCTCGATCGTCTGCGAGTCGACGCCCGGAGCGGGGATCCACGAGCCGAGGCGATAGATCGCGAGCATCGCCCCGGTGAACAGCACCCGCCGGCGGAGCTCAGGGACCCGCCATGCGTTCGCGAGCCAGCTGAACATAGGTTATTCGGCCTCGGGTGCCTCGGGCTCGGCGACGTCCGCCGCGGGCTCGGCGACGTCTGCCTCCGGCTCCTCGACCTCGGAGACCGGTGCGGCTGCCTTGTGCTTGCGCCGCTTGCGCTCCACGGGCTCGCGCAGGCGCGTGACGGTGCCGCCCGCGGCTTCGATCTTCTCGACAGCCGACTTCGAGAAGGAGTGTGCCGTGACGGAGAGCTTCTTCGTAAGCGCGCCTTCGCCGAGAACCTTCACGTCGACCGAGAGCTTCGCGATGAGACCGGCGGCCTTCAGCGTGTCGGGCGTGACGTCGGCGCCGGACTCGAACCGCTCCTCGAGCGCCCCGACGTTCACCGGCTGGTTGTACGTGCGGAACGGCCCGATCGGCATCGCGTCGGCGGACGTGTTGCCGCGGAGCTTCCCGATCCGCATGTCGATCGGCATCTGGCCACCCTCGAAGCCGCCGGGCATCTTGTGCGACCCAGCGCGGGACTTCTGGCCCTTGATCCCGCGACCCGAATAGCGCCCCTTGCCCGAGCCCAGACCTCGACCGACCCGCTTCCGCGCCTTGCGCGGCTGGGCCGGTGAGAGATTCGACAGGTTCAGCTCTTCGCTCATCGCTACTTCGGCTCCACGGTGACGAGGTGACGGATCTGCCGTAGCTGCCCCTGCAGCTGCGGGGAGTCGGCGTGCTCGGCGCTGCGGCCGATCTTGCCCAGGCCGAGCGCGCGCAGCGTGCCGAGATGGCGATCGGACTGGCCGATCCCGCTCTTCACCTGCGTGATCTTCATCGTGCTCACTCGCTCGACTCCTCGGTTTCCGTGTCAGGGGTGGCAGCCTCTGCCGTCGGCTCGGGCTCGACCTCCGCCTCCTGCGCAGCGCGCGAGATCGGCAACACCTCGGCGATCGTCTTGCCGCGCATCGCTGCCACGTCCTCGGGCCGGACGAGGCTCTGAAGGCCGTTGACCGTCGCGCGACACATGTTGATCGGATTCGTGGTGCCCAGGCTCTTCGCAAGCACGTCGCGGATGCCCGCGAGCTCGAGTACGGCGCGGGTGCCGCCGCCGGCGATGACGCCGGTTCCCTCGCTGGCGGGCCGCAGCACGACGCGCGCAGCGTCGAACCGGCCGACGATCTCGTGCGTGATCGTCTGTCCGTGCTTGGGGACCGTGAAGAGGTTCTTGCGCGCGTCCTCGACGGCCTTCGAGATGGCGAGCGGGACCTCGCGCGCCTTCCCGTAGCCGAGACCGACACGATCGACCTCGTCGCCGATCACGACGAGCGCGGTGAACGAGAACCGCCGTCCGCCCTTGACCACCTTGGCGACACGGTTGATCTCGATGACCCGCTCCTTCAACTCGCGGGATTCGACGACGTCACTCAAAACTCGAGTCCTCCTTCGCGCGCGCCCTCTGCGAGGGCCTTCACGCGTCCGTGGTACAGGTAGCCGGCGCGGTCGAACACACACGCCTCGATTCCGGCCTTCTTCGCGGCCTCCGCGAGCGCCTTCCCGACCTCGGTCGCCTGGTCGGTCTTCGAGCCGGACGACGCGACCGACTTCCAGCTGGCCGACGCGAGCGTGCGGCCGGCCTGGTCGTCGATGAGCTGCGCCGAGATCCCGCGATTCGAGCGGAACACGACGAGGCGGGGACGCTCGGCGGTGCCCGCGACCTTGCCGCGCACGCGGCGGTGGCGGCGCAGACGCGCCTGGCGCTTGGTCATCACGCTCACGCCCTCTTCCCGACCTTCCTGCGAACCTGCTCGTCGCGGTAGCGGATGCCCTTGCCCTTGTACGGCTCCGGCGGACGAACCTTGCGCACCTCTGCCGCGGTCTGACCGACCATCTGCTTGTCGATGCCCTTGACGACCACGACCGTCGGCTGCGGCACGTCGAACGTGATGCCGGGCCGCGGCTTGATCACGACGGGATGCGAGTAGCCGACCGCGAGCTCGAGGTCGGTGCCCTTCAGCTGTGCGCGGTAGCCGACACCCTGGATCTCGAGGTGCTTCTCGAACCCCTTCGTCACGCCCTCGACCATGTTCGCGATGAGCGTCCGCGTCAGCCCGTGCAGCGCGCGGTCCTCGCCGCGCTCGGTCGGGCGCGTCACGGTGATCTCGCTGTCGGTCTTGTCGATCTGCATGCGCGCGGGAACGTCCTGCGACAGCTCGCCCAGCGGCCCGTTCACCTGCACGCGTCCAGGGGAGATCGCCACCATGACGCCGGCGGGAAGATCGATGGGTCTGCGGCCGATTCGTGACATCGCTACCAGACGAACGCGATCACCTCACCGCCGACGCCGCGCTCGGCGGCCTGGCGGTTGGTGATGACTCCTGCCGAGGTGGACATGATGGCGGTGCCGAGCCCGCCGAGGACACGCGGGAGGCGATCCTTCCGCGCGTAGACCCGGCGGCCGGGCTTGGAGACACGCTTGAGGTCGGTGATGACGCGGCGTCGGTCGCGCGCGAACTTCAGCTCGACGACGAGCAGCTTGTACGGCAAGGGCTGCCCCTTGTCGTCGGTCGCCTCGACGACCTTGAAGTCCTTGATGTAGCCCTCGTCCTTGAGGATCCGCGCGATCTCCTCCTTCATCTTCGAGGTCGGCATCGAGGCGGAGTCGTGCAGCGCCCGGTTGGCGTTGCGAATCCTCGTGAGCATGTCTGCGATCGGATCGGTGAGCATCTCGTTCTCCTACCAGCTCGACTTCGTCATTCCCGGAACGGCGCCCTGGTGCGCGAGCTCGCGCAGGCAGATCCGGCAGAGGCCGAACTTGCGATACACGGCGCGCGGACGCCCGCAGCGGTTGCAGCGCGTGTACTCCCGCACCGCGTACTTCGACTTCCGCTTCTGCTTGACGACGAGCGACTTCTTGGCCATCTACTGCTGTTCCCTTCTGGTCTGGGCGAACGGGAGGCCGAGGGCGCCGAGCAGGGCGCGGCCGGCCTCGTCGTCCTTCGCGGAGGTCGTGATCGCCACGTCGAGGCCGCGAATCGCCGGAACCTTGTCGTAGTCGATCTCCGGGAAGATGATCTGCTCACGGATGCCGATCGAGTAGTTCCCGCGCCCGTCGAACGACCCGGGGTCGAGCCCCCGGAAGTCGCGGATGCGGGGAAGTGCGATCGACGCGAGCCGGTCCAGGAACTCGTACATCCGCGCGCCGCGCAGTGTCACGCGCGCGCCGACGGGCATCCCCTCGCGGAGCTTGAAGCTGGCGATCGACTTCGTCGCGCGGCGCACCTGCGCACGCTGACCGGCGATGAGCGTCAGCTCGTCGATGGCCGCGTCGAGCGCCTTGGCATCAGTCTTCGCCTCTCCGACGCCCATGTTCAGGGTCACCTTCGTCACCTTCGGCACGTCCATGACGGTCGAGGCGCCGAGCTCCTCCTGGAGCCTGGGGCGGATCTCCTCCTCGTAGCGGGCCTTGAGCCGCGGCACGTAGGTCTCCATGGTCGGCGCGCTCATCGGCGGTCGATCTCCTGGCCGCAGCCCTCGCGCTTGCAGACGCGGACGTGAATCGTGCCGCCCTTCGCCTCCTTCTCGGCCATGCCGACGCGGGTCGGGTTGCCGCAGACGGGGCAGACGACCATCACGTTCGACACCGGAATCGGAGCCGGCTTGTCCATGATCCCACCGGGCAGGATCTGCGCTCCGCCCATCCGCGAGGAGTCGCGGATCGGGCGCGGCTTCGTATGCCGCTTGACGACGTTGAGGTTCTCGACGATGACCCGGCGCTCGGACGGGCGCGCCTCGATGACGCGGCCGCGCTTTCCGCGGTCCTTGCCGGTGAGGATCTGCACCGTGTCGCCCTTCTTCACCTTCATCTTCGTTGCCATCTCTCAGAGCACCTCGGGGGCCAGGCTGACGATCTTCATGAAGTTCTTCTCGCGGAGCTCGCGCGCAACCGGCCCGAAGATGCGCGTCCCGCGCGGATTGGATTGCGGATCGATGATGACGGCGGCGTTCTCGTCGAACCCGATGAGCGTGCCGTCGTCTCTCGAGTAGGGCTTCTTCGTCCGCACGACGACCGCGCGCACGACCTCGCCCTTCTTGACCGCGCCCTGAGGCGTGGCCGTCTTCACCGTAGCAATGATCACGTCGCCCACCCGCGCATAGCGGCGGTGGTGACCGCCGAGCACGCGGATGCACAGGAGCTCCCTCGCACCCGTGTTGTCCGCCACCCGGAGGCGTGACTCCTGCTGGATCACTTCGCAGCCTCCACGATCTCCTGCAGCCGCCAGCGCTTCATCCGCGAGAGCGGGCGCGTCTCGACGATGCGGACGACGTCACCGAGCTTGGCCTGGTTCTCCTCGTCGTGCGCGTGGAAGCGCGTCGAGCGCTTGACGACCTTCTTGTAGCGCGGGTGCACCTTCACGACGTCCACGCGGACGACGATGGTCTTGTCCGCGGCGTCGGAGACGACGACGCCCTGCCGCTCCTGGCGCCGGCCGCGCTCGTGCTCCGGCTTCGGGAGCCGCGTGATCGGCTTGCGCTCGGTCGCTGCGACGCGCTTCGGACGCGTCTTCTTCGGACGCTCGGCACGCGGGAGCCGCTTCCGCTTCTTCTTCGGCTCGGAAACCGCGGCGGGCGCAGCCTCCTCCGACTCGGCCGGAGCCGGAGCCTCGTCCGCCGGGGCATCCTCGACAGCCTCGGCCTCGGCAGCGATCGGCTCGGCCTCGTCTACGACCTCCTCGACAGCCTCCGGCTCAGGCTCGGGCGCAGCCTCCGGCTCTTCGCTCTCGGGCGATGCGTCGGCCACGGGCTCGTCGGCGGGAGCATCCTCGACCACGGTCTCCTCGACCTCGGCCACGGGCTCTTCCGCCTCGGGCGTCTCGTCGATCTCTGGTGTCTCGTTCTCGTCAGCCATCGTTACGTTCCTCGGTTCCGCTCGTTCTGGACGGTCAGGATGCGCGCGATCTCGCGCTTTGCGTGGCGCAGGCGCGCGCTGTTCTCGAGCACGCCCGTCGCCGTCTGGAAGTGCAGGTTGAAGAGCTCCTGCCGGGTCTCGGCCATCTTGCGATCGAGCTCGTCGTCGGTGAGGGCCCGCAGCTCTCGAGCTCTCATGTCGTTCCTCCGTTTGCGGCGGCGAAGCGCTTCATCGGCGGAGCCGGGCTTCGCCCGGTGGGAGCCCAATCGGCGGCCGAGCGGGTTGCCACGAAGATGGAGGGGGGCACGCGGGAGGAACCGTAGGTTCCACCCGCGAACGATCTAGCTCTCAAAGAGATCAGCCTCCCTGCGGACGAACTTGGTCTTGATCGGGAGCTTCTGGCCGGCGAGCCGGAGCGCCTCCTTGGCGAGCGGCTCGTCGACCCCGGCGAGCTCGAACATGACACGTCCCGGCTTCACGACGGCAACCCAACCCTCGGGAGAACCTTTGCCCGAGCCCATGCGGGTCTCGGCCGGCTTCTTCGTGAACGGCTTGTCCGGGAAGAGGTTGATCCAGACCTTCCCGCTTCGCCGGATCTTGCGGGTCGCGGCGATACGGGCAGCCTCGATCTGGCGGTTGGAGATCCAACCGGCCTCGAGCGCCTTGAGCCCGTACTCGCCGAACTGCACGGTCGTCTGCCCGCGTGACGTGCCGCGGCGATGACCGCGGTGGTGCCGGCGGAACTTCGTCTTGCGCGGCATCAGCATCAGCTAGCGCCCTCACTCTCGGGCGTCGCCTCCGGGGTCACCTCGGGCGCCGGCGCGTTCTGCACCTCGGGCTCCACGACGGGTGCCTCGGTCTCGGGCGTCTGTGCGGTCTGCTCGGAGACGTCGCGGCGCGGGCGCTGACCACCCGGGCGTCCGGCGCCGGGGCGCTGGCCGCGCCGTCTGCGCGGCACGATGCCGAGCCCTTCGCGATCCTGCTGGCGGCCGCGACCCTCGCGCGAGGCGCCGAGGCCCTCCGCCGAGGCGCCACGTCGTCTGCGAGCCTGATCCTGGTCGCCCAGTCGCGTGTCGCGCGCCGCAGGCGCGTCGTAGCCCTCGGGCATGATCTCGCCCTTGTTGACCCAGACCTTGACGCCGATCACGCCGAAGGTCGTCTTCGCCTCGGCCTGGCCGTAGTCGATGTCCGCGCGAATCGTGTGGAGCGGAACGCGCCCCTCCGAGTACATCTCGCGCCGGCTCATCTCGCCGCCTCCGAGACGACCACCCGCGGTGATCTTGATCCCCTGGGCGCCCGAGCGCATGGCCGACGCCAGCGAGCGCTTCATCGCGCGGCGGAAGCTCACGCGGTTCTCGAGCTGCTCGGCGATCGACTGCGCGACGAGCTTCGCGTCGAGCTCCGGGCGCTTGATCTCGTTGATGTTGATGTGGACGTTCTTCTTCGTGATCGCGTGCAGCTCCTTACGGAGCGCGTCGACCTCGACGCCCGACTTGCCGATGACGATGCCGGGGCGCGCGGTGTAGATGTCCACCGTGATCCGCTGCTTGTCCTTGCGGATCAGGATGTCGGACAGACCCGCGTGCGACAGCTTCCCCAGGATGTGCTCGCGGATGCGAACGTCCTCGAGGATGTACGCGGCGAACTCGGGCTTGCCCGTCCACCAGTTCGACTTCCAGTCGTGGATGACGCCGACGCGGAAGCCGCCGGGATGCACTTTCTGGCCCATCAGGCAACCGCCTCCTTCTTCTTGCGCCGCGACGCGGCCTTCGGCTTCGACTCGTCCGCAGGTGGCGCCGACTCGGCGGCTGCCGCCTGCTTGCGCGGGCGACGCCGCGTGTTCTGCTCGGGCACCTCGGCGAGAACGAGCGTGACATGGCACGTGCGCTTGCGGATCCGGTTGACGCGGCCGCGAGCGCGGGGCTTCCAGCGCTTCAGCGTCGGCCCCTCGTCCGCGTACGCCGCCTCGACGACGAGGTCGTCACCGTCGAGCCCGTGATTGGCCTCGGCGTTCGCGACCGCGGAGCGGAGCACCTTTTCGATGTCCGTGGCGGCAGCGCGCGACGTGAAGGCGAGGATCGTCCGCGCCTCCGGCACGCTGCGCCCACGAATGTGCTCGAGCACGACCCGCGCCTTCCGGGCGGAGGTGCGAATCCACTTCGCCTGCGCGCGCACGCGCTGGCGATCGTCTGAGACAGCTTGGGCCATCAGCGCTTCTTCACCTGCGTCGAGCGGTCACCGGCGTGGCCGCGAAAGGTCCGGGTCGGGGCGAACTCGCCGAGCTTGTGACCGACCATCTGCTCGGTCACGAACACGGGCACGTGCTTGCGGCCGTCGTGCACCGCGATCGTGTGCCCGACCATCTCCGGGAAGATCGTGGACGCGCGCGACCAGGTGCGGATCATCCGCTTCTCGCCGCTCGCGTTCATCGCCTCGATTCGGCCCAGCAGCCGCTCCTCGACGAAAGGGCCCTTCTTGGAGCTACGACTCATCAGTGCACCTCGTGGTGATGTTGCCGTGGCTCTGCCGCGCGAAAAGCAAGCCAGGCAAGGACGCAGGGAGTGCCCATATCTGGCATATGGGCACGACTGAGGACGCCGCCGGGCGCCGCTTTGCAGCCGGCAGAGCCTCGGATGACATTGCCACGAGGTGCACTACCGCCTCTTCTCCTTCCCGCGGCGCCGGCCGCGGACGATCAGGGTGTCGGATTCCTTGTGCTTGCGGCGGGTGCGCTTGCCGAGCGTCGGGACGCCCCACGGGGTGACCGGGTGCCGGCCGCCCTTCGTCTTGCCCTCGCCGCCGCCGTGCGGGTGGTCGACCGGGTTCATGGCCGAGCCGCGGACGGTCGGGCGCTTGCCGAGCCACCTGCTCCGACCGGCCTTGCCGCTCGACTGGTTCGAGTGATCCGAGTTGCCGACCTGGCCGACCGTGGCGCGGCAGGTGAGGAGGACGCGGCGAAGCTCGCCCGAGGGCAGCCGGAGCACCGCGTGCGGCCCGTCCTTCGCGACGAGCTGGATGGACGAGCCCGCGGAGCGCGCCATCCGCGCACCCTGGCCCGGCTTCAGCTCGACGCAGTGCACGAGCGTGCCGGTCGGGATGTTCGCGAGCGGGAGCGCGTTGCCGGGCTTGATGTCCGCCTCCGGGCCCGACTCGACGGTCGACCCGACCCGGAGGCGCGCCGGGGCGAGGATGTAGGCCTTCTCGCCGTCGGCGTAGTGGAGCAGCGCGATGCGCGCCGACCGGTTCGGGTCGTACTCGATCGCGGCGACCTTCGCCGGCACGCCGTCCTTCGTCCGCTTGAAGTCGACCTTGCGGAAGCGACGCTTGTGACCGCCACCCTGGTGGCGCGTCGTGATGCGACCGCGGTTGTTCCGCCCGCCCTTCTTCGTGACCGGCTCGAGCAGCGACTTCTCGGGCTCGGACTTCGTGATCTCCTCGAAGCCGGACGTCGTCATGAAGCGACGCCCCGGGCTCGTCGGCTTGTACTTCTTCAGCGCCATCAGACGGCAGCCCCCTCGAAGATCTCGATCTCGTAACCCTCTTTGAGCTCGACGATCGCCTTTTTCCAGCCGGGTCGGCGGCCCTTGATGAAGCCGCGCCGCTTCGGCTTGGACTGCACCTTCACGACGTTCACGCTTGCGACCTTGACCTCGAAGAGCTCCTCGACCGCCTGGCGGATCTGCGTCTTATGCGCATCCTCGTGCACCTTGAACGTGTACTTGCGATCGGTGATGAGCGAGTAGCTCTTCTCCGAGACCACGGGTGCGAGGAGGACCTGGTTCGGATGGAGGCTCACGCCGTCTCCTCCTTCTCCGACACGGCGCCCGCGCGCCCGAGGACGAACGGCATCGCCGCCTCGGTGATCAGCACCGAGCGAGCCCAGACGAGCGAGGCGACCTCGAGCTCGGCCGCCGTCACGACGAGCACCTTCTCGAGATTGCGGAGCGACTTCACGAGGATCTCCTCGTCCTCCGTCACCACGACGAGCGTCGGGCGCTCGCCCCACCCGCCGAGGAGCTCGGCGGCCTTCTTCGTCGACGGAACGTCGAAACCGGATCCGTCGAGAATGGCGAGGGTGCCGTTCGACACGTGGTTCGAGAGCACGCCACGGAGAGCCGACCGACGGGCCTTGCGGTTCACCTTGACGTCGAAGCTCCGCATCCCCGGCGCGAACGCGACGCCGCCGCCGGTCCAGTGCGGCGCGCGAGTCGTGCCGGCGCGAGCGCGGCCGGTGCCCTTCTGGCGCCACGGCTTGGAGCGGCCGCCGGCGACGAGGCCGCGGCTCTTCGTCCCCTTCGTGCCGGCGCGCGCGGCGTTCAGCTCGGCGCGGACGGTCTCGTGGACGAGGTGCGGCTTGAGCTCGGTCGTGAAGACGGTCTCGTCGAGCGAGACCTCCTTCGTGGAGCCGCCGATGACAGGTGCCTTGGGCGCAGCCATCAGACGCTCACGATCTCCACGAGGCCGCTCTTCGGGCCGGGAACGGACCCGCGGACGAGCAGGAGGTTGCGCTCGACGTCCACCTCGTGGACGACGAGGCCTGGCTGCGTGACGCGAGTGCCGCCCATGCGGCCCGCCATCTTCATGCCCTTGAACACCCGTGACGGATATGCGGACGCACCGATCGATCCCGGCTTGCGGACGTTGTGCGAGCCGTGCGAGACCGGGCCACGGCTGAAGTTGTGCCGCTTGATCGTCCCCTGGTACCCCTTGCCCACCGAGATGCCGGAGACCTTGATCGACTCGCCGGGCTCGAACGCCTCGACGGTCACGGTCTCGCCGACCGTGAGCTCGCTCGGCCCGCGGAACTCGGCGAGGTGGCGGTGCGGGGCGACCCCCGCCTTCTTCAGGTGCCCGACCTCGGGCTTCGAGAGCTTGCGCGCGGCGACCTCCTCGAAGGCGAGCTGCACGGCGTCGTAGCCGTCCGTCTCCGCGGACTTGACCTGGACCACGGGACACGGCCCCGCCTGGATGACGGTCACCGCGGTCATCACTCCCGTGTCGGGATCGAAGACCTGGCTCATGCCGAGCTTCTTGCCGAGGATGCCTTTCACGTACGCCCCCACGAGGGCGACGCAAGCGTCGCCCCTACATGTGCGGGCGGAACAAGCGCCACCCCTGTAGGGGCGGGGGTTGCCCCGCCCGGAGCTGCGATGTCGCTCCGCGCCATCACAGCTTGATCTCGATGTCGACACCGGCCGGAAGGTCGAGCCGCATGAGCGAGTCGACGGTCTTCGGGGTCGGTGAGTGGATGTCGATCAGGCGCTTGTGCGTGCGAACTTCGAAGTGCTCACGCGAGTCCTTGTCCTTGAACGGGCTGCGGATCACGCAGTAGACGTTCTTCTCGGTCGGCAGCGGGACGGGACCGGTGATGGTCGCGCCGGTGCGCTGCGCCGTCTCGACGATCTGGGACGCCGAGCGGTCCACCTGCTGGTGGTCGTAGCCCTTCAGACGGATGCGGATCTTCTGCTGCGCCATGTGTGT
>DASUCN010000144.1:0-2059 GCA_036276015.1 Gaiellaceae bacterium | reverse complement strand
GCCTCCCCGCGGGGCCTGCGTCCGGGAGGGGCGAGAGCGACGAACACCTCGCCGCTGCCCGAGTGCGCGACGGAGCCGCAGCGCGCGAGACCGAGACCCGCTCGCCGGGCGACTCGCTCGAGCTGACGAGACGAGAGCGGCGCGTCGACGGCAACGACCCCGATGCAGCTGCCGGCCTGCTTGCGCCGACCGACGGGAGGTCGACCGAGGAGATCCCCGACCGGGACGCCGTCGACCACGAGCCCCGGCGGGGGATCGAAGTTCGACAGGACGAGGACTCCGACGGCGGCGCCGATCGACGGAGCGATCCTGCTCGCCGTCCCGATCCCGGCCTTGAAGCCCTTCGTCATCATTCCGGCTCCCGCTCCGACGGCTCCCTCGATGACCGCTCCACCGCTTGCGGCCGCCACCGCCCCACCTGCGTCGGATGCCTCGATCTGAACCACGCGCGCGTCGGACAGCCAGCTGTCGTCGCACTCACCGACCGTCGGGATCACGACCGCGTCCACGCCGATCCGCGCGTCGGCAGCGATGGCAGCCGCCACCGCTCCGTCGTAGACGCGTCCGACCGCGTGGGTCGAGGTGAGGTAGACCGGCGTCTCGACCACGCCCCATTCACGGAGAACGAGGGAGCTCGTGAGCTCACCCGCTCCGTTGAGGACGGCGGTTCCGGCCGGTACGGGCTCGGTGAACAGGGTCTCCATCGGCGCAGGCACGACGGCGGTGACGCCCGTACGCGCGACTCCTCGCCCTGCGGGCGGCTCGGGCTCGTCGCGCCAGACGGTGACGTGACCCACCGTGACACCCGCGACGTCGATGATCCCGTTCGCCGGCCCCGACTCGAAGCGGCCGATCCGGAGACCGAGCTCACGCAGGCGTGGGCCGCGGGGCGAAGGCATGCTCACGGCGCGAGCGTACAAACCTGCCGTCCTTCTCGACGTCGTACCCTGGTGCAGGCTTCGCCGGGGGGAGATAATCGCCGTTCCCAGCGACCTCCGGAGGGACCGTTCAGTGAAATCCGCACAGCTTCTCGTCGTCGCAGCGCTCGCCGCCTGCGCCGCGCTCGCTCTCAGCACCGCCGCTACCGCCCAGTCGGACGACGAGAAGGTCGTTCTCACCGTCGGGCTCACCCAGGATCTCGACACGCCCAACGTCACGGCGGGCGAGCTCGTCTCCTCGTACGAGCTCTACAACCTGCAGTATGCGAGCCCGACCGACCTCGCCGCGGCCGACTTCGCGACGACACCGGGCCTCGCGGAGTCCTGGGAGGCCTCGAACGACGGCAAGACCTACACGTACACGCTCCGCGACGGCCTGCAGTGGTCGGACGACACGCCGCTCACCGCGGAGGACATCGCGTACACGATCAATCGCTCGCGCGATGAGGAGTGGCTGAACTACTCGTCGACGGTCGCGAACCTGTCGGCCGAGGCTCCCGACGAGAAGACGCTCGTCGTGACCTCGAAGGTCAACGATCCGCGGCTGCCGAGCCTCTCGCTCTACGTCGTCCCGAAGCACATCTGGGAGAAGGTGCCTGCCGACGACGTGGGGACGTATCCGGCGCTCGACGGGGTCGGCTCCGGCCCGTTCACGCTCAGCGAGTGGAAGAAGGGTCAGTTCTGGCGGATGGAGGCCAACCCGAACTTCTGGCGAGGGCAGGTCGCGATCGACGAGGTGGTCTTCCGCGTGTTCCGCAACGCCGACGCGATGGTGGCGGCGCTGCGCAGCGGCGAGCTCGACGCGGCGCCCAACGTGCCGGCGTCGTCGTTTCCGGACCTCGAGACCGAGGAGGGCATCGTCGCCGTGGCCGGGGAGCAGGGTGGCTTCGACTACCTCGTCCTCAACTCGTACGACGGCAAGCCGCCGCGCAACGAGGAGGCCTTCGACGCTCCACACCCCGCGCTCACCGACCCGGTGTTCCGGCAGGCGATCGCGCACGCGATCGACAAGGAGACCCTCGTCGAGCGCGTGCTGTCCGGCCTCGGCACTCCGGGGACGGCCATGAGCCCGAGCGCGAACCCGGCCTGGATCCCCGAGATCGCCCCGGAGGACGTCTACG
>DASUCN010000143.1:0-9457 GCA_036276015.1 Gaiellaceae bacterium | reverse complement strand
CGCGCGCACGCTGGACACGTGGAGCAGCGTCGGACGATCGTGGACGGCAACGAGGCCGCCGCCTGGGTCGCGTACAACGCGAGCGAGGTCGTCGCCATCTACCCGATCACGCCGGCGACGCCGATGGGCGAGCTCGCCGACTCCTGGGCCGCGCGCGAGACGCCGAACGCCTGGGGCGTCGTGCCCCAGGTCGTCCAGATGCAGAGCGAGGGCGGAGCGGCGGGGGCCGTGCACGGCGCGCTCCAGGCGGGCGCGCTCGCGACGACGTTCACCTCCTCGCAGGGCCTGCTCCTGATGCTTCCCAACATGTTCAAGATCGCCGGCGAGCTCACGCCCGCGGTCATCCACGTCGCTGCGCGCACGATCGCGACCCACGCGCTCTCGATCTTCGGCGACCACTCCGACGTGATGGCGGCTCGCTCGACCGGCTTCGCGCTCCTCTGCGCGTCGTCGGTGCAGGAGGCACAGGATCTGGCGCTGGTGGCGCATGCGGCGACGCTGCGTACACGCGTGCCCTTCCTCCACTTCTTCGACGGCTTCCGGACGTCGCACGAGCTCAACACGATCTCGCGCCTCGACCTCGACGACGTTCACGCCCTCCTCGACGACGATCTCGTCGCCGCCCACCGAGCCCGCGCCCTTTCGCCGGACCACCCCGTCCTCCGGGGCAGCGCGCAGAACCCTGACGTCTTCTTCCAGTCGCGCGAGGCCGCGAACCCCTTCTACGCCGCGGTTCCGCGCATCGTGCAGCAGGCCATGCGCGAGCTCGGCGAGCGCACGGGCCGGCCGTACCGGCTCTTCGACTACGTCGGCCACCCGGAAGCGGAGCGCGTGCTCGTCCTGATGGGCTCCGGCGCCGGCGCGGCGGAAGAGGCCGTCCGCCGACTGCAGGAGGACGGCGAGCGCGTCGGCCTCGTGAAGGTCAGGCTCTACCGGCCCTTCGACGCGGATGCGTTCGCGGCAGCGCTGCCCGCGTCCGTGCGTGCCATCGCCGTTCTCGACCGGACGAAGGACGCTGCGGCGCTCGGCGAGCCCCTGTACCAGGACGTGGTCACGGCACTCGCCGAGCGCGGCGAGCTCCCGCTCGTGCTCGGGGGCCGCTACGGGCTCTCGTCGAAGGAGTTCACGCCCGCGATGGCAGCCGCCGCGCTCGCGGAGCTCCGGTCTCCGACCCCCCGCCGGCGCTTCACGGTCGGCATCGCCGACGACGTCACCGGGCTCTCGCTCGACGTCGACCCCGACTTCCGCACCGAGCCCGACGACGTCTTCCGAGCGGTCTTCTACGGGCTCGGCGCCGACGGGACGGTCGGGGCGAATCGCAACTCGATCCGGATCATCGGCGAGCAGACGGGTCTGCACGCGCAGGGGTACTTCGTCCTCGACTCCAAGAAGGCGGGGTCGACGACGGTGTCGCACCTCCGCTTCGGCCCGCGGCCGATCGCGTCGAGCTACCTCGTCCAGGAGGCCGACTTCGTCGCCTGCCATCAGTTCGGCTTCCTCGACCGCATCGACGTCGTCGGCGTCGCCCGCCGCGGCGCGACCTTCCTCCTGAACGCGCCGTACGGCCCGGGCGAGGTCTGGGAGCGGCTTCCGGTCGGCGTCCGCGAGGAGATCGCCGCCAAGGAGCTTCGCCTCTGGGTCGTCGACGCGACCCGCGTCGCGCGCGAGGCGGGGCTCGGCAAGCGCGTGAACACCGTGCTCCAGACGTGCTTCTTCGCCCTGACCGACGTGCTGCCGACCGAGCGCGCGCTCGAGGCGATCAAGGACGCGATCCGGACGACCTACGGCAAGCGCGGCGAGGCCGTGCTCGAGCGCAACTTCGCGGCCGTCGACCGCGCGCTGGAAGGTCTTGCGGAGGTGAAGGTGCCGCCGCCCCGCGAGGAGCCCGCAGGCATCGCCGCCGCTCCGGCGCGCACGGGCGACTTCGTCCAGGACGTGACCGTCCCGCTCATCGCCGGACGCGGCGACTCGCTGCCGGTGAGCGCGCTTCCGGCCGACGGGACCTATCCGACGGGGACGGCCCGCTTCGAGAAGCGCTCGATCGCGCAGGAGATCCCGATCTGGGATCCGTCGATCTGCATCGACTGCGCGAAATGCGCGCTCGTGTGCCCGCACGCCGCGATCCGCATGAAGGTCTTCGCGCCCGAGGCGCTCGCCGGCGCGCCCGAGGGCTTTCTCACGAAGGAGTGGAAGGCGCGTGACCTGCCCGGGATGCTGATGACGATCCAGGTCGCGCCCGAGGACTGCACCGGCTGCGGCATCTGCGTCGAGACCTGTCCGGCCCACTCGAAGGAGGAGGTCAGGCACAAGTCGATCAACCTCGAGCCGAAGGAGGAGCACCTGGAGGTCGAGCGCGAGCGCTACCAGTTCTTCCTCGGGATCCCCGAGCTCGACCGGGCGCTCGTCGCCCCCGCGACGATCAAGGGCTCGCAGATGCTCGAGCCGCTCTTCGAGTACTCGGGGGCGTGCGAGGGCTGCGGCGAGACGCCGTACCTCAAGCTCCTGAGCCAGCTCTTCGGCGACCGCATGCTCGTCGCGAACGCGACCGGCTGCTCGTCGATCTACGGCGGGAACCTGCCGACGACGCCGTGGTCGAAGAACCTCGACGGCCGCGGCCCCGCCTGGTCGAACTCGCTGTTCGAGGACAACGCGGAGTTCGGGCTCGGCCTGCGCCTCGCGCTCGACCAGCAGCAGCGCGCCGCCCGCGTGCTGCTCCCCGCTGTGGCGCCCGACCTCGCCGACGCGATCCTGGCCGCCGACCAGTCGTCCGAGGCGGGCATCTCGGCTCAGCGCGAGCGCGTCGCCGCGCTCGAGACCCGCTGCCGCGAGCTCGACACGGGCGAGGCGCGCAGCCTGCTCGCAGTCGCGCGCACGCTCGTACGCAAGACCGTCTGGATCGTCGGCGGCGACGGCTGGGCGTACGACATCGGGTTCGGCGGCCTCGACCACGTCCTCGCGTCGGGCCGCGACGTGAACCTCCTGGTCCTCGACACCGAGGTCTACTCCAACACGGGAGGGCAGGCGTCGAAGGCGACGCCCCGCTCGGCGGTCGCGAAGTTCGCGGCCGGTGGGAAGCGCACACGCAAGAAGGATCTCGGGATGATCGCGTCCGCCTACGGCGACGTGTACGTGGCGCAGATCGCAATGGGCGCCGACAACGCCCAGACCGTGAAGGCGCTCGCCGAGGCCGACGCGTATCCGGGGCCGTCGCTCGTGATCGCGTACAGCCACTGCATCGCCCACGGCATCGAGATGAAGAAGGGGATGGAGCAGCACAAGCTGGCCGTGGACACCGGCTACTGGCCGCTCTACCGCTACGACCCGCGTCATGGACACGCGGGCGAGCATCCCTTCCACCTCGACTCCCGCCCGCCGAAGCTTCCGCTCTCCGAGTTCACGTCCCGCGAGGCGCGGTTCGCGATGCTCGCGCGCTCGCGTCCCGCCGACGCAAAGGAGCTCGCCGAGCTCGCCCAGCACGACGTCGACGAGCGCTGGCACGTCTACGAGCAGCTGGCAGAGATCGAGCACGAGCCCGAGGAGCCCGCGTGACCGTCGACCTCGCCACCACGTACCTCGGGCTGCGCCTGCGCAGCCCCATCGTCGCGTCCGCGTCTCCGCTCACCGGCAAGCTCGAGACTCTGGCCGAGCTCCAGGAGGCGGGCGTCGGCGCGGCCGTGCTCCCGTCGCTCTTCGAGGAGCAGATCGAGCACGAGGCGCTCGACATCCACGAGCTGCTCGAGCATGCGACGCACAGCTTCGGCGAGGCGACGACGTGGTTCCCCGAGCTCGACTCCTACAACACGGGGCCCGATGCGTACCTCGAGCACATCCGCGCGGCGAAGGCCGCGCTCGAGATCCCCGTGATCGCGAGCCTCAACGGCGTGTCGACCGGAGGCTGGGTGCGATACGCGCGACTCTGCGAGCAGGCCGGCGCCGACGCGCTGGAGCTGAACGTCTACGCCGTCGAGGTCGACCCGTCGACTCCCGCAGCCGACGTCGAATCCCGCACCACCGCGCTCGTCCGCGAGGTGCGGGCGTCCGTGAGCGTCCCGCTCGCGGTCAAGGTCGGCCCCTTCTACACGGCCTTCGCGCACATGGCGTCGCAGCTCGTCGACGCGGGCGCCGACGGCCTCACGCTCTTCAACCGGTTCCTCCAGCCCGACATCGACCTCGAGACGCTCGAGGTCGCCCCGTGGCTCGCGCTGTCGACGCCGGGCGAGCTCCGGCTCCCGCTGCGCTGGATCGCGATCCTGCGCGGCGCGACCCCCGTCAGCCTGGCGGGCACGGGCGGCGTCCACGACTGGGAGGGCGCGCTCAAGCTCCTCCTGGCGGGCGCGGACGCCGTCATGGTCGCGTCGGCCGCGCTGGCGCACGGTCCCCGGATCGTCGCCGACATGCTCTCCGGCCTCGAGCGCTGGATGATCGAACGCGAGTACGCGTCCGTCGAGCAGCTCAAGGGCAGCGTCAGCCGCAACGCAAGCCCCGATGCCGCGGCCTTCGAGCGCGCCAACTACATGCGAGCACTGACGTCCCATGCACCACAGGCACAGCACAACGCCGCAGGCGCTCTCCTCCACGACCGTCGTTAGAATCGATCGAGTCGTGTCGAGCCTCGTCGCCGAGACATCCCGGCGCCTGCCACGCGGCTGGGCGCATCTCGCCTTCCAGTTCCTGATCTGGATGGGCTTCTACGTGGCCTACCAGGTCGCGCGAGGCGCCGCGGACCGCGACGTCGCCGTGGCGTTCGCCAACGGCGAATGGATCCTGCGCACGCAGCAGGAGCTGGGCGCGCTCTTCGAGCCCACCGTCCAGCGGTTCGTGGACAGCTCGTCGCTGCTCGTCACGCTGACCTCGTATACGTACTGGCTCTCGCAGTTCGCGGTCGTCGGACTGACGCTGCTCTGGGTCTACTTCAAGCACCACGAGCGCTTCGCGGGCTTCCGCAACTGGCTGATCCTCGCGAACCTCGTCGGCCTCGTGGGCTATGTCCTCGTGCCGACGGCGCCGCCGCGGATGTTCCCCGAGTGGGGCTTCGTCGACACGCTCGCCCAGTACTCGTCCGTGAATCACGAGAGCGGCCTCATCGCCTGGGGCTCGAACCCGTATGCCGCGATGCCCAGCCTGCACGCGATGGACGCGCTCATCGTGGGGATCGTCATGTTCGGCGTCGTGCGGTCGAAGCTCGCGAAGGCGCTCTGGCTCGCGTGGCCCGCCTGGGTCGGATTCGCGGTCATCTCCACCGGCAACCACTACTGGCTCGACGTCGTCGCCGGCTTCGCGCTCGCGCTCGTCACCGGCTACGCGCTCCGCCGCGCTCAGCAGCTGCGCCTCCGGCGCGCATGACCGACCAGCAACCCGCGCCCGAGCCGCGGGTGAGCCAGCTCGACCGGGTCAAGCAGGAGTACACCGCGGCGGCGCGGGAGATCCTCCAGCGCTCGATGCGCGGCGTCGCCAAGACGAAGCTGACGCCGGACATGCTCACGCTCGCGGGAGTCTCCCTCTGCCTGACGGGCGCGGTCCTCGTCGGCTTCGAGGAGCGCAACCAGAGGCTCTTCTTCTGGCTCGGCGGCGCGCTCTTCGTGATCGGCTCCGTGGCGGACATCCTCGACGGCGCCCTGGCCCGTGCGGCGAGCAAGGGGACCGTCTTCGGCGCGTTCCTCGACTCGACCTTCGACCGGCTCGGCGAGGCCGCGATGCTCACCGCGATCGGCCTCGTGTTCATGCGCGAGGGGAACGAGGTCGCGCTCGTGGCCACCTTCGCCGCGGTCATCGGCTCCTTCCTCGTGAGCTACACGCGCGCGAAGGCCGAGGCGCTCGGCCTGCGCGGCGACGTCGGGTTCGGCTCGCGCGTCGAGCGCGTCGTCCTCATCTCGGTCGGCCTCGGGCTCGCTCCGTGGGGGCTCCTCCAGTGGCCCATCTATGCGCTCGCCGCGATGGCGTGGATCACCGTCGTGCAGCGCATGTGGTTCGTCCGCCGCCAGCTCCGCGAGCTCGCGGAAGCGTCCTGAAGGTGTCCGAACCGCGCTGATCGGGCATCCCCGCTCGGGAGCGAATCGAAGGAGGTGAGCCTCGTGGCGACGACCAAGCAGGTTCAGGCCGCGAAGCGCAACATCGGCAAGGCGGCCGCGGCTGCTCGCCGCAAGCGGACGATCGCCGCGCTGCCGGACGCGACACGCAGCGATCTCGGGAAGCAGGCCTCCAAGGCGCGCAGCCGAGGCGGTCGGGCGGGCCATGCGCTCGAGGACCGTACGCGTCGCCAGCTCTACGAGCTGGCGCAGAAGCGGAACATCCGGGGGCGCTCGAAGATGGGCAAGTGGGAGCTGATCCGCGCTCTTCGCGGACGGTGACCAGGCCCCGCCCGCCTGGGCAGGCGGTGTCGGCTACACTGCTAGCACTTTGGCTGCTAGCAATTCACAGAGAGCGGGCATCCTGGTCAGGATGCCCGCTCAGTTGAAAGGGGCGCTCGTCCGCGAGACCGCCCGCCGCGAGTCCAACGTCAACGACGTCGCGGCCGGGATCCTCGCCGACGAGTTCGGCGTCCCCTACTCCCCCTCCGGCCGGCGCCGCAAAGTGCTAGCAGGCTCCTCACCCGTCCTCCTCCTGCGTGTGCCGCAGGAGCTGAAGGACGAGATCCACGCGGAGGCGTCGCGGCGCGGCTCCAACGCGAACGACGTCATCCTCGCCGCGCTCGCCGAAGGGCTCGGCGTTCCGGCCCAGAGCAATCGCACAGGAAGGAAGCCAATGGCAACCACGAACGGCAAGCAGAACGGGCGCGCAAAGGACAAGGTGCGCGTCGCGATCATCGGCGTGGGCAACTGCGCCAACTCGCTCCTGCAGGGGGTCGAGTACTACAAGGACGCGAAGGCCGAGGACACCGTTCCCGGCCTCATGCACGTCGACCTCGGCGGGTACCACATCTCGGACATCGAGTTCACCGCCGCGTTCGACGTCGTCAAGGGCAAGGTGGGCGTCGATCTCGCGGACGCGATCTGGGCGCATCCCAACGACACGATCAAGTTCGCCGACGTCCCGAAGACCGGCGTGAAGGTCGCGCGCGGCATGACGCACGACGGCATCGGCAAGTACCTCGCCCAGGTTGTCGAGAAGGCGCCCGGCTCCACCGACGACGTGGTCGGGATCCTGAAGGACACCGGCACCGACGTCGTCGTCAACTACCTGCCGGTCGGCTCCGAGGCGGCTACCAAGTGGTACGCCGAGCAGATCCTCGAGGCGGGCGTCGCGATGGTGAACTGCATGCCCGTCTTCATCGCGCGCGAGCCGTACTGGCAGAGGCGTTTCGAGGAGGCCGGCTGCCCGATCATCGGCGACGACATCAAGTCGCAGGTGGGCGCGACCATCACGCACCGGGTGCTGACCACGCTGTTCGGCGACCGCGGCGTCCACCTCGACAAGACGATGCAGCTGAACGTCGGCGGGAACTCCGACTTCCTGAACATGCTCGAGCGCGAGCGGCTCGAGTCGAAGAAGATCTCGAAGACGAACGCGGTGACGTCGATGCTCGACTACGACATCGGCGAGAAGAACGTCCATGTCGGGCCGTCCGACTACGTGCCGTGGCTCACCGACCGCAAGTGGGCGTACATCCGGATGGAGGGCTCGTCGTTCGGGGACGTGCCGCTCAACGTGGAGCTCAAGCTCGAGGTGTGGGACTCGCCGAACTCGGCCGGCATCGTCATCGACGCCGTCCGGCTGGCGAAGCTGGCGCTGAACAACGGCATCGCGGGCGCGCTCGAGGCGCCGAGCGCCTACCTGATGAAGTCACCCCCGAAGCAGATCCGCGACGACGAGGCGCGCGAGGACATCGAGCGCTTCATCGTCAAGAACGCGGTGACGAAGAAGAAGGCGGCCGCCAAGGCGTGACGCGGCGCCGGCTCGCCCGGACGTTCTGGCTCGGAGCGGCGGCTCTGCTCGTGGCCGCCGCTCTCGTGGCCATCGTCGCGCTGCTTCGCGGCGAGCTGACCGACACCGACGCTCACATCCTCCTCACCCTGGGCGTCCTCTTCGTCACGGGCGCCGCCGCGCTCGCCGGGCTCGCGCTGGTCGACTCCGGACGCCAGACCCTGGTCGGCTGGACGGTCGCAGCCGTCGCACCCGTGGAGCTCACGGTCCTCGTGTACTGGATCTGGAGCGGCTCTGAAGGCGACGACACCATCTCGCGGCTGGGCACGACGACGCTTCTGCTGCTCGTCGGTCAGGTGGCGATCGTCACGCAGCTCCTCCTGCTCTCGAACCGACGGCTGCTCGCGCTCGTTCTCGCCACCGACATTCTCGTCGTGGTGGCAGTGGGCGGGGCGATCACCGCGCTGTGGACCGAGCCGGACGACACGCTGTGGGCGAAGCTGCTCGCTGCAGCCTGGATCCTCGCGGCGCTCGGCTGGTTCCTTCTCCCCGTGCTCCAGCGGTTCACCGCCGCCGGCGCGCCTCCGGACGAGCGCGTCCTCGACGAGCTGGACGGGGTCGAGCTCGTCGCGACCCGCGCGTCGGCCGGGATCGACGTCCGCCTCGCGCGAGGCGAGCGCCTGCTCCTCCGCCGACGCTAGCGGGGCACGCGGGGCGCCGAGTCGTCGGCCACGAAGCCCACACGCCGATGCGACTTGTCGCAGAACGGCTTCGACTGCGAGTGCCCACAGCGGCACAGCACGATCGTGTCGCCCGGCGGAACCTCGAACGCGTTCCCCTCGGCGTCGACCACGCGCACGGGGCCTTCCACCCGGTACGGGCCGTTCGCCCTGGCCTTGATCGTCACCTCGACCATGCCTGCACGTTAACTTGCCCCGGGTGAGTCTCCGCATCTGCTTCGTCACGCCGTTCGCGTGGTCGCAGCCGCACGAGGTCAACGCGCACGTGGCGGGCGCCGCCGACGCGCTTCGCCGCCTGGGCCACGAGGTCACGGTGCTCACGCCGTCCTCCCGGGCACGGGACCTCCTCGCCGGTCGCCGGGCGCTCCAGCGCGGGACGGACGCGGACGTCATCGCGGTCGGGCCCTCGATCCCACTGTCCCGCAGGACGAACATGGGCGTTCCGGTCGCCGTTCGCGCCAACCTGCGGCTGGCCCTGACGAAGGGCCGCTTCGACGTCGTGCACGGGTTCGAGCCGGGACTGCCCAGCATCTCGTATCTCGCGCTCACCTCGACGCACGCCCTGACGGTGGCCACGTTCTTCTCGACCGAGCGCCTCGGCTACCCCGCCCGGCGCTCGCGCCGCGATCGGCTCCGCACGCGCGTGGACGTGCTGCTCGCCACCTCTGCAGAGACGGCCGCGGCGGCGTCGGAGCGCTTCGAGGGCGACTACGCGGTCATCCCCATCGGGGTCGACCTGGCGCTGTTCGCACCCGCACCGAAGCGGCACCTCGTCGCGATCGAGCTCGAGCCGGCCGGCCGAGCGACGACGCGCGCGCTCCTCCACCGGCTCGGGAACGAGCCGGGCTGGGAGGCGA
>DASUCN010000142.1:0-9387 GCA_036276015.1 Gaiellaceae bacterium | reverse complement strand
TTGCCGAGGGCCTCTACGGCCTCGAGGCCGATATCGAATTCGACGTCCTCCAGCACTTCGTACACCGCGGCGGAGCTACTGGAGAAGACGGCAGATCTTCTGGCCGAGCAGCCCGAGCTCGCGCGCAGGATCCGAGACACTCGTCCGCCCTTCGTCCTCCGCGAGCACCTCGTGCTCAGGCGCCTGCGAGTACTCCCGCCCACCGGGTGATTCGAGGCAGCGCTCCACCGTCACCCGGGTGACGCGCCCGTTCCACACCAGAACGTCCCGACGCCGCACCGTCATCACGCCGCCTCGGCCACCCGCACTCCCACGGTGCTCGGCTTCCTGGCCGCCCTCGCGACGATGTGCTCTGCGACGCGCCGCCCGTCCCTGCCTGCCCCGAGGATGAGCATCGACGCGAACGAGTGCAGGAACGGCAGCCCGACGAAGTACAGGCCCGGCAGCGACGGAACGGCGCCACGGCGCTGCTCGGGGTACCCGTCCTCCTCCGTCGGCAGCGGGAACCGGATCCAGCCGTAGTCGTTCCGAAAGCCCGTGCACCAGATGACGTTCGCAACGTCGAGGATGCGACCGTCGGCGAGCACCGGCCTGCCGTCCTCGACGCCGACCGTCCGCTCGAACACTCGCTCCACACCAGCGGCTTGGAGGTCCGCTCGCTTCACACGGATGAGCGGGCCGCCGTGAGTGCGGATCTTCGACTTCGCCTTGCGTCCGATCGGGGTGGAGACGGTCAGCACCCGCGTCCACACGAACCCGAGCACACGGAAGACGAACGGCGCCAGCGGGGAATGGATGTCGACCGGGATCTGTCCCGTGTCGCGTCCGGAGAGAATCGTGTCGAAGCCGGCCTGCGCGACCTCGAAAGCGATGTCGCCACCGGAATGAGCCGCACCGACCACGAGCACGGAGCCCGGTTGCAGCTGCTGCGGGCTGCGATAGTCAGCCGAGTGGAGCTGCCGAATCGCGGGGTCGAGATCGGAGGCGAACTCGGGCACGACCGGGTTCTCGTGCCGGAAGACGCCGGTTGCGACGACCACGTTGTCCGCGCGGAATGCGTGGTCGCCGGAGCGCGCCACGTAGCCGTCACCGTTCCTCTCCAGCGCGTCGACGCGGACGCGGTTCCGAACCGGCAGCCCGAATCGCTCGGCGTACGACTGGAGATAGTCGGCCATCTCTAGGCCTGTCGGAAACGAGCGACCGGGTGCCGGGAACGGCATCCCCGGCAGGCCGCTCTTGAACGCGGGCGAGTACAGCGTCAGGGAGGGCCAGCGCTTGCGCCACGAGTCTCCCACCCGCTCGCCCGCGTCGAGGATCAGGAAATCCCGTTCGTGCGACTTCAGGTAGTAGGCGACGGCGAGGCCGGCCTGCCCGCCGCCGATGATCAGGGTTTCCACACGCTCGTGCGTCGCCATGTCCAGCTCCTTTCGTCGACATGGCGACGGTAGGACGACGCGACGGGCGATTCATCGCAGAAAGGAACCAACTTCGGGCGTGCGTGCCGTGGTCAGTTCTGACCAGACGGGCCGGTTCAGACGAGCGCGTGCTCGAAGGCGAAGGAGGCCGCCGCCGTGCGGGACGAGACGCCGAGCTTCGCGAAGATGTTCTGGAGGTGCCGCGCCACCGTGTGCTCGCTGATCACGAGCTTTGCGGCGATCTCGCGGTTGGAGTGCCCGGCGGCTACGAGACGGAGCACCTCGAGCTCTCGGGCAGAGAGCCCGTGCGGCCGTTCGCGTGCCGAGCTCGTCGCTGCGGCGACGCGAGCGGCGTCCGGAGCGGCCTTCAGCTCCACGAAGGTGGCATACGCCGCGTCCAGCTCGAGCGTGGCGGCCTCGTCGTCGCCGAGCGCACGACAGGCGAGGCCGGCTATCTCGCGTGATCGCGCGACTTCGTACGGCGCCTCGAGCTGTTGCCAGACCTCGATGGCGTGACGAAGCTGCCCGAGCGCCGCCCGCGGATTGCCCTGCGCCAGATGCACGGCCCCGCGGGCGTGGGCGACCATGGCGCCGAGCATCGCGCTCTCGAAGCGCGCGGCGAGCTCTTCGAGCTCGCGGCACGCGAGCACTGCGGCGTCGAGATCGCCCGCGGTGAGCATGATCTCGACGGACGCCGGGAGGAGCCCGGCACGCTTCAACGGCTCGGTCGTCTCTGCGAGCACGCGCTGAATCGACGCGCCGGCCGCATCTGCCCGGCCCTGAGCGAGCCTGAGCTGCGCGAGGCCGGGCTGCGGATCCCAGCCGTGACGACTCGCTTCGCGATAGGCCTCCTCGGCGGCCTCGAAGTCGCCGACGAGGCGCCGGAGCTCGCCTTCCCGGTAGCACGCCAGGCCGACGCGGCCGAGATTCTCCGCCTCGATGAAGCGCTGCCTGGCTTTACGGGCCTCTTCGAGGGCGTCCGGCCACGCGCCGCCCAGCTGGAGGATCTCGGCGCGATGCACGAGACAGCGGCCCGTGAAGGCCACGACGTCGGGTTGGCCGTCGCACCACTCCGTCAACACGGCCGTCCACTCCTGCGCCCGTCGCGCCTCGAACACCTCCTGGCAGGCCAGGATGACGCCGCAGTAGACGATCCCCGTCGCAATGGGCGACAGGTCGCCACGGATCGCCGCGAGCATGGACTCGTCGAGGACGGCGAGCCCCTCGGTGACTCGCCCGGCCTTGATGAGCATGTACCCGTGGGCATGAGCGGCGAGAGCGAACCCGTCCGCGTCGCCGAAGCGCTCGGCGATCGAGAGTGCCTCGGCCGCGACGGCTGCGGCGGCCTCGAAGTCACCGGCGGCCTCGTGTCTGAACACGAGCGGCATGAGCAGGTAGCCGCGCTCGACCGAGTCGCCGGGTTGCTGCTCAAGCAAGCGCTGCGCGCGGCCGATCCAGGCGCTGCCCGGGCCGACCTCTCCTCGTGTGAGAAGGATCAACCCGCACCACACGGCGCAACGCACGGCGCGCAGTGGCTCGCCTCGTTCGAGATAGGCATCGTGCGCGCGCTCGAGAGTGCTCACGTACTCGTGGTCACGCCCGAGCATGAACGCAGTCGTCGCCAGGAGCTCGAGGTCTTCGGCCTCGACCGCGGTCGAAAGATGCTCGTGGGCCTTCCTCCAGGCTCGGTTCGCGTACGCCTCGCGCCCCCGCTCGAGGTCGCCGGCGCTCACGGCCCCGTCAGACGCGGAGGTAGCGGCGCAGGGTGAGGCCCGAGCCGAGGGCGCCGATCGCCAGACCGCCTCCTACGAGGATGGCGGCCGTCCACGCGAACGCGAGCGCCCGCACGTCGGCGTCGTCCTGGATGTGCCCGAGGATCTGCGGGATCGCGATCTCGCGGCTGACGAAGAGCAGGAGCACCGCCGCGACGGAGCCGACGAGCCCCGTCAGCAGCCCCTCGAGCATGAACGGGCCGCGGACGTACCAGTTCGATGCGCCCACGAGCTTCATCACCTCGATCTCGCGCCGGCGGGCGTGCACGGAGAGTCGGATCGTGTTCGCGATGAGGATGGTCGAGGCCGCGAGCAGGACGAACACGGCGATCAGGAACACGATCTGGATCGCGCGCGCGATCGCGAGGATCCGCTGCGAGACCTCCTTGCCGTAGCGCACCTGATCCACTGCCGCGAGACGCGCCTTCTGGATGCCGACGGCAATCGCCTCGGTGTCCTCGCCGCGGAGCGGAACGACGTCGAACGACGCGGGCAGCGGGTTCGAGACGAGGTTCTGCGTGAGCTCGGGGTTCCGCTTGCGCATGATCTCCAGCGCCTTCGCCTTCGAGATGAAGGTGATGCCGCCGGGCTTCACGCGCTCGTCCGACTCGAGCCTCACGCGCAGCTCGTTCACCTGCTTCGTCGTGGCCTCGTCCTTGATGAAGACGTGCACGGCGAGCTCGCGCTTCTTGTCGTCCGACCACGAGACGAGCCAGGTGCCGAGCCCGATGAAGACGCCGATGAGGAACATCCCGATGAGCACCGAGAGCGCCGAGGCGACCGTGGTGGAGACGTTGGCGCCGATCGAGCGCAGAGCCTCGGCGAAGAGCACGCGGATCTTCGTCATCGGCGGGTCACGACTCCTCCGCGTACCCGCCGCGCCGCTCGTCGCGAACGAGCTTGCCCGCCTCGAGCGCGATGACGCGCTTTCGCATCTTGTCGACCATCTCCCGGTCGTGGGTGACCATGAGGATGGTCGTCCCGGTGCGGTTGATCCGGTAGAGGAGCTGCATGATCCCGACCGACGTGTCCGGGTCGAGGTTCCCGGTCGGCTCGTCGCAGATCAGGAGAGGCGGATGGTTCACCATCGCGCGTGCGATGGAGACGCGCTGCTGCTCGCCGCCCGAGAGCTCCTCGGGGCGGGAGTTCATCTTGTGCGAGAGCCCGACGAGGTTCATCACCTCCGGCACCTTCTTGCGGATCTCTGCGTTCGACTGGCCCTGCACGCGCAGGGCGTAGCCGATGTTCTCGGCCGCCGTGCGGTTCGGGAGGAGCTTGAAGTCCTGGAAGACGCAGCCGAGGTTCCGGCGCAGGAGCGGAACCTTGGAGCCCTTGAGGCGACCGAGGTCGCGCCCCCCGACGATGATGCGGCCGCTCGTCGGCTCGACCTCCTTGAGCAGGAGGCGGATCATCGTCGACTTGCCGGACCCGGAGGCGCCGACGACGAAGACGAACTCGCCCTTCTCGATGACGAAGGAGACGCCGTCGAGAGCCGTCACGCGATTGGTCTCGTAGACCTTGCGGACGTCCTCGAACACGATCATCGCCGCGCTCGACGCGCCCTCGCGCGCGGGCTGCAGCTCGACGTTGGTCTCCGGTTCGGCGAGGGCCGTCATCTGTGTCTCCGAGAAGTCATCCGTCACCGGGCGTTGGCGCTCACGCAGCCCGTACGGGGCTCCACCGGCTCATGGGAACGCTGCAGTGTAGCCGACGACTTCCGACGATTTCCCTGCACAGTGGCGTCCGCGGAGCGGAGTCCGCTCACGCAGATTCCTGACGCGCGCTCCTGCGCGGCCGGGTGGGGTCGAGCTCCCATCGCTCTAGACCACCTGCCCCGCGGCCTTCGCCAGGAGGTAGGCATGGACGAAGCCGTCGAGCCCGCCGTCGAGGACGGACTGCGCGTTCCCCACCTCGAAGTCGGTTCGATGGTCCTTCACCAGCTGGTACGGATGCAGCACGTAGGAGCGAATTTGACTCCCGAAGCCGATGTCCTGCGCCGCGCCGCGCTCCCTGGCCAGCTCCGCCTCGCGCTTCTCCTCCTCGAGCTCGGCCAGCCGCGAGCGGAGGATGCGCATCGCGGTCGCCTTGTTCGAAGTCTGCGAGCGCTCGTTCTGGCACTGCACGACGATGCCGGTCGGAAGGTGCGTGATGCGCACGGCCGAGTCGGTCTTGTTCACGTGCTGGCCTCCCGCCCCGCTCGAGCGGTACGTGTCGATGCGCAGCTCGGCCTCGTCGAGCTCGATCGGCGCGTCGTCGGCGAGGAGCGGCGCGACGACGACCTGCGCGAACGCGGTGTGGCGGCGGTGGGCCGAGTCGAAGGGCGAGAGCCGGACGAGCCGGTGGACGCCTCGCTCAGCCTTGAGCGTGCCGTAGGCGTTCTCGCCCTTCACCGTCACCGTCGCCGACTTCAGGCCTGCCTCCTCGCCCGGGCTCGCCTCGATGAGCTCGGTCTGGAACCCGCGGTCGGCGGTCCAGCGGAGATACATCCGAAGGAGCATGTCCGCCCAGTCCTGCGCGTCGGTGCCTCCCGTGCCGGCATGGATCTCGAGGACAGCGTCTCCGGCGTCGTACTGACCGTCGAAGAGCGCGTCCTCCCGCACGCGATCGAGCTCGCGCTCGAGCGAGGCCACGAGCTCGGCGATCGCCGACTCGTCCTCCCCCAGCTCGAGGAACTCGTGCGCGTCCTCGAACTCGGAGCGAAGCCGCTCGTAGCGCTCGAGCTTGCGGGTCAGGCGCGAGTGCTCGGTCGAGATGCGGCTCGCGCTCGCCTGGTCGTCCCAGAACCCGGGTGCGCTCATCGCCTCCTCGAGCTCCGCGCGCCGGAGCGTCAGCGCATCGGGGTCAAAGGTAATCACGGACCCAGGCGAGCTGGGTCCCGATCTCCTCCAGCCGCTCGTCCAGCGGCTTGCCGTCGACCTCGGCCATGGCGGAGAGGTTAGCCGGAGCCCCGGAAGCGCTCCCGCAGGAGGAGACACGCCGCGAGCCACGCGAGGCCGAAGCACCAGCCCGCGAGCACGTCGGTCACGAAGTGCACGTTCAACGCGACGCGCGACAATCCGACCGCGAGGCCCACGAGGGCGATGCCCACCCAGAGCCTCAGGCGCGCGCGGGGGTCGTGCAGCCGCTCGGAAGCGAGCACCGCGAACGCGCCGAGGGCAGCGACGCCCGCCGTCGCGTGCCCGCTCGGGAAGGCAGCGGACTCGGGGAGCGGCACCGCCGAGCCCACGTCCGGCCGCGCGCGATCGATCCAGGCCTTGAGGAGCGCGACGGCGATCTGCGAGCCGACCACGGCGGCGAGGAGGAATTCAAGATCGAGCCGGCTCCGCTCGCGCACGAGGAGCACCGCGGCGGCGACGGTGAGCGCCGTGATCCCGATCCAGCCGCCGAGCCAGGAGAACGGCCGGGCCAGCACCTCCAGCCACTCCGGCAGGCTCCCCGCGACCCACTCCGAGACCTCCGCGTCGAGCGACTCGAGCGGCTCGTGCTCGTGGGCGAGGCCGAGCGCCGTAAAGCACGTCGCTGCAACGACGAGGACGGCGAAGCGCGCCTTCACGGCCGTATCCTCGCTGTGCTTCCCGTCGGCGGTGGCAGCTACGCGCTCGCGGCCGGAGGCCGGCTCCGCCGGCCGGGAGGCCAAGTGCCGCTCAGCGGATCGCAACCGCGAAGGAGGGGGCTCGTAGGGGAACCATGGGCTCCCCCACGACTACGCGCCGTGGCAGCGCTTGAACTTCTTGCCGCTCCCGCACCAGCAGGGGTCGTTGCGGCCGATGTCCTTGTGCTCGTTCACGACCGGCGCCTGGGCGAACGAGCCCGACGACGGCTGCGGCGGAGCCGCGAGTGCCGTCGCCGCGCCGGCGCCTGCAGCGGCGATGACCTCCGCGCCGGCGGACGTCTCGTGCTCGTAGGAGAGCGCGCCCTCGCGGGCCTGCATCGGCTCGAGCGCGGGCTCCTCGACCTGGACGGCGACGTGGAAGAGGGTGAAGACGACCTCCTCGCGGATCGTCTGGCTGAGCTCCTCGAACATCACGTGCCCCTCGCTCCGGTACTCGACGAGCGGGTCCTTCTGCGCGAACGCCCGCAGGTGGACGCCCTCGCGCAGGTAGTCCATCGCCTCCAGGTGGTCGCGCCAGCGCTGGTCGACGGTCTGCAGGATCACGTAGCGCTCGACCTCGCGTGCGAGCTCGCCTCCGAGGGCCTCCTCGCGCTCCTCGTAGGTCTCGAGGGCGTCGTCCACGAACTCCTCGACGAGCTCCTCGCGATTCGTGACGTCGATCTCCTCGCGCAGCTCGTCGACGGTGATGTCCGTCCCGTAGAGCGACTGCATCGACGTGACGAGGCCCTCGAGGTCCCAGTCCTCGGCGAACTCGGCGTCGGTCGCCTGGCGCACGCCCGCCTCGACCACCTCGCGGATCCACTCGCGGACCTCCTCCGAGAGGTCCTCGCCCTCGAGGACGCGACGCCGCTGCTCGTAGATGACCATGCGCTGCGAATTCATGACGTCGTCGTACTTGAGGACGTTCTTGCGCGCGACGAAGTTCTGCTCCTCGACCTTCTTCTGGGCGTTCTCGATCTGGTTCGAGAGGATCTTCGCCTCCATGGGCTGGTCGTCCGGGATCTTGAAGCGGTTCATGATGTTGAAGATCCGGTCACCCGCGAACAGCCGCACGAGGTCGTCCTGGCCGGAGAGGTAGAAGCGAGTCTCGCCCGGGTCTCCCTGACGGCCGGAGCGGCCGCGCAGCTGGTTGTCGATGCGGCGCGACTCGTGGCGCTCGGTGCCGAGCACGTAGAGCCCGCCCTTCTCGACGACCCCTTCGCCGAGCTTGATGTCGACGCCGCGGCCGGCCATGTTCGTCGCGATCGTGACGGCGCCGGGCTGCCCCGCGTCCTTGATGATCTCGCCCTCGCGCTCGTGCTCCTTCGCGTTGAGGACGTTGTGCGGGACACCGCGCCGGTTGAGGAGCTGCGAGAGGAACTCGGAGGTCTCGACCGCGATCGTGCCGACGAGGACGGGCTGCCCGTCCTCGTGACGCTCGACGATGTCCTCGAGCACCGCCGCGAACTTCGCTTCCTGCGTCTTGAAGATGAAGTCGTTCTCGTCGCGTCGGGCGACGGGGCGGTTCGTCGGGATCTCCACGACGTGCAGGTTGTAGATCTCGACGAACTCCTTCTCCTCGGTCTTCGCCGTTCCGGTCATCCCCGCGAGCTTCTCGTACAAACGGAAGTAGTTCTGCAGGGTGATCGTCGCGAGCGTGACGTTCTCCTCGCGGATCCGCACGCCCTCCTTGGCCTCGATGGCCTGGTGCAGGCCCTCGCTCCACCGGCGACCCTCCATGATGCGGCCGGTGAACTCGTCGACGATCTTCACCTCGCCCTCCTGCACGACGTAGTCGACGTCGCGCTTGTATAGCGACTGCGCCTTGAGCGCCTGCATGAGGTGGTTGACGAGGATGACGTTGCGCGGGTCGTAGAGGTTGTCGATCCCCAGGGCGCGCTCGACCTTCTCGATCGTCGCCTGCGCCGGCGAGACGGTCTTGAACTTCTCGTCGTAGAGGAAGTCCGCCCCCGAGAGCTCCGTCTCGTCGAGGCCCTTGGCCGTCTTGCGGGTCGCGGGTGCGCCCTCGAGGTCCTTCACGACGCGGGCGAACTGGTAGTAGGTCTCGGCGGCGGTCTCCGGCTCGCCGGAGATGATGAGCGGCGTGCGCGCCTCGTCGATCAGGATCGAGTCGACCTCGTCGACGATCGCGTAGGAGTGGCTGCGCTGGACGACGCCGTCGAGCGAGACGGCCATGTTGTCGCGCAGGTAGTCGAAGCCGAACTCCGAGTTCGTGCCGTAGGTGACGTCCTTCGCGTACGCGTCGCGCCGCTGCGCGAAGGGCATGAGGTTCTGGATGAAGCCGACCGAGCTGCCGAGCAGCTCGTACACGGGCTGCGTCCACTCGGCGTCGCGCCGCGCGAGGTAGTCGTTCACCGTCACGAGATGGACGCCGCGCCCGGCGAGCCCGTTCAGGTACAGCGGCTGCACGGCGACGAACGTCTTCCCCTCGCCCGTCTTCATCTCTGCGATGTCGCCCTCGTGGAGGACGATGCCGCCCATCAGCTGCACGTCGAAGAGGCGGACGCCGATCGTGCGCTTGAAGGCCTCGCGGACGGCCGCGTAGGCCTCGAACAGGAGGTCCTCGAGCGACTCCCCGTTCTCGAAG
>DASUCN010000141.1:0-6940 GCA_036276015.1 Gaiellaceae bacterium | reverse complement strand
CGAGCACCGCATCTGCCCCGACCACATCGAGGTCGGCAGCTTCATGGCCCTCGCCGCCGTGACCGGGGGCGAGCTGCGCATCCGCGAGACCGAGCCCGAGGACCTCTACGGGATCCGCCGCCAGTTCCGGCGCCTCGGCCTCCAGTCGATGATCGAAGACCGTGACGTCTTCGTCCCGCCGGACCAGCGCCTGGAGGTGCGCGACGACGTCGGCGACGCGATCCCGAAGATCGACGACGGCCCCTGGCCGCACTTCCCGGCCGACCTCACCTCGATCGCCGTCGCGGTCGCGACCCAGGCGCGCGGGACGATCCTCATCTTCGAGAAGATGTTCGAGAACCGCCTCGTCTTCGTGGACAAGCTCGTCTCCATGGGCGCTCGGATCATCCTCTGCGACCCGCATCGCGTCGTCGTCACCGGCCCTGCGACGCTGTACGGCGAGCGGCTCGAGAGCCCTGACATCCGGGCCGGCATGGCGATGCTCATCGCCGCGCTCTGCGCGGAGGGAACCTCGACGATCGGCAGCGTCGGTCAGATCGACCGCGGCTACGAGCGGATCGACGAGCGGCTGCGCGGTCTGGGCGCGGTGATCGAGCGCACGGAGCTGTGACAGCGGCGGGCACCGCGCAGGTCGATCTCGGCGGGCGCGAGAGCCAGATCGCCACGGGCGTGGCCGTTCTCGACCACCTGCTCGAGGAGCTCGCACAAGCGGGCGATTTCGGGCTTCAGCTCGAGGTGGCGCCCGACGAGCCGGAGGCCGAGGTCGAGCGGGCCGGGGCCGCGCTCGGTGCTGCCCTCGAGCCGCTGCTCGCGGCGAGCTCGGCATCGGGACGCGGGTTCGGCATAGCGCCGGCCGACGAGGCGCTCGCGATGGTCGTCGTCGAGCGCTCGGGCAGGCCGCTCGTCGTCTCCAACGCCGACCTGTCGTCGACGCGTGCGGGCGGGCTGCAGACTGATCTGGCCGCGACCTTGCTCGACGAGCTCGCCCGTGCCGCCGGGCTGACGATTCACGTCCGCCTCATCGAGGGTGAGAGCTCACAGCACGTTCTGTCCGCGATCTTCAAGGCACTGGGCGTCGCGCTCGCCCGTGCGACGGGAGGAGAGACCTGATGGCCGAGAAGCACGTCGTCCGCACCGACAAGGCGCCCGGCCCGTTCCAGGGTGCGCCGTACAACCAGGCGATCCGGGTCGGCGAGCTCGTCTTCGTCGCGGGCCAGCTCGGAATCTCGCTCGAGACGGGCGCGCTCGCCGGTGCCGACGTCGCCGAGCAGACGGAGCAGATCATGACCAACCTCGGCGCCATCCTCGACGCTGCGGGAAGCGGGCTCGACAAGCTCGTGAAGACGACCGTCTTCCTCATGGACCTCGGAGACTTCGCAGCGATGAACGAGGTGTACGCCGCGCACGTCGGGGACCGGCCACCCGCTCGCTCGACGGTGCAGATCTCGGGCCTCCCGAGCGGCGCGCTGGTCGAGATCGAGGCCGTGGGCCACGTCTGAGCGACACGCGCGCGACAATGCGTCGATGCGAGCCGAGCAGGTCATCGCGACGCACGGGAACACCGACTTCGACGCCTTCGGAGCGATGCTCGCCGCCCGCCTGCTGTACCCGGACGCCGTCGTCGCGGTCGGGTCGTTGAACCGCAACGTCCGCGACTTCTATCGCCTGCACGCGGAGGAGCTCGGCGCCGTGACCGAGGTGAGTCGCCTCGAGCTCGACGCGATCCGCAGGCTCGTCGTCGTCGAGACGGCGAGTGCGTCGCGGCTCGGGGAGCTCGAGACGGTCGCACTCGATCCCGCGGTCGAGAAGGTGCTCTTCGACCACCACGGCGAGCACGAGCTGCCGGAGTGGGTGACCGAGGAGACCGCCGTGCTCAGCTCCGACGGTGCGCTGACGACGACCCTCGTGGGCATCGTCGCCGAGCGCGAGCTCACTCCGACGCCACTCGAGGCCACCGCGTTCGCGCTCGGGATCCACGAGGACACGGGCTCGCTCACCCATGCGACCACGACGCAGCGCGACGTCGACGCGCTGGCCTGGTGTCTGCGGCACGGTGCGCGCCAGGACCTCGTCACGGAGTACCTCCACACGCCTCTCGCGCCCGCCGAGCGCAGTCTCCTCCAGCACCTGCTCTCCGTCCTGGAGCCGGTCGAGTCTTCCGAGGAGGTGCTGCTCGCCGCGACGAGCTGGCCGGAGTACGTGGACGGCGTCTCCAACCTCGCACACAAGATCGTCGACCTGACCGACGCCCGCGCCCTCGTCCTCCTCGTCGAGATGGACGAACGGGTCTTCGCCGTCGTACGCAGCCGGACGGACCGGATCGACGCGGCCGCCGTCGCGGAGCGCCTTGGCGGAGGAGGCCATCCCCAGGCCGCGTCGGCCATCGCGCGGGAAAGCCTCGCGGAGGCTCGAGCACGCGTCGTGGAGGCGCTCCGTGCTGCCGGCTCGACCTCGCCGCTCGCCCGGGACGTCATGGCCACACCGGCGCGCGCTGTCGCCCCCGGCGCCACGGTGCGTGAGGCGATGACGCTCTGCCAACGGCACGGCCAGAGCGGCGTGTTCGTCGTGGACGGCGAGCGTCTCGTCGGCAGCGTGAGCCGCGAGGATCTCGACAAGGCGGTCGGCCACGAGCTCGCCCACGCTCCTGTGCGCGGAATCATGAGCGGGCAGGTCGTCCTCGCACCCGAGGACGCCACGCTTTCCGAGTTGCGTGCCCTTGCGACCGCCGCCGACGACGGTCGTGTGGCAGTCGTGCGCGACGATCGCCTCGTCGGCGTCGTCAGCCGGATCGACCTCCTGCGCGCCCTCGAGGGAGCGGCGGCAGAGCCCGTCGCGACGGAGGAGAGCATCGCCGAGGCATTGCGCGCGAGCCCCCGGCTGACGGCGATCGCGGACGCCGTCGCCCGGCTCGGGCGGCGGAACGAAGGCGTCTATCTCGTCGGTGGGACGATTCGCGACATCCTGCTCGGCGAGGAGAGCTTCGACGTCGACATCGCCGTCGAAGGGGACGCGATCGCCTTCGCGTACGCGCTCGCGGATGCGCTCGGCGGTCGTGCGACTCCGCACCGCCGGTTCGGGACGGCGATCGTCTCGTACGGCGAGGACGAGCGCGTGGACGTGGTCACGACGCGGACCGAGTTCTACGACGCACCAGGGGCGCTCCCCACGGTCGAGCGCGCGGGCCTGCGAGAGGATCTCTTCCGGCGCGACTTCACGATCAACGCAATGGCTGCATCGCTCGCGGCCGACGATCTCGGCCGTCTGGTCGATCCGTACGGGGGTCGCACCGATCTCGAGGCGAGAGTCCTGCGCGTGCTCCACAACCTCTCGTTCATCGACGATCCGACGCGGATCTTCCGGGGGATCCGGTACGAGGCGCGGCACGGCTTTCGCTTCGAGGAGCACTCTGCCCGCCTGCTGCGCGGCTGCATCGAGATGGGGCTCGTCGGCGATCTCTCGTCGGCGCGGCTCCGCGACGAGCTCGTCGCACTCCTCGAGGATCCCGGCGCCGCGGCGGGCATGCGCCGCCTCGGCGAGCTAGGCGCCGATCGCGCAATCCACCCGCGCTTGCGAGGGGACCAGGTCGCAGCCGAGCTCTACGTTCGCGCGCTCGAGCTCAGCGACGACCTCGGTGTGGACGTGCCGTCCTGGCGAGTCGGAATCGCAGCGCTGGCGCGCGAGCTCACGTCGGACGAAGCGTACGACTGGCTCGAGCGGCTCACGCTCCGGAGACGGGACATCGACCGGATCGTCGGCGCGATCACCGTCGCGCCACGCATCGTCGAGCGAATCCGCGCCGGCGAGCTCGAGCCCGCGCAGATCGTCGCCGTGGCCGACACGTTCGCACCGGACGCACCCCTCTTCGCCCTCACCCTGGAGGAGCTCCCGGAGCTGCGCGCCTATTTCGAGCGCCTCCGGGACGTCCGGCTCGAGATCGGCGGCGAGGATCTCCTCGCGATGGGTCTGGCAGAGTCGCCTCGGGTCGGCGAGATCCTGGGCGAGCTCCGACGACGGAAGCTGAACGGCGAGCTCGCCGGCCGCGAAGAGGAGCTGGACGCCGCGCGTGAGCTGGTCGCGGCGGTCCCCGCGTGACCGTCGCCAGCGCGAGCGAGATCGCGGAGCGGTACGCGCGCATCTGCGAGGAGGTCGGCCCGGCCGTCACCGTCGTCGTCGCGACGAAGTACGTGTCGGTCGACCAGCTGGCTGTGCTCGCGGAAGCGGGAGTGGAGGTGGTCGGCGAGAACCGGGCGCAAGACCTGCAGGCGAAGCACGAGGCCTACGGCCCGGACTTCCGTTGGCACTTCATCGGCCACTTGCAGTCGAACAAGGTCAAGGTGGTCAACAGCCTGTGCGAGCTCGTGCACTCGGTCGGCTCCGACTCGGCGGCGCGCCGCGTGGCGATCCCGGCGCTCCTCGAGGTCAACCTCTCGGGCGAGGAGTCGAAATCGGGCGTAGCTCCTGATCAGGTGGGCGCGTACGTCGAGCGCTATCCGCTGATCCGGGGGCTCATGACGATGCCGCCGCTCGCGGCGGATCCCGAGGCGTCCCGGCCGGTGTTTCGCCGCTTGCGCGAGCTCGCGGCCGAGCACGGGCTCCGCGAGCTGAGCATGGGGACGTCACAGGACTACAGAGTCGCAGCGGATGAGGGGGCGACCCTCGTACGCGTTGGCGCGACGATCTTCGCGCCCGGCCGGGGTTAGACTCCCGCGGTCATGGGGTTCAGCGACCTCTGGAGCCGCACGCTCGTCTACTTCGGGATCGCCGAGGACGAGGAGTGGGACGACGATCTCGAGACGAGCGAGCGCCAGCTCGAGGAGAGCTATCGCCGGCGAAACCGGCAGAACGTGCGACGCCTGCCGAGCTCGGCCGACCTCGACGAGGACTGGCCGTCGGAGGAGTCGGCGGCCTCCGCGGCAGCTCCGCCTCTGCGCCGTGAGCGATCGTCGCGACTGCGAAGCGTCTCGGCGCCTGCGCCGGCGAAGGTGCACCTCGTCGTGCCCCGGGCGTTCAACGACGCGAAGGGCATTGCCGACCGCTTCAAGGCGCAGATGCCCGTGATCCTGAACCTCCAGAGCGCCGACACGGAGCTCTCGAAGCGCCTGATCGACTTCGCGAGCGGCTTGACCTACGCCCTCGACGGGAGCATGCAACGCGTCGCCGACAAGGTCTTCCTGCTGACGCCGCGCGACGTCGAGCTCTCGGCCGAGGAGCGCGCCCGCGTCCTCGAGCGCGGCGGGTTCTACAACCAGCAGTAGCGTCTTCCGCAGCCCGGAAAGCGCGAGTAGTTACGCCCTAAACGGCGAAGAGGCGGTGCGCGGAAGCGGGTAGTCGATCCCGATCGTTTGGAGCTACTTCTTGACGGGCGCCAAGAGTCCCGTCACAACCAGCACTTGCTGGTTCAGCGTGAGATCGCACGTCACGGTCGGCAGCCCGTTGTGCTTGAACCCCGGAGTCGTGAACTCCACAGTTCCCGTCGCCACGTCGATCGACTCCATGAAGACGAAGGTCGCGCTGCCATCGGTCAGCTGAAGTCCAGCCGCTCCGCTCGGCTGCTTCACCGCACTGAAGTCCCCTTCACGCGAGCCTTCGCAGTTCTTGAACTCATACGTCAGCGTGGCGGGTGTCGACGGGGCGGCCGACGCTGCCTGTGCACCCAGTACTCCAACACATGCAAGCAGCGCGACGAGCGGTCCGAAAGAAGTCATCTTGTCGAGCCTCCCCTGGTTGACAGTCCATGTGTGGGCGCGAGCTACACGTCCCCGCGACCGGTGAGCGACCGTAACACGGCTGCCGGTTCGCGACTAGCCCGCTTGAACTCACGTAGGACGCTCCGCCGATGTCCGGCCGCTACGACCCGAGCGCGCTTTCCGGGCGCAAGATCCCTGAAGTGCCCGCTCAGCGGGCAGTTGCAGCGCCATTTCTCTGGTGCCGTGATCCGAGGAACTGAGGGCCGTACGGCGAACACGCGTCCGATGGGCGCGTACGCCACGATCGGCCTACTCGCGGATGCCGCCTCCGCGTTGCAGAACTTCGTGACCGTGTTCACGTCGATCTACATCCTCTGCATCTTCGCGTACGTGCTCCTGTCCTGGATTCAGCTGCCCTATTCCAGTGTTGCCTCGACTCTGCAACGATTCCTGGACGAGGTCTGCCGTCCGTACCTGGGTCTCTTCCGAGGCCGGATCCCGACCATCGGGCCACTCGATCTCTCGCCGATCGTGGCCGTCGTCGTCCTGCTCGTTGCGGCGCGAGCGCTCAACGCCCTGATCGGGGCACTCCTGTAGGAGGTCACATGCCGCTCACACCAGTCGAAATCAGACATGTTCAACTGAGGCGCGCCTGGCTTCGGGGCTATCGTCGCGGGCCGGTGGACCAGCTGCTCGACGAGATCGCCTCGAGCTTCGAGGGGGTCTGGCGCGAGCGTGCAGACCTCTCGGACCGGCTCGAGGAGCTCGAGTCCGAGGCCGCGAAGCATCGCGAGCTCGAGGCGCTGCTGCGATCCACCCTCGTGTCCGCTGAGCGAGCCGCGCAGGACATGAAGGAGCAGGCGCGGCGCGAGTCCGACCTGATCGTTCAGGAGGCGCATGCGGAGTCACGCCGGGTCACACGCGAGGCTGCGGCCGAGAAGCGCCGTCTCGAAGAGGACGTCGTGAAGATCCGGGCGCAGCTGCGCGCCGCGTTCGACTCCCTCGGCCAGTGGCCGGGCGACGCTGCGGCCGGCGAGACCGACTCGGAGGCCAACACGACCGTCACACGTCCGACTGCGGTCGGAGAAGTCACGGACAGCGGGATCCGCAAGGTCGCCGGCTGAGGCACGGTTATCCTTGGGCCGTGGAGGCCCCGCACGTCATCCTGCGGCTGCGAGTCGTCCCCGGCGCGAGTCGTCCGGGCGTGGTCGGCCGCCATGGCGATGCATGGAAGGTGCGGGTCACGGCACCAC
>DASUCN010000140.1:0-4627 GCA_036276015.1 Gaiellaceae bacterium | reverse complement strand
GGCACCGGCGATCTCGCGATCGAGGCCGAGCGCCGGGGAGGCCGGGTGGTCGGCCTCGACTTCTCCGGCCGGATGCTCGAGCGCGCGCGGAAGAAGTCCGGAGCGATCGAGTGGGTACAGGGCGACGCTCTCGCGCTTCCGTTCACCGACGGCGAGTTCGACGCCGCGACGGTCGGGTTCGGGGTCCGGAACCTGGCAGACCTCGAGGCCGGGCTGCGCGAGCTGGGCCGCGTGCTCCGTCCGGGCGGCAAACTCGCCGTGCTCGAGATCACCCGCCCGCGTGGGATCCTGAAGCCGTTCTTCCGCTTCTGGTTCGACGTGCTCGTGCCGTTCGCGGGTCGTGTGCTCCCCGGCGGACAGGCCTACACGTACCTGCCGGCGAGCGTCCGTCGCTTCCCCGGCCCGGACGACCTCTCCGCGCTCCTCGGGCGCGCCGGATTCGAGGACGTTCACTACCGGCTCCTCGGAGGCGGCATCGTCGCGCTCCACGTGGGCACGAAGCCGTGAGCGCGCTCGAGGTCGTTCGCGCCGCCCCAGGCCTGGACGACTACCTACTCGAGGTCGAGTCCGAGCTGGCGCGCGCCGTCGACAGTCACCCGGGAGTCGTCGCCCACGTCGGCGTGAGCGCGCTGGCCGCGGGCGGGAAGCGCCTACGTACCGCGCTCGCGTTTATCTCGTCCTCTACGGACGACACTCCTCCGGTCGCAGCGGGCGTCGCAGTCGAGCTCGTGCACATGGCGACGCTCGTCCACGACGATCTCATCGACGGCGCGTCGGTTCGTCGCGGCCGCGCGTCGGCCTGGAGCGAGCACGGCGAGGCGACGGCAAGGGCGGCCGGCGACTACCTCTTTGCGCGCGCGTTCGCCGTTCTGGCCGAGACCGGCGACGTCGATGCCGTCGCGGTGCTCGCGGAGGCATCGCTCGCGCTCGCGCGAGGGGAGGCACTGCAGCGCCGCCAGCGTCACGATCCCGACACGTCTGTCGAGGCCTACCTCGAGCGCTGCGCGCTGAAGACCGGCGCTCTCTTCGAGGCTGCGTGCGTCCTCGGCGGGGGGAGCGGTGAGTACGGACGGCTCCTCGGCGTCGCCTTCCAGATCGCGGACGACGTCCTCGACTGCGCCGGCGACACGATCGAGACCGGGAAAGTGCCGGGCACGGACTTGCAGGACGGTACTCCGACGCTGCCCCTCCTCCTCGCCGCGCAGCAGGATCCCGTCGTCCGCGACGCGCTCGCCGGAGGCCCGAAGGAAGGCGTCCTCGTCCGCGTCGCTGCGAGTGGCGCGCTCGACCGGTCTCGTGAGCTTGCGCTCCACTACGCTTCGGAGGCCAGGTCTCGTCTCGACGGCGCCCCTCGCCGGGCCGAGCTCGAGGCGTTGACGCGAGCCGTCGTGGAGAGGAGGAGCTGATCGCCGTTCTCGAGCTGCAGACGCTGGAGCCGATCCGGGAGAAGATCGAAGCCGGAGAGCGCCTCGACTTCGACGACGGCGTCGCGATCCTCGAGTCCGACGACCTCCTCGAGCTCGGTGCGCTCGCCGACCTCGCGCGCCGGCTCCGCGGAGGGACCGACGAGGTCTACTTCGTCCAGAACCTGTACGTCAGCCAGACGAACGTCTGCCGCGTGAAGTGCAAGTTCTGCGCCTTCGCGGCGACGCGCAAGCAGGAGCACGCCTACACCTTCACGACCGAGGAGCTCGTCCAGGACGTCCTCGCGCAGCGTCAGATCACGGGCTTCACCGAGCTGCACATGGTCAACGGCGAGAACCCGCACGTCGATTTCGCCTTCTACCGCGACACGATCGCGGCCCTGCACGACGCGCTGCCCGACGTGCACCTCAAGTGCTACACGGCCTCCGAGATCCACCACATGACGACGCTCTCCGGGCTCACGCACGAACAGGTGCTGCGCGAGCTCCAGGATGCGGGGCTCGGCTCGCTGCCCGGCGGCGGCGCCGAGGTCTTCGCCGATCGCGTGCGGCGTCTCGTCGCCCCCGGCAAGGAGTCGCCGGAGATCTGGTTCCACGTCCACGACACGGCGCACCGGATGGGGATGCCGACGCACTGCACGATGCTCTACGGCCACGTCGAGACGTACGAGGAGCGTGTCGACCACATCCTGCGGCTCCGCGAGCAGCAGGATCGGACAGGAGGATTCCTGGCGTTCATCCCGCTCGCGTTCCATCCGGAGAACACGGTCTTCGAGCGCCGCGGCTGGCGCCACACCACCGGAGCGGACGATCTCAAGATGCTCGCCTTCTCACGGCTGATGCTCGACAACGTCCCGAACATCAAGGCCTACTGGATCATGATGGGCATGCCGCTTGCCGCCGTCGCGCTCCACTTCGGCGCGAACGACGTCCAGGGGACGGTGGTGCGCGAGCAGATCTTCCACGCGGCCGGTGCGCGTACCGAGACCGAGCAGAAGATCGAGGAGCTCGTTCGCTTCGTGCGCGAAGCCGGGCGCATCCCGGTCCAGCGCGACACCCTGTATCGCGAGCTTCGGCGGTGGTGAGTGAGCCGCGAGGGCGCCGGTGACAAGCGAGCAACGAAGCCGCCCGCAGCCGGCACGCCGATCTGGGTGTGGGTCATCTATGCCTTCGGGATCCTCGCGGCGGCAATCTTCGCCTTCTCGGTCCTGTTCACGCTCGGTGCGGTGCTTCTCTCCGAGGACGTGGGCGTCACCTACGATGTCTCGACGCCCGCGATCGTGCTCTGGGGTGCGCTGATGCTCGCCGCGGTGATCACGTGGCTCGTCCGGCGGAGGCAGCGATGAGACTGGGCCGGATCTCGTACGTGAACATGGCTCCGGTCTTCTACGGCCTCGAGCAGGACGTCGAGGAGATCACCGGCGTCCCCACCGAGCTCAGCCGGATGCTTCTCGACGGCGAGCTGGACATCGCTCCGATCCCGTCGATCGAGTACGCGCGGAACGCCGACCGGCTGCGGATCCTCCCGCGGCTGTGCGTGTCCTCTGAGGGTGCGGTCGACTCGATCCAGCTGGTGAGCCGCCTCCCGTTCGGGCAGGTCCGCTCGGTTGCGGTGACGCCCGAGAGCGCGACCTCGGTCGTGCTCACGCGGATCCTGCTGCCGAAGGCTGAGATCGTGCCGCTCGGCTTCGAGGCGGACGCGAAGCTCCTCATCGGCGACGCGGCATTGCACAGCGCGTTCCAGGATCCGACCCCGCACTTCGACCTCGGCCGGCTGTGGCTCGAGAAGACCGGCCTGCCGATGGTCTTCGCGGTCTGGGCGGCACCCGAGCCGCTCGCCGAGGGCCTGCTCGACCTCGAGCACTCGTTCGTCGCGTCGGTGCGGCTCGCACGCTCCGAGCCCGAGAAGCTCGCGCTGCAGGCGAGCGAGCTGTACGGCTACCCGCCGGGTTTCCTCGCGCGCTACTTCGAGAAGCTCCGCTACTCGTTCGGGCCGCGCGAGCGGGCGGGCCTCTACACCTTCCTCGAGATGGCGCGCGACGTCGGCGAGCTCGACCATGTGCCCGAGCTCCGGTTCGTCCGCGAGGAGGTGGCTGCGTGACCGTCACGCCCGTCGGGGCGAGGCCCGACGCCCCCACACTGCCCTCCGTCGACGAGGTGCTCGACAAGGCGCTCGACGGCGAGCGCATCACGGACGACGATGCGATCGCTCTGCTTCGCTCGCGCGAGCTGGTCGCCGTCGGCCGGGTCGCGAACGAGATCCGGAGCCGCCTGACGGACCCCTCACGGGTCACGTTCATCGTCGACCGGAACCTGAACTACACGAACGTCTGCGTCACCGACTGCGACTTCTGCGCGTTCTATCGCCGTCCCGGCGACGTGCGTGAGGGCTACCTCCTGCCGAAACCCGTCATCTTCAAGAAGATCGAGGAGACCCTCGCGATCGGCGGCACCGGTCTCCTCATGCAGGGTGGTCACCACCCGGACCTCGCGATCGACTACTACGAGGATCTCTTCCGCTCGATCAAGGCCCGCTACAAGATCCACCTCCACGCGCTCTCGCCCCCCGAGATCCAGCACATCGCTCGACGCTCGAAGCTGACCGTGCCGGAGACGCTGACCCGGCTGCGGGATGCCGGGCTCGACTCGGTGCCGGGCGGCGGCGCCGAGATCCTCGTCGACCGCGTGCGGCGCATCATCGCGCCGAAGAAGACGAAGTCCGAGGAGTGGCTCGACGTCATGCGCCAGGCACACCGCCTCGGCATGTCGACGACCGCGACGATGATGTACGGCCACGTCGAGACCCTCGAGGAGCGCGTCGAGCACATGCGGAAGATCCGCGACCTCCAGGACGAGACGCGTGGATTCCGCGCTTTCATCTCGTGGACATTCCAGCGCGACGGCAACCGGATGGACGACCTCGTGGAGGACGTTGCGATGCCGACGTCGTTCGACTACCTCCTCACCCAGGCCGTCTCCCGGATCTACCTCGACAACGTCCCACACATCCAGTCCTCGTGGGTGACCCAGGGGATGAAGGTCGGCCAGGTCGCGCTCGGCTTCGGCGCCGACGACATGGGCTCGGTGATGATCGAGGAGAACGTCGTCTCGGCTGCCGGAACGACCCACCGGACGACGACGGACGAGCTCGTGCACCTCATCAAGGCGGTGGGGAAGGTCCCGGTTCAGCGAGACACGCTGTA
>DASUCN010000139.1:0-2050 GCA_036276015.1 Gaiellaceae bacterium | reverse complement strand
GTACTTCGAGGAGATCGCGCGACCCGTGACGGACCTCCTGCTCGAGCGACTCGCCCCGGAGCGCGGGCAGACGATCCTCGACCTCGCAGCCGGCACCGGAGTCGCAGGGTTTGCGGCTGCGGGCCTGGTCGGCGGCGAGGGTCGCGTGATCGTGAGCGACTTTGCCGAGCAGATGGTCGATGCCGCGACGCGCCATGCCGCGAGGCTCGGGCTCGCGAACGTGGAGTGCCGTGTGCTGGACGCCGAGCGACTGGATCTCGCCGATGACGTCGTGGACGGCGTCGTCTGCCGCTGGGGCTACATGCTGATGGCCGACCCGGCGGCGGCATTTCGGGAAACCCGACGGGTCCTGAGGCCGGGCGGCCGTCTCGCGTTCGCGGTCTTCACGGGCCCCGACGAGAACCCGTGGGGATCGCTGCCGGTCTCGGTGCTGGTCGAGCGAGGCCACATGCCACCCCCTGAGGCGGGTGCGCCGGGCCTCTTCGCGCTCGCGGGCCGGGACCTGCTGAGCGGGCACCTCGCGGAGGCAGGTTTCTCGCAGCCGCGATTCGAGGAGGTCGCGTTCACCTGGCGCTTCGCCGACGCCGACGCCTTCTGGAAGTTCCTCAACGAGGCGGCAGGAGCGATCACGCTCGTCCTCGACCGGCTCGGCGACGATGAGCGACTGCACGCCGGCCAGGAGATCCGTCGGCGTGTCGAGGCGTACGCCGGCCCGAACGGCGTCGAGCTCGACGGAGTGTCGCTCGTAGCGTCGGCGACATAGCGACGCCAGACGCGATCGGCCCGTCGGCCGACGTGTCCTCGTCACTGCCGCATCCTGGGATCGTGCGTCGGGTCGGCGTACACGGGCGGGCAGCCGTGAGCGACGGCTTCGGGGCGCAGTTCGTAGTGCCACGGCTCGTTGGCGTAGATCCGGCACAGCCCGTACGCGGCACCGTGCTGGGAGAGCCACGCCATGGCGTCGCGGTGCCCGATGTCGACCGCGTCGCCCGAAACGTGGGCAGACGTGGTGGGGGTGGCCACCCAGCGGGCGGCGTTCTCTTCCGAGCCGTACTTCGAGACCGCCTCCCGAAACAGCCGCTCCTGGTAGCGCGGGGAACGCCACCCGCTGTCGACGTAGACCTCGACCCCGTCGTCCGCGGCATCCGTCGCAGCTCGGCGCAAGGCACGGATGAGAGCCGGATCGAGGTTGGCGACGCCCGGAAGCTGGTCGTCGAAGACCGTTGCACCGTCGGGAACCGCACCGTCGGCCTCGCCACGCACACCACGGCGCGCCGACGGGCTCGGCGGCGTGCCGGACGAGATCGGCATCGACGAGCTCCGCGAGGGCGAGGCACTGCCAGAGGCGTGGACGCGTGAGGCGACCGTCGAGGACGAGGACGCAGCCGTCTGGTAGCCGAGGGCTGCCGCGATAGCCGCGACGACGGCCAGCAGGCCGGCGACACGCAGCCTGCGAATCCGCATCCGACGTGCTCGCGCTGGCTCGCGACAGGTCATGCCGCCATTCAAGGGAGCGCGCTGTTGCCGACGCGTATGCGGTTTTCGATATGCCGACGACATGCCCCGGCTCGTAGCATCGGAACATGCGGGTGTTGATCGTCGAGGACGAGCCCTACATGGCAGAAGCCATCCGCGACGGCTTACGCCTTGAAGCGATCGCCGCGGACATCGCCGGTGACGGCGACAGTGCTCTGGCGCTGCTGCGCGTGAACGCCTACGACATCGCCGTCCTCGACCGAGACGTCCCCGGCCCCACCGGTGACGAGATCGCCAGACGCCTCGTCGCCTCCGGGGGCGGCATGCCGATCCTCATGCTGACCGCTGCCGACCGTCTCGACGACAAGGCCTCCGGGTTCGAGCTCGGCGCCGACGACTACCTGACGAAGCCGTTCGAGCTCCGAGAGCTCGTGCTCCGCCTCCGAGCGCTCGACCGCCGGCGCGCTCACAACAGGCCGCCCGTGCGTGAGATCGCAGGCCTGCGCCTGGACCCGTTCCGCCGGGAGGTCTACCGCGACGGCCGCTACGTCGCGCTGACCCGGAAGCAGTTCGC
>DASUCN010000138.1:0-7497 GCA_036276015.1 Gaiellaceae bacterium | reverse complement strand
GCGCCGGTGACCAGCACTCCCTTGCCTGCGAGCCCCGTCTCGATCGTCGTAGGCTACTGCCGTGCGCGTCCACGTCATCTCGGACATGGAGGGCGTCGCCGGGATCGTGAAGTGGCAGCAGACCTCCGGCGGGGAGTCCCTCTACGAGGAGGGGCGCAAGCTCTACACGCAGGAGATCAACGCGGCAGTGCGAGGGGCGAAGGCCGCCGGCGCTACGGAGATCGTCGTCATGGACTGCCACGGCGCCGGCAAGGGCTGGACGTTCAACTCGCTGCTCCCGGAGGAGCTCGACCCCGACTGCGAGTTCGTCGTGCAGGACGAGTGGACCGAGCACACGGCGTTCCTCGAGCAGGGCTGCGACGCCGCGCTCTTCGTCGGCATGCACGCGCGTGCCGGGACCCCCGACGGCGTGATGAACCACACCATCTCGGGGCGCGACTACCAGAACCTGTGGTTCAACGACACCCTCGTCGGCGAGACGGGCATCAATGCCGCGCTCTGCGGCACGTGGGGCTGTCCGGTCCTCCTCGTGACGGGCGACGAGGCGTCGTGTCGCGAAGCGCGCGAGCTGCTCGGCGACGGCTTGACGACCCTCGCCGTGAAGTGGGGGTTCGGCTCGGAGTCGGCGCGGACGCTCACGCCGTCCCGCGCCCGGGAGTTGATCGAGGACGCGGCGCGGCGCGCGCTCTCCGATCTCTCGGCCGTCCCGCCCTACGATCCTGGGCGCCCGTGCGCGATCAAGGTGGAGTACAAGGGCACGAGGGAGCCCGACCGCCTGCGCTACCGCGCGGGGGTCGAGCGGCTGGACGGGCGCACGATCGTCTCCCGCGCCGACACGTGGTGGGAAGCCTGGAAGCAGTTCTACTTCTGAGCGGGCGCTGCCCGCAGCGTGAAGCTCCGGACGAGGCTGTGCTCGCGGATCCGCACCGGCCTCGTGATGGCCGCAAGGCGAGTCACGACGACGTCGGGCATACGTCCGTAGCTGCGCTCGGCGACGTCGGCGACCGCGTCCGCACCGGTCGGATAGTCGATGAGGACCGGGAGCCGCTCGTTCGCCCGCGGGGTGAGGACGCCCTCCGCGACGAGATCGTCCAGGCCCGCCGCGGCCACGTGCGCCCGCGCGAAGAACGCGCTCTCGTCGAGACGCCCAACGACCCGACCGCCCGCCTCGACGAGGCCGTCCGGCGGCACGGAGGCGAGGTCGACGACCGCGCCGCCGGGCGCCAGGGCCTCCAGGAGCCGACGCAGGACGTGCACGACGTCCTCCGGCTCGATTCATCAGAGCGACCAGGAGAAGAAGACGAGGTCGACGCTCTGCGGCTCGATCTCGACCTCGGCCGCGCTCGCCACCTCGAAGCGCACCTTCTCCCGGTGCTCGTCCGGCAGCGACGCTCGAGCCGTCTCGACGTCCTCGGCGCTCGGATCGAACGCGATTACGGAGGCCGCGTGCGGCGCGATGCCGCGCGTGAGCCGCCCCTCTCCGCAGCCCACCTCGAGGATGCGCCTACCTGCGAAGTCCGCCGCGCGAAGGACGGCGGCGAGGTGGGCGCCATCGGCGTCGACGACCCGGGTCACGCGGGGACGATGACGCTCCCGCGCGCCGGTGTCCAGCCGCCTCCGCGATGACGACGCCCGACGCCACCGCGGACTGGCTCGCGATCCTCGACTACGGCACCTTCGAGGTCGCCGAGGACGGCCGGCGCATCCCCATCCTCGGCTACGTGGTGCGCTCCGGAGCGCACGTCGTCCTCGTCGATACCGGCTTCCCGGCCGCGTACGTCGAGGATGCGGAGGCCGCCGGCCGCCGCGACGGGCTCGTCGGCTTCGGCCGGCTCGTCGCGATCGGCCCCGAGAACCGGCCGGAGTCCCAGCTCGCCCTCCTCGGGCTTGGGCCGTTCGACGTCACGGAGCTCGTGGTGACGCACGGCGACGTCGATCACGTCGGCGGCCTCCACGACTTTCCGCACGCCACGATCGTCGTCTCCCGGAGCGAGCGGGAAGCGGGCAGGCCACGCTACTTCGGCGACGCGCGGCCGCTCGCGTGGCCGGACGACGCGACCTACCGCCTGGTCGAGGGCGACGAGGAGCTCGTTCCCGGGCTCGAGCTCCTCTCGACGCCAGGGCATTCGCCCGGCCAGCTCTCGCTTCTCGTCCGGCTGCGCGAGAGCGGCGCGGTCGTGCTCGCGGGCGATGCGATCTCGCGCGAGCGCGAGCTCGCGACCGGGATCAACGGCGGTGCGAGCGACGTCGAGCGCGCGCGCCGGAGCGCGCGTCGGCTCGTCGGGATCGCGCGTGCGCAGCGGGCGCTCCTCGTCTACGGACACGATCCGGAGCAGCGGCGGACGCTTCGCTTCGCACCCGACGTCTATCGCTAGGCGCGCCGTTCACCACGCGTTGACATGTCACGAGCGCGGTGCCAGAGTTTCCGCCTCCCCGCAACATCGGGGAGCGGAGGGACGTCTCATCGTGAAACCACGAAGGAGGGCACCTGTATGAAGAGACGCGCACTCATCGCCGCGGCTCTGGCGACACTTGTCGCGGCAACGCTTGCGGCGTCCGCAGGCGCAGACACGCAGGCAGGCGCGCGATCTGAGGCTGCGGCCGTCAGTTGCAACGGCACCATCAACATCGGCAATCTCACCGTGCTCTCGGGGCCGGCGGCGTTCCTCGGGCAGTCCCAGCAGAGCTGGGCCGAGCTCGCGGCCAAGCGGGTCGGCGCCCAGCTCGGGCTCAAGGCCCGGGTCGTCGGCTACGACACGACGCTCGACCCGGCCGTCGCGCTCACGGCCGCCCAGCGGCTCGTCGGCAACCGGAGCATCCTCGCGACGATCGGTCCGGCGACGTCCGGCGGCGTTGCGGCCACCAGCAAGACGCTGCGGGACGCGAGCGTCGTGCACGTGACGCCGTCCGCGACCCGGACGAGTCTCACGAAGGGCGGCTCGCCCGAGGCGACGTCGTACTTCTACCGCGTGGTCGCGGACGACTCCGTCCAGGGGACGGGCCAGGCGAAGTACGCGGTCGAGCGGCTCAACGCCGACAAGGCCACGGTCTTCGACGCCCAGGAGCCGTACTCGGTCGGACTTGCCAACACGATCGAACGAGCTCTCGAGCGGCGGAACGTGACGGTGCAGAGGCTCTCGGTCACGAACTCGACGACGGACTTCTCGAGCTTCGTGACGCGCATCGCAGGAGACACGGACGTCGTGTTCACGCCGTTCCAGGTGGCGGCGAACGCGAACCAGATCGCCGTCCTCCTCAAGGAGCAGGGCAAGCGGGCCGTCGTGATGGGCGGTGACGGAACGGCCGATCCCGCGTTCAAGGTGCCGGGTTCGTACTTCTCGAACTTCGCGCCCGACCTGAGCCGGGTGCCGGGCAGGCAGGCGATCATCAACGCCTGGAAGCGGGACAACCCGGAGCGGACGCTCGATCCGTTCGGGCCCCCCGCCTACGGCGCCGTGCAGTCGATCCTGTACGCCGCGAAGCGGGCCTGCGCGGGCAAGCGCTCCATCGAGCGCATCAACATCAAGCGCAAGATGAAGTCCGGCCCGGTCCCGAACTGGATCCTCGGTGGCTCGTTCCGGTACTCGTCCAAGACCAACGATCCGCTGAACGGCGGCTTCTGGCTCTTCCAGATCCAGTCCGACGGCAGCGCTCGGCAGGTCGGCAGGCTCTAGCGCACACCGACGTGGCCCCGGCGAGCGCCGGGGCCACGTCTTTCACTGCGGAGCGACCGGGAGTAGGCTCGCGCAACCCCGTGGACTACGACCAGTTCTTCCAGACCATCGTCAACGCGGCGACGCTCGGGAGCACCTATGCCCTGATCGCCCTGGGGTACACGATGGTGTACGGGATCCTGAAGCTCCTCAATTTCGCGCACGGCGACGTGTTCATGATCGGCGCGTACGTCGGGTTCGGCGTCCTCACCCTCTTCGGCGGCGGGATCGACCCCGACATCTCGATCTGGCTCGTCCTCCTGCTGATGGCCGTCTCCGCGATGGCCGCCTGCGCGGTCCTCGGCGTCGTGATCGAGCGCTTTGCATATAGGCCGCTCCGCGACGCGCCGCGCATCGCGCCGCTGATCAGCGCCCTGGGGGTCTCGTTCTTCCTGTCCTACAGCGTGCAGCTCCTCTTCGGTGCCGAGCACCGCACGTACGACACGTTCAACATGGCCGGCGGGAAGCTCTACGAGCCGGCGATCACGATCGGCTCGTTCACGATCTCGTGGCTGCGAGTGATCGGGATCGTGGCCGCAGTGGTCCTCATGGTGCTGCTCTGGCTCCTGGTCGCGCGCACGCGAATCGGGAAGGCGATGCGCGCGACCTCGATCGACCGCGACGCCGCCGCGATGATGGGCATCGACATCGACCGCGTGATCATGTTCGCCTTCGTCCTGGCGGGCGCGCTCGCGGGCGCGGCGGGCGTCCTCTTCGCGCTGCGCACCGACCTGTTCCCGCAGATGGGCTTCACCCCGGGCCTGTTCGCCTTCACCGCCGCGGTGATCGGCGGCATCGGGTCGATCCCAGGAGCGATGCTCGGCGGCATCCTGCTCGGGACCGTCGAGGCGCTCACGGTCACCTACTTCACGCAGTGGATCGGCATACCCGTGGGGCTCTCGAACCTCGTGATCTTCTCGCTGCTGATCGTGTTCATGCTCGTGCGGCCGCAGGGCATCCTCGGGCGCCCCGACATCAGGAAGGTGTGATGAGCGAGGGCCCGCGCATCGGTCAGGACGAGTGGGTCGCGCGCTCGGGCGAGAACATCCGGCGCAACCGCCTGGAGCAGGCGCTCGATCGCGTTCCCGGGTGGGCGCGGCTCCTGCTCTTCGCCGTCGTCGTCGCGTCGATCCCGCTGCTCACCGACGACGGCTACGTCAACGCCGTCGTCTTCGACACGCTCATCTTCTGCCTGCTCGCGATCGGCCTCAACGTCGCGGTCGGGTGGGGGGGTCTCCTCGACCTCGGCTACATCGCCTTCTTCGGCTTCGGCGCCTACACCTACGCGATCCTGAGCTCCGAGAAGTTCGACCTCCACGTCTCCTCGCTCGTGGTGATGGCGATCTGCGTCGTGACGGGCGCTCTGCTCGGGCTCCTCGTCGGGCTTCCCTCGTGGCGGCTCTCGGGCGACTACCTCGCGATCGTCACGCTGTTCGCGTACCAGATCTTCATCAGCATCGTCACGAACGGCCACGACCTGTTCGGCGTTGACCTGACGGGCGGCGTCAACGGCATCTCCAACCTCGACCCGTTCGACGTCTTCGGCCGGGAGATCGTCGTCTCGAAGAACGGCATCTTCAACTCGAACTACGTCTACGTCGCGCTCGGGCTGTTCCTCGTCGTCTTCACCGCGCTCTACCTCGTCAACCACTCCAGGATCGGACGCGCCTGGCGGGCGCTCCGCGAGGACACGCTCGCGGCCGAGCTCATGGGCATGCCGACCGAGTGGCTGAAGCTCCTCGCGTTCGCGTTCGGCGCTGCGGTGGCGGCGCTGACGGGCTCGCTCTTCGCCTCGCTCAAGGTCGGCGTGTTCCCGGAGACGTTCTCGCTCACGCTGCTGATCACGGTGTACGCGATGCTCATCCTGGGAGGCGTCGGGAGCCAGACCGGAGCGGTGCTGGGCGCGGTCATCGTGTACGTCTTCCTCGAGGCGCTTCGCGATCCCGACGTCTCCGGCTGGGTCTTCTACCTCGTCATCCTCCTCGCCGTGATCCTCGTCCTCCGGCCGCGCTGGATGGCCGCAGTGGTGCTCGCCGGGACCCTCGTTTTCGGGTTCGTCGTGCATGCCGTCGCCGGCGCGATCGACGACTCGTGGACCACGTCCGCGCCGCTCGAGGCCGACTCCGTCTCGCGTTTCCTCGACGCCTGGGTGGTTCTCCCGGCGTCTCCGGGCGATTCCAAGACGATCGCCTACATCGGGCTCGTCGCGCTCGTCCTGCTTGCGACGACGGTCAAGGGGCTCTGGCGAGCGGCCGTCGTCGTCCCGACGCTCTACCTCGCCGCGTTCGTGTGGGAGAACGTCCTGTCGACCGAGCCCGACGTCACGCGGTTCGTGCTCCTGGGGGCGATGCTCGTCGCGGTGATGGTCACGCGTCCCGCGGGAATCCTCGGCGAGCGCAGGGTGGAGATCGTCTAGTGGCCGCGCTGCTCGAGCTGAAGGGCGTGTCGATGGCGTTCGGAGGGCTCAAGTGCGTGGACGAGCTCGACCTTCACGTCGACGAGGACGAGATCGTCAGCGTCATCGGGCCGAACGGCGCCGGCAAGACGACTCTCTTCAACCTCATCACGGGCGTCTACGAGCCGACCGGAGGCGACATTCTCTTCGAAGGCGAGTCGATCAAGGGCATCGCGCCGCACAGGATCACGCAGCGCGGCATCGCGCGGACGTTCCAGACGCTGCGGCTCTTCCTGAACATGTCCGTGCGCGAGAACGTGATGGCCGCCGCGTACGGCCACACGAAGTCCGGAGTCGTCCGGTCGATGCTGCGCACGCCCGGGATGCGGCGCGAGGAGCGCGAGATCCGCGAGCTCGCCGAGAAGCGGCTCGCGTTCTTCGGCGACCGCCTGATGGGCTATCGCTGGGACCAGCCCGCCTACAGCCTCTCCTACGCGAACCGGCGGCGGCTCGAGATCGCGCGCGCGACCGCCACGAACCCGCGTCTGCTCCTCCTCGACGAGCCTGCGGCCGGCATGAACCCGAAGGAGACGCAGGAGATAACGGAGCTCATCTCGCAGCTGCGCGACGAGGGCGGGTACACGATCCTCGTCATCGAGCACGACATGCACGTCGTCGAGGGCATCTCCGACCGGGTGGTCGCGCTCGACCACGGGGTGAAGATCGCCGAGGGCACCTTCGAGCAGGTGGCCACGAGCCCGCGGGTCGTCGAGGCGTATCTGGGAACCGGCGCCACGGAGAGCAAGTGACCGAGGCGAACGGAGCGGCGCCTCTGCTGGCGCTCGAGGGGATCAACACGTACTACGGGTCGATCCACATCCTCTCGGACTCGAACCTCTACGTCGGAGAGGGCGAGCTCGTCTGCCTGCTCGGGGGCAACGCCTCCGGGAAGTCGACGACGCTGAAGACGATCCTCGGGCTCGTCCGCCCACGAACGGGGACGATCACCTTCGCGGGCGAGGACGTGACGAACATGCCGACGTCGCACCGCATCAAGCGCGGGCTCGCGATCGTGCCCGAGAACCGGCGCCTCTTCGGCCCGATGACGGTGCTCGAGAACCTCGAGATGGGCTCCTACCTCCGCCCCAAGGCGGATCTCGCGGAGGAGTTCGAGCGCGTCTACTCGCTCTTCCCGCTCCTGTACGAGCGCCGCTCGCAGCTGGCCGGCACGCTCTCGGGCGGCGAGCAGCAGATGGTCGCGATGGGTCGCGCCCTCATGTCCCGCCCCCGTCTCTTGCTGATGGACGAGCCCTCGATGGGCCTTGCGCCGATCCTCGTCGAGCGGAGCTTCGAGATCATCAAGCAGGTGCACGAATCGGGCGTCGCGAT
>DASUCN010000137.1:0-4853 GCA_036276015.1 Gaiellaceae bacterium | reverse complement strand
GGCCGCGCCGGCTACCGCGGCCTGCTGCAGGTGGCGAAGGGCGCGGTCGGCTCGAAGTCGAAGGTCGTCTGCGACGCGCTCATCCTCGACGAGGAGTCGCGCTCGGACACGTACCCGTACATCCAGGTCGACGAGTCCGATGTCGACCTCGGGCACGAAGCCACCGTCTCGAAGATCGGCGAGGAGCAGCTCTTCTACCTCATGTCGCGCGGGCTCTCCGAGGCGGAGGCGTCGGCCATGATCGTCTCCGGCTTCGTCGAGCCGATCACGAAGGAGCTGCCGCTCGAGTACGCGGTCGAGATGAACCGGCTCATCCAGCTCCAGATGGAGGGCTCGGTTGGCTAGCTCGCTGTCCGCAGTCGTCCTGCGCGACGCTCGCTAGCCAGAGATCATGGCCGCCCTGATCAGCAAGGTCGACGCCGTCGAGATCCCGACGCAGGATCTCGAGCGGTCGCGGGCGTTCTACGTCGAGACGCTCGGCCTCCGGCCGGACGAGAGCACCCGCTTCGAGTTCTGGGTCGGCGACACGTGCTTCGAGATCTGGGACCCGACGGAGGACGGTGGAACGTTCGAGCCGCAGCCAAGCCCGATCGCCCTCCTCCACGTCGACGACGTCGAGGCCGCGCGCGCGGAGCTCGAGGCGAAGGGCGTCCGGTTCACCGGCGAGACGCTCGATACGGGCGTCTGCCACATGGCGATCTTCGGCGACCCGGACGGGAACCGGCTCGCGCTCCACAAGCGCTACGCGCCGTACGCCAACGCAGCCGCGTGAACGTCGAGCGCGCGGACTTCGTCTCGGTGCCGGTCACCGATCTCGAACGCTCGACGGCGTTCTATCGCGACACGCTCGGGCTCGAGCAGACGGGGACGGGTGCCTGGCCGGAGTTCCGCCTCGGCGAGAACGCGTTCCTCTACCTCATGGATCCCACGAACATCGGCCAGGAGTTCCGCGGCCCGCACACGGCGCCCATCGCGCTCCGCGTGGCCGACGTCGAGGAGGCCCGCGGCGAGCTCGAGGCGCGAGGCCTCGAGTTCTTCGGCGAGACGTTCGACACCGGCGTGTGCCACATGGCGCACTTCGCGGACCCGGATGGGAACGTGTTCATGCTCCACCGCCGCTACGCCCCGGAGGAGGGCGAGCAGTGATCGGAGTCGAGCGCGTCGACTACATCCGCGTGCCCGTCGACGACATCGACGCGGCCAACCGCTTCTACGGCGAGCTCCTCGGCCTCCCCCGGAACCCGAACTCGCCCGCCGACGACTGGGTCGAGTACGAGGGCGGCAACGTCACGCTCGCGGTGATGACGCCGCACACGCACGAGTACGAGTTCGCGCAGCTGCCGCCGTCCACGATCGCGCTGCGCGTCGCCGACGTCGCGGCCGCGAAAGCCGCGCTCGAGAAGGCCGGCGTCGAGGTCGGCGAGATGTGGGACTCGGGTCGCTGCAGGGGAGCGGGCGTGAACGACCCGGCCGGCAACCGCGTGCTCCTGCACCGCCGCTACGCGCCCTACCCCGACGGGAGCATGCCGTGATGGCGAGCCGATCGGAGCTCAACGAGCGCTACGCCGCGCTCCCCCTCCCGACGACGAAGGACGAGCACTGGCGCTTCACCGACCTGTCCGGCTTCGACCCGGACGGATGGAGCGCCGACGGCGCGTCCGAGATCGCGGCCCCGCCGACGATGCTCCAGCTCGACGCCGCCGGGGTCGCGTACGTCGGCGAGGCGGGGATCGAGATCGCCTCCGTCCCGGAGGGGGTTCGCTTCGAGCCCCTGCCCGAGGACCACGAGCTCCTGTACTCGCTCGTCGGCTGGAATGAGAAGTTCGCAGCGCACAACGCGGCCAGATGGGAGCACGGCCTGCTCGTGCACGTCCCCAAGGGCGTCGTGCTCGAGCAGCCGCTCTACGTGCGCATCGCGAACTCCGTGGCGGGCGGCTCGCTCTTCTGGCGCCTCCTCGTCGTCGCCGAGCCGGAAAGCCGGTTCGCGCTGGTCGAGGAGTACGTCTCGTCCACGCCAGACCTGGCCGCGTACTCGAACGCCGCGGTCGAGATAGTCGTCCGGCAGGCTGCGAAGGTCGAGTACGTGTCCGTGCAGAACCTCTCGCGCGGGACCTGGCACTTCGGGTCGCACCACGCCCGTGTCGAGCGCGACGCCGAGCTCGACTGGGTGGCGGGGGGCTTCGGCTCGGCCAAGGGCAAGGTCTGGATCCAGAACGACCTCGCCGGGCCGGGCGCGACCTCGCGCGTGACGGGCGCGTACTTCGCGGACGGCACGCAGCACCTCGACTACGACACCTTCCAGGAGCACATCGCGCCGTCGACGACGTCGGACTTCGCGTTCAAGGGCGCGCTGCGCGACACGGCCCGCGCGGTCTGGCGCGGGATGATCCGCGTCGAGGAGGGCGCGCAGAAGACCAACGCCTACCAGGAGAATCGCAACCTGCTCCTCTCCAAGTCGGCCCATGCGGATTCGATTCCGGGCCTCGAGATCATGGCCAACGACGTGCGCTGCACGCACGGGGCGACGCTCGGCCAGGTCGACCGCGAGCAGCTCTTCTACCTCATGACGCGCGGGCTCACGCGCGCAGAGGCAGAGCGCCTGATCGTGCGCGGCTTCTTCCAGGACGTGCTCGACCGCGTCGAGCTCGAGCCGGTCCGCGAGGCGCTCGCGGCAGCGCTCGAGGCGCGGATCCCACAGGCATAGCGCCCACGCGGCATCATGAGGCGATGGACTCGCCCGTCGTGCCCCGTATGCGCGGGGTGTTCCACCAGTACGCCTTCTTCGCCGCGCTCGCGGCGGGCGTCGTGCTCGTCGCGCTGACGGACAGCCACCTCGAGCGCTTCGTGGTCTGGGTCTACGTTGCGGCTCTCGCGGCGATGTTCGGGGCGAGTGCGCTGTACCACCGCTTCCCGTGGCGGAGCGCCGCCGCTCGACTGCGGGCGCGCCGCGTCGATCACGCGATGATCTTCGTCTTCATCGCCGGGTCGTACACGGCCTTCTCGCTGGTCGCCTTCGAAGGGTCGTTCCGCGCGATCATCCTTGGCTCCGTCTGGGCTGGCGCGGTCCTCGGCATCGTCGTCGAGCTCTACTGGATCCACGCTCCGCGGTGGGTCTCGGCCATCGCCTACCTCGCCGTGGGGTGGATCGGAGTCATCGCCGTTCCGCAGTTCTTCTCCGCGCTCGGGATCGCGCCTGGCGTCCTCGTCATCGTCGGCGCCGGCCTGTACACCGTCGGAGCCCTCGCGTATGCGACGACCTGGCCCAATCCCTACCCGGCGACGTTCGGCTTCCACGAGGTCTTCCACGTGCTCGTGATCGTCGCGGCGACGGCGCAGCTCGTGGCCCTGTCGTTGGTCGTCCTCTAGCCGCTACGCTCGTCGCGTGGAGAAAGTCGAGCTCACGGACGCCCAGTGGCGCGAACGGCTGTCGCCTCAGCGGTACGAGGTTCTTCGCAACAAGGGCACCGAGCGCGCGTTCACGGGCGCGTACTGGGACGAGCATGCGCCGGGCGTCTACCGGTGCGCGGGCTGCGGCACCGAGCTCTTCCGCTCGGACACGAAGTTCGAGTCCGGCAGCGGGTGGCCGAGCTTCTACGAGCCGACGTCGCTCGACAGCGTGGTCACCGAGACCGACACGAGCCACGGGATGGTCCGCACGGAGGTCACGTGTGCGACCTGCGGCGGCCACCTCGGGCACGTCTTCGACGACGGCCCCGCCCCGACGGGACAGCGCTACTGCATCAACTCGCTGGCGCTCGATCTCGAGCGCACCGGCTGACGGCCGCCTCCGCATAGGCTTTCTCCGATGGACGAGCTCGGACTGTTCCCGCTCGGCATCGTCCTGCTGCCCACCGAGCAGCTCCCGCTGCACATCTTCGAGGAGAGGTACAAGGAGCTGATCGGCGAGTGCCTCGAGCGCGACGAGGAGTTCGGCCTCGTCTACGCGGACGACGACGGCCTACGCGACCTCGGCACGCGGGCACGCGTGACCGAGGTCCTCACGCGCTTCGAGGACGGACGGCTGAACATCCTCGTGGAGGGGGGCGAGCGCTTCCGGCTGACGGAGCTCACGGACGGCCGCCCGTACAACACCGGGCTCGTCACCCCCGTCGTCGACGACGACGATCCGCCGGCGCAGGCCGCCGTCGACGAGGCTCTACGGCTCTTCGAGCAGCTTCGGGAGGTCACGAGCAGCGAGGTCGACCCTCCGCAGCCGGATGCGCCGCAGCTGTCGTTCGCGCTCGCCGGCAAGGTCGAGCTGCCCGCCGACGCCAAGCTGGCGCTGCTCGCCGAGACCTCCGAGCGCGTTCGCATGGAGCTCGTTCAGGACCTCCTCACGAACGCTGTCGTGACCGCCCAGCGCGTGCGACGTGCGGCCGAGCGGGCGGCGACGAACGGCCGTGTCGATCTCGGCTGACCGGGGGCGCGGGGGTACGATCCTGACGTGGCCGTGACCCAGGAGACGAAGCTCGACGCGCACCGGCTGCGCGCGGACTTCGCAGTCTTCGACGAGCTCGTCAACGGGAAGCCGGTGGCCTTCCTCGACTCGGCCGCGTCGACGCAGAAGCCGAGGCAGGTGCTCGACGCGATGCGCGAGTTCTACGAGCACTCGTACGCGAACGTGCACCGCGGTGTCTACCGGCTCGCCGAGCGGGCGACGGCCGGGTACGAAGGAGCGCGCGTGAAGGTGGCCGGACTGGTCAACGCACCGTCGGAGCGGGAGGTCGTGTTCACGCGGAGCGCGACCGAGGCGCTGAATCTCGTCGCGTACGCCTGGGGCCTCGACCATCTCGGGCCGGGCGACGTCGTCGTCGTCACCGACCTCGAGCACCACTCGAGCTTCGTGCCCTGGC
>DASUCN010000136.1:0-10639 GCA_036276015.1 Gaiellaceae bacterium | reverse complement strand
GGCGTCGTGATCGGCGCGCAGCCGCTCATCGAGGTCGTCCCGCTCCAGCAGAAGGGCTCGGACTCGGAGGTCGTCACGCAGCTGAATATGGGCGACGTCGTCGAGCTCGGCCTCCTGAAGATGGATTTCCTCGGCCTGCGGAACCTCGACGTCATCGACAAGGCGGTCGAGCTCGTCGGTGGGATCGACATCGGGGCGCTTCCACTTGACGACGTGAAGACGTACGAGATGCTCGCGCGCGGCGACTCGACGGGCGTGTTCCAGTTCGAGTCGTCGGGCATGCGCGAGGCGCTCCGGTCGGTGAAGCCGACGGAGTTCGAGGACCTGATCGCGCTCGTCGCCCTCTACCGGCCGGGGCCGATGGGCTACATCCCGATGTACGCCGCACGCAAGAACGGTCGGGAGAGCGTGTCCTTCCTCGATCCGCGCCTGGAGGCGATCACGGGCGGTACCTACGCGATCTGCATCTACCAGGAGCAGTACATGCAGATCGCGAAGGAGCTCGCGGGCTTCTCGCCGGCCGAGGCGGAGACTCTCCGCAAGGCCATCGGCAAGAAGATCCACTCCCTCATGGCGTCCCTCAAGGACAAGTTCCTCGAGGGCTGTGCCGAGAACGGGGTCGCCTCGGCCGTCGCACAGCAGCTGTGGAAGGACATGGAGTCCTCGCAGGACTACTCCTTCAACAAGGCGCACGCCGCCTGCTACGCGCTCATCGCCTACCGCACGGCCTGGCTGAAGGCGAACCATCCGAAGGAGTACATGGCGGCGCTCATCTCCTCGGTGATGAACACGAAGGACCGTGTGCCGTTCTATGTCAACGCGTGCCGCGAGATGGGCATCGACGTCCTGCCGCCGGACGTCAACTCCTCGCAGCAGGACTTCGCTGTCGTCGGTGGCGTGATCCACTTCGGGCTGAACGCGGTGAAGAACGTGGGGGAGGCCGCCGCGGAGGCGATCGTGCGCGTGCGCGCCGAGGGTGGGCCGTTCGAGTCGATCTGGGAGCTCACCGAGCGCGTCGACCCGCAGGTCCTGAACAAGCGCGCTCTGGAGTCGCTCGTGAAGTGTGGCGCGCTCGACTCGACCGGGGCGACTCGCATGGGGATGCTGGCGGCGCTCGAGGTCGTCCTCGGCCACGGACAGCGCGTCTCCGCCGACAGGCTCGCGGGCCAGGCCTCGATCTTCGACGGCGACCTCGGCTCCGCCGAGATCGCGAGCGAGCACCAGCACCCCGTTCTCTCCACGCAGGAGTTCGACGAGCGTGAGCTGCTTCGCCTCGAGAAGGAGACGCTCGGGCTGTACGTCTCCGAGCACCCGCTCGAGCGCGTTCGCAGCGAGCTCCGGCGCAAGACCGACTGTGCGCTCACCGACCTCGAGCGCCGCCGGGACGGCGAGTTCGTCACGGTCGGCGGCATCGTCTCGAGCCTCAAGCAGGTGACGACGAAGCGCGGCGAGCCGATGGTGTTCGTCACGCTCGACGACCCGACCGGCAGCGCGGAGGTCGTCGTCTTCAACTCGACGTACGCCGCGGCCCGAGAGCTCCTGGAGGCCGACCGCATCCTCGTCGTCAAGGGACGTGTCGACCACAAGCAGGCAGGCGAGACGAAGCTCGTGGCGAGCGAGGTTTCCGCGTTCGAGTCCGCGCTCGTTCGCAAGGAGGTGCGCCTGCGGATCGACGCGAGGCAGGCACATGCGGGGATCGTTCGGGAGCTCGCGACGCTCGTGGCCGACTTCCCCGGCGAGGCCCCGATCTACCTGGCGCTCGAGACCTCGCTCGGCGAGCGGACGCTGGCCCTCGGCCCCGAGTACCGCGTGAAGCCGGAGGCCGACTTCTTCGCCGAGGTGCGCGCGCTCCTCGGCGAGTCGTGCGTCGTCTGATCAGCTTCTGAGGCGCGCCTCAGCTCTCCGGCGTGCGCGAGAGGCGCTCGGCGACACACGTGAGCACCTTCATCGCGATCGAGGGCATCTCCTCGATCGTCCTCCGGAACTCCCGGTCGGTGATCACGAGCGCGTGCACCGGCGATGTGGCCGTGGCCGTGGCCGTGCGGGGAGCCTTCGTGAGGAGCGCGATCTCTCCGAGCCAGGACCCCGGCCCGAGGTCGGCGAGCTTCTTCGACCCCTTGGCCACCCTCACGGTGCCTTCGACGATCACGAAGAACTCGTGCCCCGTTCGGCCCTCGCGCGTCAAGACCGTTCCCTCGCGCAGGTCGATCTCGTCGGCGATGGCCGCGAGCCGACGAAGCTCCGACTTCGAGCACCCCGCGAACAGGGGCACACCCCGGAGGAGTTTCATCTTCGCGTCGCTGCGGAGCGGCATGCGTCGATCCTAGCGTCGTGGTGGCGTCTGTCCAGAACGTCGTCGACCCCGCCGTGTTCACTCGCGCCGGCTTTCCAACTAGTATCCGGCGCGTCGCGTATCTGGGGAAGAGCTCGCGTCGAGGTTTACCTGCGGACTGAGGAGAGGGGCATGACGCAACACGTGCGAAGGAGCTACCGACGACATCGGAGGGCGGCGTGGCTGGTCGCACTCGCCTTAGGCGTCGTCGTGGCGGCGGTCTCAATACCGCTCGCGATCGGCGCCGCGGCCGCCGACAAGACGTACAAGCTCACGCTCTCACCGACCACGACAACGTGTGCGTCACCTGCGACCACGAAGGTGACCATCAAGAACACGGGAAGCCCGCAGACCCTCGGCTCGGCGGAGATCTACTTCCCGCCGAACACGGTGGCGTCGGCTCCGGGAACGACGCTCCGTACCAACAAGACGAGCACGTCGTCGAACGGGCCGAAGGACATCCTCGTGCTCGAGAATGTCGGGCTCGTGCCTGGAGCGTCGAAGGAGATCAACGTCACGTTCAACACGGGCGTAACGTTCTCGGCGACGATCAACGCCGTCGCGAAGCAGTCGAACAGGTTCAACGACTCGGGCGGCGACGCGAACCTCTTCTCACATGAGGGTTCGTTCCCGACGTTGAAGGTCGTTCGTTGCGTGACCGTTTCGGGTCGCGTCTATCAGGACCGCAATCTCGACAACGGCTACGTGACTGGTGACGGCGCGTTCAACAACAGTGACATTCCGAAGGCTTGGACGGTCAAGCTGTACTCGAAGGACGTCGGGGCTGATGTGTCGACGTACCAACTGGTTGAGGCCGTGACAGCCGGTTCGCCCACCAGTTCCGATCCAGGTGCATACGCGTTCTCGAACGTCCCGACCTTGTCGGACTACAAGGTCTGCGTGAGCGTTCCGTCAGGCGACCCGGACAACGCGTCGAAGTGGGGGCTCCAGAAGCCGGTCGGGAATACGCAGTGCGGCCCGATCTCCACTGCGCTCAACGGGCCGACATCGTCGGCAGCCAAGCTGCTCCCGAACCTGGCCGCAAACGCGTCGTCAACGAGTACCGACTTCCTGGTCGTGCCGGTCGTCGGACCGGTGGGTCCGAACACGCCCGCCACAAACGTGGACGGGTACATCGTGGACCCGGCTTCGAACTCGACGAAGCTGAACGCCTTCTACGTACAGGACGTGTGGGTCGACGAGGACGGGAGGACGAACTTCCGGTTCTCGCCGATCGTCAAGTGCGGCGATCCGGGAGGCGCCCCGGCGTCTGAGTGCTCGAATCAGATCATCCTCCTGGAGACGCTCACGGCGGACATCGACCTCGACGATCTCGCCGGCCAGCAGGCGACGCTGTACTACGACGACGAACCGCCGTTCCTCGACGGCGACTTGAAGCCGATGCCGTACTGCCTCATCGATCCAGTTGCCGGGCAGCCGTCCGGTGAGCTGGCGGATCCGGACGACGTCCTCGGAAAGAACTTCGACAACACCGACGCGACGTCGTGCATCGTCTCCGGGCAGCAGACGGTCACAGCCGGGACGGGCACCGTGCACGCTGTGTTCAGGGTCTACACCGCGTACGACGGCGGACGGCAGATCGGCTAGGACGACGCCTTGAGACGCTCGGCGAGGCGCTCCGCCTCGCCGAGCGTCTCGGCAGCGCGCTCGCCTTCACCCTGCGCCACGAGCAGCGCGGTGCGCACGCGTAGCGCTTGCTCCTCCTCGTACAGCAGCCGCTGACGCTGTGCGATCGTGAGGGCGAGGTCGACCTGCTCGTTGGCACCGACGGGGTCGCCTTGCTGCGCGAGCGCGACGGCGCGCACACGCGCCAGATGCGCCGCGAGCGGTGACGACTCCAATCCGAGCGTCCGCTCGGCGTCTGTGAGGGTGGTGAGCGCCCGCTCCGCCTCTCCGTGCTGCGTGTAGGCCTCCGCGAGATAGATCCATGCCTCCAGAGCGAAGCTCGCGCTGCCCACAGACACGGCCTCGTCCACAATCCGCGTCAGGTCGGCGATCGCCTCGTCGACGTTCCCGCGCACGAGCGCAAGCCGCGCGAGCTGGGTCTCCGAGAAGATCGAGCCGGTGACGTGCTCCGCAGCGCGGAGCGTGTGTTGCGCGTCCTCGAGGACGCGCTCGGCGTCTTCGAGGAGCCCTCTGCTGATCAGAACCTCGCCCAGGTTCGCGCCGGCGAAGGCCGCCTGCGTCGAGTCGCCGAGCCGCTCCAGCTCCCGCTGCGAATGCGTGTAGTAGTCGGACGCTTCGCGCCAGCGACCTTCCGCATACGCCTGGACGCCCAGGTTCGACTCGATCACGGCCGCCCAGCGTGCCGCTCCGAGCTCGCGGTAGATCTCGAGTGCCATGACCTCGTGCGTCGCCTTCTCGGGCTCCCCGAGATCGAGATGGCCGCCGTCGAGCGCCGAGTACGCCCGCGCGAGCGCGCGGCTCGGCCCGAGCGGCTCTGCGCGTGCCACCACCTCGTTCGCGACCTTGATCGCGTCGCGCGGTCGGCCTTGCTGCAGGTGGATCTGGGCCCGCAGGGCGAGCAGGTTGTTGGCCGCGCGCTGCGCCTCCGGGGTCGTCGACGACGCGACGCACTCGACGCCGACTTTCGTCTCACGGAGCGCCGTCGGGTACGACCCGAGGCGCGCCCACGCGAGCGCGCGCGCCTCGTAGATCTCCGCCTGAGCGACGGGATCGTGCTTCAACAGGCGGGTGGCCTCCTTGAGGGCATCGATCGCAGCCCGGTAGTCGCCGGCTGCCTCGCGGACCTCACCGAGCGCGCGCCACGTCTGCGCCAGTTCGTCGTCGGCGAGCTCTCCGATCTCCCGACTCGCCTCGAGGGCGCGCTCGTAGAACCTCGCCGCATCGACGTTCGCGTAGACCTCGCGCGCGAGATCGCCGGCCAGCCGCGAGTACGTCCATGCTTGCTCCCACATTCCCGCGCTGGCGAAGTGGAACGACAGGAGCTCGGCGACCTCGTCGGTGCGGTCGCCCTGTTGCCGCTCGATGACCTCGGCGACCCGGCCATGGAGCTCCCGGCGGCGACGGTACGAAAGGCCCTCGTACGCGGCGTCGCGGATCAGTGCGTGCCGAAAGCGAAACGCGCCCGGGACGTTCGGGTCGCGCTCGACGAACTCTCCCAGTCGGTCCCACGCCTCGGCTGCCGCTCCGACCTCCGTGTCGCCTTCGAGGACCTCCGCGATCAGCGATCCGGAGAACGACACGCCGAGCACCGCAGCCCACCGGAGCAGCGCCCGGTCGCCAGGAGCGAGCTGATCGATCCGCGTCGCGACCAACGCCTCGACCGTCTCGGGGAGCTCCTCCGCCTGATCGGCGGTCTCGCCGACGCTGGCCAGCCGCTGGAGGAAGAGCGGGTTGCCGGCGCCGCGCTCCATGAGCGCCGCGAGTTCCTCGTCCGTGAGCCTCCGATCGCCGGCAGCGGCGAGGGCGAGCGTCTTCGCGTCGTCGACGGGAAGCGGCTCCAGCCGCAGCGTCAACGCGGGGAGCGGGGGCGTTCCTTCAGCCGCGGCGAAGCCGCCATCGCCTGGGCGCCGCGTCGTGCACGCGAGCCAAGGACGCGTCGGAAGCTGCGTTCCGAGGTAGCGCAGGAGCTCCGACGATGCGTCGTCCATCCAGTGGACGTCGTCGAAGACGAGGAGCGTGGGGGAGTCGAGCAGATGCCCTAGGAGCGTCCCCATCACTCCATGCAGGCGCGCACGCCAGAAGGCGGGATCGAGATCGTTCACCTCGGGGGTCGTCTCCACCTCCACGTCGAGCGGGGCGGCGAGGAGTGGCGTCCACGGGACGAGCTCGGCATCGACCACGGCGAGACGCTCGGCGAGCGCGGTGCGGTTGTGCGCGCCGCCGCCGTTCAGCTCGACGTCGAGCAGGGAGCGGAGGAACGGGCGAAACGCGTAGTACGGCGTCGAGGCCTCGTACTGCTCACAACGCAGCGAGATTTGCCGCATGTCCGCACAGTTCTCACGAAGCTCCTGCGCGAGGCGCGACTTACCGATCCCCGGCTCGCCGACGAGCTCGACCATGGTTCCGAACCCCATGCGCACCGGGGCGACGGAGGCGCTGAGCACCGCCCGCTCGCGCTCGCGGTCGACGAACGGCAACTGACCCTCTGCCGTACCGAGATCGGGTTCAGCCGGCGCCCCCAGCAGCTCGCCGAGGACGTAGGCCTGGACGGGCTCGGCCTTGCCCTTCAGCGACAGCGGCTCGAGCTCCGTCGACGCGAACGACCCTCCTCCGCGTTCCAGCGCGCCGGAGGACACCCAGATCTCGTCCTCTCGGGCGCGCGCCATGAGCCGCGCAGCGAGCGCCGCCGTATCCCCGAGGACGGTGTACGTCCTGCGGAAGCTCGCGCCGACCTGCCCAGTGAAGACGCGACCCTCGCTGACGCCAACGTGCACCGGGAGAGGAAGCCCGGCGTCGACGATCGCCCGGACCGTGCGCAGCATCCGCTCCTCGTCGTCGCCGAAGGTCTGTGGGGCACCCGAGACGAGGACGATGCGCCCCCCATCCCGGTCGATGTCGCTCTCCAGGAACGTGACCTTGTGCTCTTCCGCGGCCTTCTGAACCGCGCGCACGAGAGCATCGAGCGCATCGGCGGCTGCCTCCGGCCCTTCGGTCGCAATGACGTCATCCGTCCCGGAGAACCGGATGAATGCGATAGACGCATGCCGGTGCTCTCCCTCGAGCGGGCCGACCTCGAGAAGCTGGGCTCGGAGGGGCGCCGGAACGGCAAGCTCGATGGGAACGCCATCGACGCTCGGGAGTGGCTGCACGGATCCGCGCACGTCGGGCGCAGCCCGCAGCAGCCACCCGCCGTCCTTCTCCTCACCCAACGCGTCGGCGCCCACGAGTGCCGCCGTCCGTTCGCTGACGAGGATTTCTCCTGCCTCCGACGCCGCCTCCATAGCGACTGTCGCCGACGCCGACGGCCCGCTGACCAGGAGCTCGCGGTGCGACTCGCCGACGAGGAAGAAGTGAAACGTGCCCGAGTGAAGCCCGGCGTGCATCTTGAGCTGGATGGCGCCCGCGGACGTGCGCGGGCGCCCGATCGCACGCAGTGTCCGACGCATCTCGAAGGCAGCTCGTGCCGCGCGGCTCGCGTGGTCCTCTCCCTCGTACAGAAGCAGCAGCGCGTCGCCGCCGAACTTCAGCAGACCTCCTCCCTGTGCGTAGGCCACCGCAAGGAGCGCCGCGAAGGTCGCGTTCATGACCTCGGTGACCTCTTCGGCTCCCGCTCGGCCGAGGCTGGACAGGCGCTCCGACATGGCCGTGAAGCCGGAGATGTCGACGAACGCCAGCGTGCCGTCGACCTCGCGCCACAGGCTCTCGGGCTCGTCCCGAAGCCACTCGAGCGTCAGGCGCGGAACGAACGAGACGAGTTCCGCCGACTTGGTCGACGCTGGCGTCGGTCCTTGGCTCATCCGGACATTCTGCGCGAGGCGCCGACTCGCGCAAGCGCCACCGCGTGCGCGGATCTCCCAATCGTTACGCCGAGTTGTCCTCGATGTTAGGGAATCGGGAATCCCCCCATAAAGGGGAGATCCGGTACGTCTGACTGGACGAATACGCGGGTAACACCATCCCCCAAGGCGAAGGGCGGCGGAAATGTCTGCGGCAGAACTCGAGCTCGTCCACGTGTCGGAGCGCGATCGAATCGAGCAGTGGCGTCACGAGGCGCTCGAGCGCGCGGGGTACGACCCCGAGGCGGCGATCGTCCTCGCGGCGAGCCACGACATCGACCTGCACGACGCGGTGAGCCTTCTCGAGCGCGGCTGCACGGTCGAGCTCGCGCTGCAGATACTCCTCTAGCACCGTAGGTTCTCTCGCATCGCTCGCCTCGTGCGGGCAGAATGCGCGCCGGTGCTTCCGCTTCTGTCGATCCCGTCGCCCAGCTCGAGCACCATCGAGCTCGGGCCGCTCTCGATCCACTTCTACGGGCTGACACTGCTCGTTGCCATCGCAGCCGCGGTTGCGATCACGGGTGTTCGCTGGACGCGGCGTGGCGGAGACTGGGATCTCATCTTCCGCGTGGCCGTCTGGGGCGTCGCCTCGGGAATCGTCGGCGCGCGGCTGTACCACGTCGTCACGAGCTGGGACGAGCTGCCGGAGGAGTGGTGGGGGCCGTTCGCGATCTGGAAGGGCGGGCTCGGCGTCTGGGGCGGCATCGGGCTCGGCTGCATCGTCGGCGCCATCGTCGCGAAGCGGTCCGGCGCATCGGTGTCGAAGCTCGCCGACTGCGTCGCGCCGGCGCTCCTGGTCGCACAGGGCATCGGCCGCTTCGGGAACTGGTGGAACCAGGAGCTGTTCGGCGGGCCGACCGACCTCCCGTGGGGGCTCCAGATCGACCCTGAGAACCGGCCCATCGAGTACGTGGACTCCGAGACGTTCCACCCGACATTCCTGTACGAGGCTCTCTGGTGCTTCGCGGCGGCCGGCGTGCTCCTCCTCGTCGAGCGTCGCTTCAAGGGCCGGATCCGGCCCGGCGGCCTCTTCGCGCTCTACGTCCTCGTCTACTCGGTGGGGCGGCTCTGGATCGAGACGCTGCGCGTCGATCCAGCGCACGAGTTCGCGGGCGTCCGCCTCAACGTCTGGGTCGCGGGGGTCGCGATTCTCGCGTCGGCCGCGTTCTTCGCCTGGTGGCAGCGCAGCTGGAAGCGACCGGGCTCTGCGCCTCCTCGCAAGGTCGAGACGATGGCGGTGCCCAAGGGCTCGTAGCGCGGGACCCTCCTCTCCGCGGGCGGTGTATCGACCGCAAGCGATTCGAAGGAGGAGTCATGCGTTCACTCGTCGTTCTCGGTGCGCTCGCCGCCGCGCTCGCGCTTGCGCCGCTCGCAGGTGGAGGAGGCTGGGCCACGGTCGGATTCGAGCCGCTTCCGGACGGAACGTCCGCGGGCGGGACCTGGAGCCCGACGATCTACGTCAAGCAGCACGGGGTCACCCCCCTCGCGGGGCTCCAACCGGTCGTCGAGATCTACGACGACAGCGGCGCCGCGACGGAGTTCCTGGCCACGGAGACGTCCGAGGCCGGCGTCTACGAGGCCGATGTCGTCTTCCCGTCCGAGGGCGCGTGGAACGTCACCATCCGGAGCGGGTTCGGTGACTCCCACGTCACGTACGGGCCCGTCGCGATCGGAGCGCCGGCTGCCGACGGACGTGGGCGCGAGCTTCCGGTTGTGGGCCTCGGGGTGGCTGCGTTCGCCCTACTCGGGGGTGCCGCGTTGCTCGTGGCCCGGCGATCGCGCCGCCTGACGCCGGCGAGCGGGTAGGCCCGTCCGCGGGAACCGGCAGGCGAGGAGCGGTGTAGAAATGCTCGGTGGAGGACCGGCCGCCAACCGATGCGGCGCTCGCGGAGCGCGCGAGAGATGGGGACGAGCGTGCGTTCGCGGAGCTCGTGCGTGCGTACCAGGGCATCGCGTTCCGGACGGCGTTCCTGCTCACCGGCTCGGCGGCGGATGCCGAGGAGGCTGCGCAGACCGCGTTCGTGAAGGCCTGGGCGGCGCTGCCGCGGTTCCGCCGAGGCGCGGAGTTCCGGCCCTGGCTTCTTCGCATCGTCGTGAACGAAGCCCACAACCGCCGCCGCTCGGGCCAGCGTCGTGACGCACTGGCTCTGCGAGCGGCCGCCGCAGACGTCTCCGGAGACGCGGTCCCGTCTCCGGAGGCGGCTCTGGTGGCCGAGGAGCGTCGCGAGGCGCTGCTCGCGGCTGTGCGGCGTCTCGACGAGCGCGATCGCGACGTGCTCGTGTGCCGGTACTTCTTGGAGCTCTCGGAGCTCGAGACCGCCGAGGCGCTGGGCGTGCGCCACGGCACCGTGAAGTCGCGCACCGCACGGGCGCTCGCGCGGTTGCGGACGGAGGTGGGCGAGTGAGCACCCTCGAGCGCGAGCTGGTGCTGCTCGGGCAGGCGCTCGACGTGCCCGAGACGCCGGACCTGGCCCCCCGAGTCGTGGCGGCTCTCGGCGGACGAAAGCGGCGGGCGCCGAGGCGCCGTCTCGTGCTCGTGCTCGCGTCCTTCGCGCTGGCGGCCACCTTGCTCGCCGCGCTCGCGATCCCCGATGCACGCTCGGCGCTGCTCCGGTTCCTGCAGATCGGGGGTGTCCGCATCGAGCTCGTGGACGAGCTCCCCGCTGTCGTGCCCACCGAGTCGGAGCTCGGGCTCGTCCTCGGCCAGCGTGTCTCGCTCGCGGAAGCTCGGAGTCGCGCGGGGTTCGAGCTCCTCGAGCTCGACCACGAGCCCGACGCGGTGTACCTCGGCGAGCGCGGCACGGTCTGGTTCCTCTTCGGAAGC
>DASUCN010000135.1:0-8069 GCA_036276015.1 Gaiellaceae bacterium | reverse complement strand
CTCGTGAAGCCGCTGAACGCGACCGCCGCCGGCGCGAGGCCGAGCAGGCCCCAGGCGGTCGCCAGCCCGATCGCGACCGCGAAGTCCGGCACGACGTCGAGCGTCCAGGCGATGGACGCGCCCACGAGGACGAGCAGGACGTGCCAGCCGTCCGCGCCGAGCCCCTGCGGCGCGGGGACCGCCCACAGCAGTCCGGGGACCGCGACGGCCGCCGCGGCGCCGATCGCCCTCGCACGCCACGTCGGGCGCGCCTTCGTTCGCGACGCGGCCGCCGGCCGGCTCTCCTCCGGGAGCGGGACCGCGCCGATGAGCTGCCGCTGCCGCCGGTCGAGCAGGCCCGCGAGGCCGCGCGCGACAGTGAGCCCGATCTCCGGCCGCTCGCGGACGAGATCCTCGAAGCGGGCGCGCGGGAGCTTCCACGCTCGGGCGTCCGTGAGCGTCCGCGCCGTCGCGCTGCGACGCTCGAGCAGCATCCCGAGCTCGCCGAAGTGCGCCGGAGCGTCGAGCTCGGCGACCTCCACGTCGCCATCTTCTGACGCGATCGACAGCGCGATGCTGCCTTCCTCGAGCAGGTAGAGCGCGTCGGCCTTGTCGCCCTCCGACATGAGCAGCGTGCCCGCCGGCAGCCGCAGCTCCTCCAGCGCGCCGACGAGCCGGGCGAGCGCGACGCGGTCGAGCTCCCGGAAGAACGGGACCGAGCGCAGGATCGCCAGCGGCGCCGGCCGGTCGGCCTCTACTTCTGCCCGCTCCGGACGACGTGGCGCGGATCGAGCGCGTCGCGCAGGCCGTCGCCGATGAAGTTGATCGAGACGACGGCGAGGAAGATGGCGAGCCCGGGGAAGATCGCGAGCCAGGGCGCCTTCTCCATGTCGCTCGTCGCGTCGCGGAGCATGTTGCCCCACGACGGCGTCGGCGGCTGGATGCCGAGGCCGAGGAACGAGAGCGTGCTCTCGCTGATGATCGCGCTCGCGACGCCGAGCGTCGCCGCGACGATGATCGGCGCGAGCGCGTTCGGCAGCAGGTGGCGGAGGATGATCCGCCAGTCGCGCACGCCGACGGCGCGCGCGGCGAGGACGAACTCCCGCTCCTTGAGGGAGAGGAACTGCGCCCGCACGAGGCGCGACGTCGTCATCCACGAGAGCAGGCCGAGCACGAGGACGATGACCCCGAGGGTCATCCCCTTGAAGAAGACGCCGAAGATGATGAGCAGGAAGAGCCGGGGGAAAGAGAACATCATGTCGACGAAGCGCATGAGCACGGTGTCGACCCACTTCCCGTAGTAGCCGGCGAGCATGCCGACGAGCGTGCCGAACGAGATCGCGACCGTCACCGCCAGCACGCCGACGGAGAGCGACACGCGGCCCCCGTACAGGATCCGCGTCGCGAGGTCGCGGCCGAGGCTGTCGGTGCCGAACGGGTGGCTCAGCGAGGGCCGCTCGTAGATGTCCAGCAAGCGCGTCCGTTCCGGGTCGTAGGGCGAGATGAACGGCGCGAACGCCGAAAGCAGCGCGAGCGCGAGGAGCACGAAGATGCTCACCAGGGCGAGACGGTGCTGCGCGAACCGCTCGCCGGCGAGGCGCCACTGGCTGCGCGATCTCGCGACGGGCTGCGCGAGGTCGGTCCCCGCGGCCCGCGCGACGGTCGCCATCTAGGTGCGCTCCCGGAGCGCCACTACGAGTACCTGATCCGCGGATCGAGGTACCCGTACAGGACGTCCGCGAGGAGGTTGGCGAGGATGATGAGCGCGCTCGAGACCGCGAGGATGCCCTGCAGCACCGGGTAGTCGGAGCGCGTCGCGGCGTCCCAGAACAGCCGCCCCATCCCCGGCCAGCCGAAGATCTGCTCGGTGACGAGCGCCCCGACGAAGAGCTCGGGCAGGTCGAGGGCGACGATCGTCACGAGCGGGATCGCCGCGTTCTTGAAGGCGTGGCGCATCGTGAGCACGCGCTCCGACAGCCCCTTCGCGCGCGCGGTGCGCATGAAGTCCTGGCCGATCGTCTCGAGCATCGAGGCGCGCAGATAGCGCACGTGGCCGCCGACCTGCACGAGTGCGAGCGTCATCACCGGGAGGACGAGGTGGCGCAGGCGGTCCGCCAGGTCGAAGTCGGCGCCCGGTGTCGCCATCCCTCCGAGCGGGAGCCAGCGCAGCTGCAGGCCGAAGAAGATGATCAGCAGGAGCCCGAGCCAGAAGGTCGGCGTCGAGAGGAACGCGAAGGTCGCTCCGGTGATGACGTGGTCGAAGAACGAGTACTGCCTCGTCGCCGTGAAGACGCCGATCGGGATCGCGAGCAGCAGGACGACGAGGAACACGGTGCCCATGAGGTACAGCGTGTTCGGCAGGCGCTCGCCGATGAGGCCGAGCACCGGCTGATGGCTGGCGAACGAGTAGCCCCAGTCGAGGCGGAGGAAGCTCCCGATCCAGTTGAGGTACTGGATGGGGAGCGGCTGGTCGAGCCCGAAGGCCTTCTCGAGCCGGAGGCGGTCCGCCTCCGTGAACTCCGGGTTCCCCTCGTACGCCGCAAGGGGCCCGCCCGGCGTGAACTTCAGGATCGCGAAGGAGACGACGCTGATGGCGAAGAGGAGCGGCAGCGCCTGCAGGAGCCGCCGGATGACATAGCGACCCACAGTGCTGCCGCCCCTCTACTTCTGCTCGGCTACTTCTTCAGGAACCAGTCCTCGACGTTCCAGGTGAAGCGGTTCCAGGTGTTCGGCTTCCAGCCCTGCAGCTTCGCGCTGCGCGCGTCGATGTCCGCACGGTCATAGAGCCAGATGATCACGTAGGCCTCGTTCAGCTTCTTCATGACGGTCGCGTACGCGGCCTTCCGCTTGTCCTGATCCAGGGTCCCACCGGCCTCGTCGATCGCGCGGTCGATCTGCGGGTCCTTGATCCGGGTGTAGTTCTGGCCGGAGCAGTCCGCCGCAGTCGGGATCTGCTTCGAGTGGTACCGCGGGAGGATCGTGGAGTGCGGGTCGATGCTCGGCGACGAGGCGTACATGAGCATGTCGAACGTGCCGAGCTTGCGCGGGTCCTTGCCCGTGCACGAGCCGGCGAGGACGACGCTCGAAGGTGCGTTCTGGATCTTCACCTCGATCCCGACCGCCTTCCACTCGTCGACGAGCACCTGCTGCACGCGCTCGCGCAGCTGGTTGCCGCTCGTCGTCGTGTAGGTCAACGATGCGCGCACCCCGCCTTTGCTGCGGATGCCGTCGGCGCCCTTCGTCCAACCCGCCTTGTCGAGCGCTGCGTTCGCCTTCGCGGGGTCATAGCCCTCCTGTGGCTCTTTGAACGCGGCCCAGCCCTGCGAGACCGGGGACGATCCCTGCTTCGCCTTGCCGAAGAGGAGCTTGTCGATGAGCTGCTGCTTGGGGGTCGCGTAGAGGAGCGCCTTGCGCACCTCGATGTCGCCGAGCACCGGGTGGACGCTGTTCGGGTCGGTGTTCTCCCTGTTCTGCGCCGTGTTCAGCTCGATGCGCTCGACGGTCGGGCCGGGCACCACGTTCAACGCGAGGGTCGAGGAGAGCGCCTCGATCTCGGGTGTCTGCGACTCGGTCAGGTTCCACATGGCGTGGACCTCGCCCGCCTTCAGCTGCGCGATCGCGACCTCGCTCGACGGCACGCTCCGGAACACGATCTTGTCGAGGTACGGCTTCTCCGGCGCGCCGCGGTAGTTCGGGTTCTTCTCGAGCGTGATGGAGTCGCCGGGCTTGAACTCGGCGACCTTGAACGGACCGGTGCCGATCGGGCGGCGGACGAAGTCCGTCTTGCTGATGTCCGCTTCCTTCTCGAGGAGGTGCTTCGGCATGATGTGCTCGAAGTTCCGCGGATAGGGCGCGTAGATCGACTTGTACGTGATGACCGCGGTGAGCTCGTTCGGCGTCGCGATCGACTCGATCTCGGAGAAGCCCGTCCGGTTGTTCACCTTGGGGTCCTTCATCCAGATCTCCCAGGTGTACTTGATGTCGGCGCTCGTCAGCGGGGCACCGTCGGACCACTTGATCCCGGGCTTCAGCTCCCACGTCACGTCGAGCTTGTTCCCCTTCACCACGGCGCCGCCGTTGCCGACCGTCGGGATCTTCGTCGCGAGCTGCGGCACGTACTCGCCCTCGTGCGACGTGCCGGCGAGGCCCTCGCTGACGCCGTAGAGCACGATGCTGCTGACCGTCTGATTGAGGTAGTGGTACGCGAGCGTCGCCGGCTCCTGCCAGATCGCGACGATCGCGGTGCCGCCCCTGACGGGGGCCTCGGTGGCTGCCGGCGCGGTCGTCGGCTGCGTGCCGGTCGGTGCGGCCGGCGTGCATGCCGCCACCACCATGGCAGCCGCCGCGAGGATGACGAACAGATTCCTACCCATGGATCGAGTCCCTCCACACGCATTGGCCCGCGGGATGCGGGCCCATTATTCACCCGTGATCAGCGATCTCGACAGGCCCGAGCTCGCCAGGCCTGTCAGCCGCTGGCCCTTGCCGGTCGTTACCGGCCTCTGCGTGGCTGCGTTCATCGGTGTGGCCCTTGGCGTTACAGGGGATACATCCCGCCAGCCGGGACCAGCGGCGGACGATGCCGTCGCGCCGACCCTCCGGCCCGGTCCCCGCGTGCTGAGCGGACCTCCCACGGCGCCGCCGCCCGAGCCGCAGCGCGATCCCGCAGCGCTCCGCCCCGTCGTCATCCAGGGCTCGTCGGGGCTTGCCCTCCCGCCCACTGCGTACAAGTCGTTCGCCCGCGTGGCGAACAGCGTGACGACCGGCCTGTACCCCGCCGACGAGGAGGCGCTCCTCCAGCTCCGCTACCGGCTGCTCGACGACCGGGTCGCGGTGCTCGTGCGCGTGCCGCTCTCCGACCCGCTCCGCGGCGTGGATCCCGCGTCGTACATCGCGGACAGCGTCATCGTCCGCGGGATCGAGGCGCGGATGCTGAGCGGCCGGACGTCGGTCGAGCCGACGATCCTGCTGTGGACCGAAGGTCCGCGCTCGTACCAGCTGTACTCGAGCACGCTCTCGGGCATGGAGCTCATCCAGCTCGCGGAGCTGCTCCGCTAACAGCCCGCTACGAGGCGACGGGCTCCTTCAAGGCCACGACGTTCAGCGCCGGCACCGGACGTTGCATCCCCTTCAACGTGAGCTCGCCGACCTGTTCGACCACGACGTGATCTTCGACGGCGGCGTGAACGCGCTGGCTGAGCAGGATCTGGCCGTCCTTGGCGTGTGAGACGAGACGGCTGCCGAGGTTCACGACATTCCCCACGGCGCCGTAGTCGAACCGCCCTTCGAAGCCGATCCGGCCGAGCGTCGCGTAGCCGACGGCGATGCCGACGCCGAAGCCGAGCTCGTACCCGCGCTTGCGCCACGCCGCGGCGAGATCCGCCCAGCGCTCGCGCATCGCCACGGCCATGCGCACCGCGCGGAGCTGGTGATCCGGCATGGGGACGGGGTCGTTGAAGAAGACCATGAAGCCGTCACCCGCGAAGTGCTCGAGCGTCCCCTCGTGCTTGAAGATGACATCGCCCATCGCGGCCTGATACGTGCGCAGCATGCCGAGCGCCTCCTCGGGCTCCGCCGTCTCTGAGAACGCGCTGAAGCCGCGCAGGTCGCAGAACACGACCGTGATCTCGCGGCGGTGCGGGGCGAGCATCTCCTCCGCGCCCTGCGAGAGGAGGACGTCGGCGATCTGCGGCGAGAGGAAGCGGCGCAGCCGGCCGAGCCGCGCGAGCTCGTCCACTTGCTCATTGACCCGGGTCTCAAGGGTCTTCGCCCACTCGCCGAGCTCGACGCGCTGCTGCTCGATCGTGTCGTGGTACGTCTTGATCCGCAGGAGCGAACGCACGCGCGCGAGGAGCTCCTGCGCGTCGAAGGGCTTCGGGACGAAGTCGTCCGCGCCGGCCTCGATCGCCTTGAGCTTCTCCGGCAGCTCGCTCGCGGTCACCATCACGACCGGCAGGAACGACGTCTTCGGGTCCGCGCGCAGTCGCTTGCACACCTCGTAGCCGTTGATGCCGGGAAGCACGATGTCGAGGAGGATGAGGTCCGGCTTCTCGCTGAGGACCTTGAAGAGCGCTTCCTCGCCCGTCGCTGCGGTGACGACCGTGTAGCCCTGCGGCGCGAGGACCGCCTCGAGCAGCCGCAGGTTCTGCGGTATGTCGTCGACCGCGAGGATCTTCGCGCTCACACGGTCACCAGGGTCATGCCGTCATTCCCATGCGTCCGCGCGCGATGAGGTCGCGCACCTGGCCGGGGAACGCGCTCACGTCGATCGGCTTCGCGATGAAGCCGTCGAACCCCGCCTTCACGAACCGCTCGCGGTCGCCGGTCATCACCGAAGCGGTGAGCGCCACTGCCGGGATGTCCGCCGTCCTCGCGTCGGCGCGGATGCGCTCGAGCGCCGTGATGCCGTCGATGCCCGGTAGCTGGATGTCCATGAGGACGAGGGCGGGGCAGTGCTCCGCCGCGAGCCGTACGCCGGTCTCGCCGTCCGTCGCCTCGACCGTGCGGAAGCCCGCGTAGCGGAGGACGTCGCGCGCGAGCTTCAGGTTCTTGTCGTTGTCCTCGACGATGAGGACGAGCTCGTTCGCCATCAGCCTTCCTTCCCCGCGGGCACGAGCGGCAGCGCGAACGTGAACGTACTCCCCTTGCCGACCTCGCTCTCGACCCAGATGCGGCCGCCGTGCAGCTCCACGTAGCGCTTCGAGAGCGCGAGCCCGAGGCCGGTCCCCTCGCGCGACCGCTCCGGATCACGGCGCGCCTGCTGGAACTCCTCGAAGATCCGCTCGCGGTCCGCCTCGTCGATACCGATGCCGGTGTCCCGGACCGCGACGCGGATCTCGCCGTCCTCCCGTGACGCCCGCACGCCGACACGGCCGCCGTCACCGGTGAACTTCACGGCGTTCGAGAGCAGGTTGAAGACGATCTGCTTCACCTTGCGCTCGTCCGCGACGATCCGGTCGACCCCCTCGACATCCAGGTCGACGCGGATGCCGTGACGCGCAGCGCGCTCCCGGACCATCGTGACGCCGTTCTCGAGCGCCCTCGGGAGGGAAAATTCGCTCAGCTCGAGCTCGACCCGGCCGGCCTCGATCTTCGCGAGGTCGAGGATGTCGTTGATGAGGCTGAGCAGGTGACGTCCTGAGGACAGGACGTCCTGCTGGTACTCGCGCTGCTTCTCGTTGAGCGGGCCGAACATCCCTTGCAACAGCACCTCGGAGAAGCCGATGATCGCGTTCAAGGGCGTCCGAAGCTCGTGGCTCATGTTCGCGAGGAACTCGCTCTTGTGCCGGCTCGCGAGCTCCAGCTGCTGCGACTTGTCCCGGATCTCGCTGAAGAGGCGCGTGTTCTGGATCGCGATCGCTGCCTGGTCCGCGAAGGTCTGCACGAGCCCGATCTCGCGATCGCTGAAGCGACGGACAGCAAGGCGCGCGACGACCACACCGCCGATGGGCTGACCTGCGCGCAGCATCGGAACCGCCAACACGGTCCGGGCCGCCGTCGCGCGCAAGATGACCGATGCCTCCAGGAGCTCGGGCTCGGCCCTGAGATCCTCGATGTGGATGACCTGTCGGCCGAGCAGCATGCGTCCCATGACCGAGCGCGCGTGCGCCGGAAGGGCCATCTGGCCTCGCAGGTCGGCCCATAGTGCGGCGACGTCCGGATCCTGGAGGGGCGCGCCGTAGACCGCCGCGACCCGAAAGGAGTCCTGGCCGGCGCTCGTGGAGAGCAGGGCGACGTCGGCCGATGCCAGCCGCGCCGTGTTCTCGACGACGGTGTCGAGCACGGGCTGGAGATCGAACACGGAGCGGCTGATCGTCTGGAGGACCTCAGCGATCGCACGCTGCTGCTCGAGAGCCTCCTTCGTCTCGTTGAAGAGGCGCACGTTCTCCATGGCGATGGCCGCCTGGTCGGCGAAGGTGGTGACGATCGCCACCTCCGCATCCGTGAAGGGCACCGGCTCAGGTCGCCATAAGGACATTGCCCCGATGACCTCGTCCTCGCGCAGCAGGGGGACACCCAGCATCGACCGCAGGTTGCCGACCCGCTGGTGCTCCCGCAGCCGGTACTCGGGATCCTCCAGGGCGTCGTCG
>DASUCN010000134.1:0-9286 GCA_036276015.1 Gaiellaceae bacterium | reverse complement strand
ACGGACGCGATCCAGGCCGGGATCGTGCACGTGAACTCGCAGACCGCAGGCGCGGACGTGCACGTGCCGTTCGGCGGGCTCAAGGGCTCGGCGTGGGGGCCGCACGAGCAGGGCCGCGCAGCAATCGAGTTCTACACGGAGACCGTCACCGTCTACCAGGACGCGCCGCTTGCCTGAGACCCGCACGCTCGTCACCGGCGCACTCGGCTGCCTCGGCGCCTGGACGCTGAAGGCGCTCGTCGACCTCGGCGAGGAGCCGGTCGGCTTCGACCTCGGGTCGGACGACGCGCGCCTGCGACTCGTGCTGACGGAGGAGGAGCGAGCCCGGGTGACGCTCGTCGCGGGTGACGTCACCGATGCGGACGGGGTCGGGCGGGCGCTCGACGAGCACGGGATCACCAACGTCGTCCACCTCGCCGCGCTGCAGGTTCCGTTCTGCAAGGCCGATCCCGAGCGCGGAGCGCGGGTCAACGTGCACGGGACCGTGGTCGTCCTCGAAGCGGTCAAGAAGCGGCTCGCGCGGATCCGCGGCCTCGCCTATGCGAGCTCGGCCGCGGTGTACAACGCGACCGACCGCTCTCCCGCACCCGAGTCGGGCGGAACGGCCCCGGCGACGCTGTACGGCGTCTTCAAGCTCGCGAACGAAGGCACGGCGCGCATCTACTGGTTCGACGACGACGTGGCGTCCATCGGGATCCGCGCGTACGTCGTGTACGGGCCGGGACGTGACCAGGGCCTCACGTCGGGGCCGTCGGTCGCGATGGAGGCGGCCGCCCGCGGCGAGGGTCACACGATCGCGTACGGCGGAACGGCGCAGTACGACTTCGCGCCCGACGTCGGCCGCGCGTTCGCACTCGCCGCCAGAGCGGCGACCGACGGGGCGCACGTGGCGAACTTCCCCGGCGTCTCCTCGACGATGCAGGAGGTCGTGGACGCGATCGAGGCGGCCGCTCCGGCGGTCGCAGGACGCGTCACGTGGGAGGAGGGCCAGCTCCCGTTCCCCGAGGCGCTCGAGGGCCGCCTCCTCGAGCGCCTGATCGGGCCGGTCGAGCACACACCGCTCACCGACGGCGTGCGCGCGACGATCGAGCACTTCCGAGCCAGACAGGACCGGTGACACGCGAAGAACGTCGGGTCGTCACGGTCGTCTTCACCGACCTCGTCGGATTCACGGAGCGCTCGGAGGAGCTCGACCCCGAAGACGTCCGCTCGCTCCTGACCACCTACTACACGAACGTGCGCTCGATCTTCGAGGAGCACGGCGGAACGGTCGACAAGTTCATCGGAGACGCGGTCCTCGCCGTGTTCGGTGCTCCGGTCGCGCACGAGGACGATCCCGAGCGGGCGGTGCGTGCGGCGCTCGCTGTGTGCGCGTGGGCGGGAACGCGCAGCGACGTCGAGCTCCGCGCGGGCGTGAACACGGGAACGGCCTTCGTCGCCCTCGAGCCGTCCGAGACCGGCATCGGCATCGTCGCGGGGGACATCGTCAACACCGCGTCGCGCATCCAGTCGGCCGCACCGATCGGCGCCGTGCTCGTCGGCGAGGCGACCTACGAGGCGACACGTGAGACCTTCGAGTACGAGGCGCGTGGCGAGATCGAGGCGAAGGGCAAGAGCGAGCCCATACGGGTCTTCGAGCCGCTCGCCGCACGCGTCGCGATCGGCGGCGGTCGCCGCGGCGGCCATGGCACGCTCGTCGGGCGCACCAGCGAGCTCGAGGCGCTGCGCAGCGCCCTCGCTACGGTGCGCGCCGAGCCGGAGTCGCGACTCGTCCTGCTCGTGGGTGAGCCCGGCATCGGCAAGACGCGTCTCGTGGCGGAGCTCGAGCACGACGCACGAGCGACCGAGGGCCTGACCTGGCTCACGGGCCGCTCGCTGCCGTACGGAGCGGGGACGTCCCTCGTTGGGCTCGCCGAGATGGTCCGGGCGTACGCCGGGATCATGGAGACAGACGATGCAGCAGCTGCGGAGGCGAAGCTCGAGGCGGCGGTCGGCGCACTGAGCGCAAACTCGTCCGACGCCCGTTGGGTGACGTCGCATCTGCGGCCGCTCGTCGGGCTCAGCGGCGATCTCGAAAGCCGTGACGACGGGCGCGTCGACGCTTTCGCCGCGTGGCGACGCTTCTTCGAGCTGCTCGCGAGCCACGCCCCGCTCGTCCTCGCGTTCGAGGACCTCCACTGGGCGGAGGACACCGTGCTCGACTTCCTCGACGAGCTCGTGGCGGGCTCGAGCCCGACCCGCCTCCTCGTCGTCGGCACAGCACGCCCGGAGCTCCTCGAGCGGCGACCCGCCTGGGGTCAGAATGCACCGAGTCGCGTACTCGTGCGCCTCGACCCCTTGTCGCCGAGCGAGACAAGCGAGTTGCTGCACGAGCTCGCGAACGACCTCGAGATCGAAGTCGAGGTCGAACGGGCACTTCTCGAGCGGGCGGCAGGCAACCCGCTCTATGCCGAGGAGTTCGTGCGCATGCTCGCGGAGGGTCGCCGAGATCCGGACGCTGCCCTTCCGCTTTCGGTGCAGGGGATCGTGGCCGCACGCCTCGACGCTCTGACACCCGACGAGAAGGCCTTTCTCCAGGATGCGTGCGTCGTCGGTCAGGTCTTCTGGCCCGGTGCGGTGCGCTCGGTCTCGGGCGATGGCGATCGCGTGGAGGAGCTCCTCGACAGCCTCCAGCGCAAGGAGTTCGTGCGGCGAGCGCCGGAGTCGACCGTCGCCGGCGAGCCTCAGCTCGTGTTCCGACATCCGCTCATCCGCGAGGTCGCATACGAGCAGATGCCCCGCGCGCGCCGAGCCGAGAAGCATCAGCGCGCGGCGGCCTGGGCGGAATCCCTCCCGGCAGACCGCGCGGAGGCGAGGGCCGACCTCCTCGCCGACCACTACCTCCGCGCACTCGAGTACACGACCGCCGCCGGAGGCGACGTCGGAGACCTGCGGGCGCGAGCCGCCCAGGCACTCCGCGAGGCCGGTGACCACGCGCGGGCGCTCCATTCCCTCGACGTGGCGACGGCGCGCTATGAACGGGCACTCGAGCTCCTCGACGACGAGAAGGAGCGAGCGAGTGTGGACCTTGCGCTCGCAGAGGCCCAGCTCCGAACGGGCAACGTCGACGAGGCGCATCGGCGACTCGCAGCTGTGGCGGCGTTCGCGCGATCAGGCGAGCACGCCGTCTTGCTGGCACGCGCCGCTCTCGCCCGAGGAGGCGTCGGCGTGCGGGTGTTCGACCCGGACGAGGAGCTGGTGGCCCTCCTCGAAGAGGCGCTCGAGGCGCTGGACGCCGCAGAGCCGGCGCTGCGTGCACGCCTCCTCGCGCGACTCGCGATCGAGGTGTACTACGTCGACCCGCCGACCTACCGCGAGGAGCTCAGCGAGGAAGCCGTCGGACTGGCCAGAGAAGCGGGCGAGCCGGACGGGCTCCTCGATGCGTTGACCTCGAGGCGAGTGACCCTCTGGAGTCCGGACCGCCTGGACGACCGACTCGCCGTCTCGCGCGAGCTCGTCGCCCTCGCGGAGTCCACCGGCGACCGCGAGCGGTCGCTCGTCGCACGCACGTGGCTCGTGCTCGACCTCGTGGAGGGAGGCGACCTCGACGCGGCCCGCGCCGAGATCGACGCCTACGCCCGTCTTGTCGAGCCGCTCGGCATCGGGGCGTACTCCTGGTGGGTTCCCGCGTGGAGGGCGATGCTGGCGTGCCTCGAGGGGCGCTTCGACGACGTTCGCGCGCTCGCGGACGAGGCCGCGGAGATCGGATCGCGCGCGGGCGACACGAACGCCGCCATCTATCAGGGTCTCGTGCGCTGGGTCGCCGACGCCGAGCAGGGCCGCGATGCCGAACGGTGGATACCTGCCCTCGAAGAGGGTGTGGCACGTGGAGGCCCGTCCGACGCGTTCCGGTGCGGGCTTGCGATGCAGCTCGCGCTCGCCGGACGGCACGACGACGCGCGCGTCGCGCTCGCAGAGCTCGGTCCCGCCGGCTTCGGCGCAGTCGTCAAGGACATGAACTTCTACGCCGGCGCCGGGGAGTTCACGATCGCTGTCGGGATCCTCGGCGACGCCGCCGCAGCACGACAGGCGTACGACGCGCTGCGCCCGTACTCAGGCAGGATGTTCGTGATCGCGCGTGCCGCGGTGTGCTGGGGGCCGGCGGATTCCTTCCTCGGCCGACTCGCGGCAACAGCCGGCCTCGTCGACGACGCCGAACGCCACTTCGACGACGCACTGATCATGTGCAAGCGAGTCGGCGCCCGCCCGATGGCAGCGCGGACTCGTTGGTGGTACGCGCAGATGCTCCGCACGCGCGGACGGCCGGGCGACACGGAGCGGTCAGCCGAGCTCGCCGCCGCTGCCGAGGAGGAGGCCGCGACGCTCGGCCTCGCGCTCGAGCCCGTCAGTGGGTGAGCGGCTCGAGCGAACTCCAGACGAGGAGTGGACTCCTAGGGCGCGTCGTTCGCGCGGAGGCTCACCCAGATGCCGTCGTCGCTCGCCGCCACGCCCCACGGGTAGTACGGCAGCGCGATCCGGATCGGCTCGTTCGTCGCCGGGTCGATCCGCCACACCGCGTGATCGCTCGGCACCGTCGCCCAGACGTACCCGGCACCGGCCGCGATCGTCGTGACGCCCACCGGGTTCGGCGTCGTCGTCGGCAATGACATCACACGCGGCCCCCCGGGTCCGAGTGCCGGGACACGGATGACGTCGGGCCGATTCCACGCTCCGATCCACACGGCGTCGCCGTCGACGACGAGTGTCGCGGGGTTGCCGAGGATCGCCTCGTAGCTCTTCATCGAGCTCGTCTGCGGGTTCAGCCGGGAGACGCTCCCCCAACCGCTGCCGAATCCGAAGCTGTTCAGCCAGAGGTCGCCGTAGCCGTCCGCCCAGGCCAGCCAACCCGCGTGGCGGTCGATGGGGATCGAGCGTCGCGAGCCCGACTGCGGATTCACCTCGGTGATCCCCCAGGAGGCGCCACCGCCGCTGACGTTCGCGACCCACAGGGAGCCCCCGCCGTACGTGATGCCCCGGAAGAAGCCGGCGCCACCGGGAACCGAGATGGTCTTCTCGAACTCGAGGGTCTCCGCGTCGACGCGAACCACGTTCGCGTCCCGCTCGGACGCGAAGCAGTTGGCCACCCAGACGTCGCCGGAGGGGTCGGCTGTCAGCCCACAGGGTGCGAGGCCTCCGCCGACGACCGTTGCCTCGCCCGTCGACGGGTCGACGCGCGTGAGCACGCGGTCACCCGCGTCTCGGACGAGATCGTCACCCACGTACCGGAACAGTCCATGCGTGATCCAGACGTAACCGCCTGCCGCGACGACGAGATCGGCTCGCGGACCGGTGCGCACCGCCTGCGTCGGCTCGAGCGTGTCGGGATCGATCCGAACGACGCTCGTCGGAGGTATGACGAGCGGAGCGACGTCGCCGCTCGCAATGACTGCTGCGGCTACTGCGGCGCCGATGAGGAGCGCGATGCCGAGGATTGCCGCGACGAGCTTCCGACCGCCTCTCGTCACGGGCGCGTCGACGTCACCGGGTGGAGCTGCGTCCGGCGAAGACTCGACGATCGCCTCTTTCGGCGAGCCGCGGAGAATCTCGAGGTAGACCCCCTCCGTCTCCGAAGACGGGTACGCGCCGAGCTCCTCCGCGAGGAGCGTCCGGCAACGCTCGTAGGTGCGCAGCGCCTCCGCGTCGTTCCCCGCGGCCGATTGCGCCTGCATGAGTAGCCGGTAGCCGCGCTCCCGGAACGGCTCGAGCGCGACGAGCTCTTCGGCGGAGCGGACCGCCGACGCCGCGTCGTCGGCGCGCCGTGCGGCGTCCGCGAGACACTCGAGCGCCCGGACGAGGATCTCGCGCAGGTCGGCGCGCCGCTCGGAGACCCAGCGGCCGTCTTCCCCGGGCAGGAAAGTCCGCCGAGCGAGTGAGGCAGCGGTCGTCGCCTCGGCGATCGCGACCGCAGCGTTTCCGGACGCCAACGCCTGCTCCGCGGCTGACGCGGCCTCGCCTGCGGCGGTGACGTCGATCCAGCTGTCCGCCGGCAGGGTCAGCTGGTAGCAGCCGAACGCACCGCTCAGCGACTCGGCTCCGTCGAGACCCGCCTCGCCGAGGAGCGCTCGGAGCTTGCTCACGATGACCGAGAGCGCCTTCTCCCACCGCGCCGGCGGCTCGTCGCCCCAGAGTGCGTCGGCGAGCTCGTGCCGCGGTACCGGTCGGCCGTCGGCGGCGAGCAGATACGCGAAGACAATGCGCCCCTGCCGTCCGGGAAAGCGCTGCTCGTCCACGACGACACCCGACGGTGCCTCGATGGAGATCCGCTCGGTGAGCGACACCCTCACGGCCACGGAAGTCAACTCCCTTGCCGACGACTAGCCAGGAACTTGCCGTCTTCCAGCCCGGCCTGCGGAGTATCCGCCGCGGCATGCACCGCGACAAGAGGAGGACGACATGAGGAAGCTGACGACAGCCGTAGCGATCGTCGTTGCCAGCGTGACCGTGGCCGCCGCCGCCTCAGCAGGTGGCGAGGCGGCGAAGCAGCGGGTGGCGATTCAAGGACAGGGCTCGGTGTTCACACTGCAGCCACTCGGCGATGGAGGGCTGCAAAGCGACCGCGGCTCCTCGTCCTTCTGCTGCTGGACGACTCGGAGCGTCGTCCGCGATGGCCAGGCAGTCGACATCACCACCGGTCCGCAGATGACGCTCGTGGGTCGTCACGGGACGCTCGTGGCCCGCAACCGCATGGAGTGGCTGGCGGTCTCCGGCGGCTATTCGCTCTTCACGGGAACCTGGGAGGTGGTTCGCGGCACCGGTGACTACGCCGGCGTCACGGGCGGAGGGCGTGTGGCCGGCGTCGAACTCCCGAACGGAGTGGTGAAGTGGCGGCGCGAAGGTCTGCTCGCACCGCGGTAGCCATGGGCAGCGACGTCGTCGAGAGCCAAGTCGTGCGATGCGAGTGCGGCTACGCAGTCTCGGCAGCGGACGAGGCAGTGCTCGTGGACGCGATCCGCGCGCACGCCCGCAACGCACACGAGATCTCGTTCTCGATGGAGGATGCGCTCCTCGTCGTGTTCCGCTCGCAACTCGACGTAGCTCAGACACTCACGGGTCCGTGGGAGCGGCCGCGAGGGACGTCTCGTTGATCATCGGCGTGACGCGAGGGGGCCGGCCTGGTCGGCTCCCTCGTGCTCAGTGGATGAGCGGCTCGAGCGCGTCGCGCGCGATGAGGAAGCCGCGCTTGACGAGCTCTTCTGTCCGCTCGAACGCACGGTCCTCGTGCTCGACCGAGACGACGAAGTCATAGCCCTCCCGGTACAGGGCCGCGACGAAGCGATCCCAGCGCACCTCACCGAGGCCCGGAAGCCGCGGCACCTGCCAGCCCATCCCGAGCGAGACGACGCCGTTCCGGTAGAGGCCGTCCCGATCGATCTCCATGTCCTTCGCGTGCACGTGGAGGATCTTCGACGCGTAGTCGCGCACGACCCGCTCGTAGTCGATCTGCAGCCAGACGAGATGCGAGGGATCGAGGTTGAGCCCGAAGCTCGGGCTGTCCACGATCGCGAACATCTCGTCCCACATCGCGGGTGACGAGGCGAGGTTCGTCCCGCCGGGCCACTCGTCCCAGGAGAAGATCATCGGACAGTTCTCGATCGCGAGCTTGACGCCGCGGTCCTCGGCATAGGAGACGAGCCGCGGCCACACCTTGCGGAACTCCTTGAAGTTGTCCGGCACGTTCTTCGTCTTGTCGCGGCCCACGAAGGTGCCGACGATCCCGACGTCGAGCTGCGCCGCGGCGTCGATCACCTTCTTCAGGTGCGTGTTGGCCGCACGTCGCTCGGCCGGGGCGGGATGGAGGTTGTTCGGGTAGTAGGCGAGCGAGGAGATCTCGAGCCCGTGGCGGTCGAGGACATCACGTACGGCGCCGACGTCGACCCGGGTGACGTCGATGTGGGACGTGCCCGCGTACCGACGCCGCTCGCCTCCCGCGGCCGGCCAGCACGCGACCTCGAGCATCTCGAAGCGCTCGCCCGCGGCCCAGGCGGCGACCTGGTTCAGAGACCGGCGTGGGAAGGGTGCTGTGAGAAGGCCGAGCTTCATCCGGCGACGACGGGGTTCGTGATCGACACGAGACCCTCGATCTCGATCGTCACCTCGTCGCCCGGCTGCAGCAGCCGCTGCGGATCCCTGAAGACGCCGACCCCGGCCGGGGTTCCCGTCAGGATGAGGTCGCCGGGCTCCAGAGTCGTCGTCTGCGACGCGTACGCGATCACGTCGTCGACGCCGAAGATGAGGTTCGCCGTCGTCGAGTCCTGGAGCACCTCGCCGCTCACGATGGCACGGATCGCGAGCGCGTGCGGATCGGCGATCTCGTCGCGCGGCGTCAGCGGGCCGACCGGACAGAACGTGTCCGGCGACTTCCCGCGCGTCCACTGCCCGTCGGAGAACTGCAGGTCGCGTGCGCTCACGTCGTTTGCGCAGAGGTAGCCGGCGACGGCCTCGAAGGCGTTCTCCTTCGACACGCCCTTGACGCGCGTGCCGATCACGACACCGAGCTCGGCCTCGTAGTCGGCCTTCGTCACGATCGGCGGGATCGCGATCGCCTGACCGGGGCCGATGAGCGACGTCGGCCACTTCGCGAAGAGAAGGGGCGCGGAGGGAAGCTCGGCCCCCTGCTCCTCCGCGTGGTCGCGGTAGTTCAGACCGACGCAGATGATCTTCCCGGGTCGCTCGATCGGCAGCACGGGAGAAACCTACTCGGCTCGCCGTGCTGACGGAGCCGGGTACCGCGCGCGCTGGCCGCTCTACACTCGCCGGCGTGAGCCTGCCCGCCTCCCTCGTCGCCGAGCTCCGAGAGGCTCTGGGCGAAGGCCACGTCATCACCGAGCCGGAGCAGCTTCGGACCTACGAGTGCGACGGGCTCACCGGGCATCGCGCCGTCCCCGAGCTCGTCGTGCTTCCGGGCTCGACCGAGGAGGTTCAGTTCGTCGTCAGGGCATGCCACCGCGAGCGGGTGCCGTTCGTCGCGCGCGGCGCCGGCACGGGACTGTCGGGAGGTGCCACGCCGGTCGCGGGCGGTGTCGTCGTCTCGCTTGCGCGCATGAACCGCATCCTCGAGATCGACCTCGCGAGCCAGCGCGTGGTGGTCGAGCCCGGTGTCACGAACCTCGACGTCACGCGCGCAGTTGCTCCGCACGGCTTCTTCTACGCACCCGACCCGTCGAGCCAGCAGGTCTGCACGATCGGGGGCAACGTCGCCGAGAACTCGGGCGGCGCGCACTGCCTGAAGTACGGGTTCACGACCCAC
>DASUCN010000133.1:0-10578 GCA_036276015.1 Gaiellaceae bacterium | reverse complement strand
TCCACCCGCGAAGCCGACGGTGATCACGAAGGCGATGGCGCCGAGCGTGGTCGGCGAGCCGTAGATGTTCAGCCAGCCGGGGAAGATCGTCGGCGTGATGAAGAGGCAGGCGGCGTAGAAGCCGTAGAAGCCGGTGAAGATCAGCATCAGTCCCATCAGCGTCAGATGGGTGTTGTGCCCTCGGAAGCTCCGTGCGAGCCCGTCCTTCGTGTACTTCCCGATGCGTGGCCCGAGGTTCAAGAGCACGCCGAGCGTGAAGATGCCCGCCACGCCGTGCACGACACCAGAGGCGATCGCGTCGTGGAAGCCGAACCGGATGGTGAGCCAGCCGCCGGCGCTCCAGCCCCAGGCTGCGTCCATGATCCACACGAACGAGCCGAGGATCGCCGTCAGGATCAGGTACGCCGAGAGCCGCACGCGCTCGATGAGTGCTCCGGACATGATCGAGCCCGTCGTCCAGGAGAAGAGCAGGAACGCGAGGAAGAACACGCCGTTGAGATGGTTCTGCAGGTTCGGCCCCATCTCGTCCGCCCACGGCGCGGTCTGCCCGCAGAAGCCGGGGAACTGGACCGGCCCGGCATGCCCGTCCTGCGAGTCCGGCCCGATCGTCGGGAACCCGGGCTCGAAGCAGCCGTAGATGTACCAGCCGAAGTAGTAGAAGGTCGGCGTGACGACGGCGATCGTCAGGATGTTCTTCATCGCCGTCGACATGAGGTTCTTGCGCCGGGCAGCACCAGCCTCGTACGCCATGAAACCGGCGTGGATCAGCCACATGACGACGACGGTCCAGAAGTAGAACTGCTCGAGCAGGATGTTCGCGCTCAGATCGATCTGAGTCTTGAGCTCCTCAGTCGTTGGCGCGGCTTGCGCGAGCCAGGTCGGGACCAGCGACGTGATCATTCCACCCCCACTTCCTCAGGCAGCGTTACCCGGTCGACGATGGGGAGACGCTACGAACCGGGCTACCCCGTTTCCATGTCCGATCGTGCCGACGTTCGGCGCGGGACTATGTCCAGTGCATACACACCGCTATTCCTTCGAGACGTCTCCTGTCGAGGCGTTCACGAGGAAGCTCTCGGTGCGATTCGGCTGGCCCTGGGCGTTCACACGCTCCGACAGGACCACGCCCCAGTAGCCGACGGGGGGAATGCCCTGGTTCAGGTAGCGCACCTGCCGGCAGATCTCCCGCTCGCACGGCACGAACGACGCGTTCGCGATCGCGAGATCGATCGCTTCGGCCTGCGTGATGTCGTCCCGATTCGACGCGCACGTCTTGGAGACGACGAGCGTGAATACGAGCAGGACACCGAGGATCAGCGCGCGGCCCCAGAGGCTGTCGCGGAGATCCTTCCGCGGCGTCGCCTCGGGCGGCGGCGACCCGTTACTCGGTTCGGGGGGCGTTCCAGCGCTGGTAGACACGGTAGGCGCGGAGGAAGAGGTACCCGACGAAGCTCGTCATGAACACGAGGAGCAGCCACCAGAACCACCACACGTAGTGCGGCCGCCACTCGAGCAGCTCCACGACCGTCAACCACAGGACCACGGCGAGCGCGAGCACGAGCAGCCACGGGATCTCGGGCAGCAGCAGAAACCAGAGCACGGGGGGATGGTCTACGAGCGCGAGGAACTCTGCAAGCGTGGAGCCTCGTGGGGCGACTCTTGCGTCGCCCTCGAGCCATGGCTCTCGCCGAAGGGCGAGGCAAGCCTCGCCCCTACGACCAGGGGTACGGCGACGAGGAGACCGGATGCAAGTCCCCGGTGGCGAAGCGCTCGTACCGGAACGGGTACAGCAGCCGCGAGTGGTCGCCGAGGAGCACGGCCGCGACCTCGCGGCCGACGCCGATCATCTTGTACCCGTGGTTCGAGTCGAAGATCCCGTAGACGTTCGGCCGCACGTAGTCGAACACCGGGAAGTTGTCCGCGGTGAACGCACCGACGCCGCCCGAGCGCGCGTCCTTGTACTGCGCGCGGCAGCCCTCGAAGCGGCTCATCGCGTGCGACAGCGCTGCACACCACATGTCCGGGAACGACGGGTCGACGTCCGTCGTCGAGGGGTACGGGTCGAGCTGGACGCCGCCGTCGACGACGAGCGGCGACGCGCCGCCCTGGACACCATGGCGGTCTCGCTTGAAGTAGATCCCCCACAGCTCGTCGGTGACGAGGGCACCGTCGTCCGTGTACAGCGGCGCGTCGGTGTCGAGGTGGATCACCGGCGGCGCGCCGCCGTCAGCAGTGGCGAACATCAGCGGATCGACGGTGATCTCGCCCTCCTGCAGGTTCCAGTAGGTCCACATCGGCCGGTCGCGGACGACCTCGCCGGAAGGAGTCGTGATGTCGATCGTGTCCGGCATGCCGAGCAGCGACCAGAAGCGCGCCGCCCACGGGCCGGGCGCGATCACGACCTGCTCGCCGACCTCGATCGGACCGGCGCTCGTCTCGACCGCCGACACCGTCCCGTCGTCGCGCGACACGAATCCCGCTACCTCGACACCCTCGAGGACGGAGACGCCCTCGCCGAGGCACTTGTCGCGCAGGCCGAGCACGGACTCGACGTTGAACGCGAAGCCACCCTGGTACTCGTGGAGGCACGCCGTGACGCCCTTTGCGCGCCAGTCCGGGAAGAGGCGCTTCATGTGCGCGTCGACCTCGGCCTCGCCGGTGATCAGCTCCGAGCGGTAGCCGATGCGCTCCTGCCGCTCGAAGGTGGCGGCGAGATCGGACTCCTGCACCGCCGCGCCCAGCGCGATGTAGCCCACGGCGTTGTAGTGGTAGGCCGCCGGGTCGGATTCCCACACCTCGACGCACGCCTGCATCAACTCGCTCATCGCGGGCTGGAAGTAGTTGTTGCGGACGACACCGCAGGCGATACCGGAGGCACCCGCTCCTGGCGTCGCCTTGTCGAGGACGACGACGTCCGCGCCAGAGCCGGCGCCGCGCGCGCCCAATTCCTTCGCGAGGTGGTAGGCGGTCGAGAGGCCGTGGATGCCGGCGCCGACGACGACGTAGGGCGAAGACGAGGGAGTGGTCACTGTTGCCTCCTATGCAACGCTATTGCACACTGCAACGTACCACGGCCACGGGAAGTCGTCCAGATCGAGCCGGCGCTGCTCCCGACGTGCGCCCTCAGTGCACGATCAGCACGTCGCAACGTGCATGGCGCTGCACCGCCGCGCTCACGCTGTGGCCGAGAACGCGCTCGAAGAACCCGGGCTCGCGCGTTCCGACGACGATGAGATCGGCGCCGCGTTCTTCGGCCAGCTGGACGATCGCCTCGGCCGGATCGCCGACGCCGAGAACCGCCTCGGCCGTGATCCCGCCGGCGCCCAGTGTCCCGCGCGCCTCCTCGAGCAGCGCGTCGTGCTGCTCGGGGGAGTCCGTCGGATCGACCGAGCCGCCCCCGCGAGAGGTCCCCGTCATCACGCTCGACACGCTGGTGACGACGACGCTCGATCCGAAGGCTTTCGCGAGATCACCCGCGCGCGCAAGCGCTCGCTGCGAGGCCTCGGTTCCGTCATACCCAACCACGATGGTCTTCATGTCTCCTCCTCCGGACGGACGTCGCGAGAACACTACGACCTCCCGGCGTGGATGCAAACCGGACCTCTACGGATTCGGCTCCGTGCGGCTCCACACGAGGCACGAGGACGAAGCCCGGACCTTGCGCTCGAGGCGCGCGAGTCGGCGCGTGCCGATGCGCGTGGGATCCGACCCGATGACGAGCAGGCCGGGGCCACGCTCGGCGACGAGCTCGAAGAGTGCCGCAAGCGGGCGTGGGCTCACCAGCCTCACGCGCTCGACCTGCACCGCCAGTGAGTGCGCAAGCTCCGCGGGCGCGCGCAGCGACTCGGCGACGTCCTCTGCGACGACGACCTCCTGCCCCCAGGATCCCGTCATCGGGCGGATGGGCAGCTCGACGACGTTGACGACGAGAAGCGGCTGACCGGACTCGACCGCGGTGTCGACCGCCAGTGCCGCTGCTTCGGGGGTCACGGGAACATCGAATGTGATGAGCATGACAGGGCGCCCTGCGAAGCCCGACGGCGCAGACGTCGTGGTCGTCCGGGAGGCGCCGTGCAACATCACTCCGGGTGGAGCTCCCACTGCCGCGTGTTCTTCATGACGCGCTGCGTCGCCTTCGCGCGCAGACGCGGGACGACGAGCAGCCCGTACGCCATCGCGAGCACGAAGAGGAGGAAGCCGTACTGGACACCCTCGAAGATCGCGAGCGGCACCAGCACCGCGGCGAGCGCGACGGGAGGGCCGAGGGCCAGGAGTCGATAGCGCCTGACACTTCCGAGGAGTCGGTCGTACTCCTCGCGCGGGATCTGTGACGTGTCCCAGGTCTTGCCACAGTCCGGACACGTCCAGCGTTCGCCGTACGTCACGCCCGCGAGCTTCCCGCAGTCGCACTGCAACGTGATGGGTAGCGGGCGCATCCGGCGATCGTAACGAGCACGGACTTGGATCCGGCCGGGTGTCATGTTACGGTCGCCGCGCGGCCACGGATCGGGCCGTAATCGACCCGCGTGGAGGTGACAGGTGGCGACAGCAGTAGTCGAGGAACGACAGCTCCTCAAGACCCTTCGCTGGTACGACGGATTCGTCATCGCGCTCGCGAATCCGGGCTTCCTGCTCGGAGCCCTCGGCTACTCGGTCGGCGACCTCGGTGGCTGGGGAGCGGCGATCCTCTGGGGCATCTCGGCGTTCGTTGCCGTCTTCATCAACACGATCTACTCCGAGCTCGCCGCGATGTTCCCCGACAAGTCGGGCGGGCTCGCGCTGTACGCGCACGAGGCCTGGCGGAAGTACACGACGCTGGTCGGGCCGATCGCCACGTTCGGTTACTGGATCGGCTGGTCTGTCGTGCTCGCCGTCAACGGCCTCTTCATCGGCCAGATCATCCAGGGCGCCTGGTTCCCCAGCGAGCCGTTCGGCGGGGCGTCCAACAACCCGGACGTCACCGGCTACTTCTCGACCGGCACGGTCAAGGTCGGGCTCCCGCAGCTGATCGGCGTCGGGCTCATCCTCGCCGTGTGGCTATTCAACGTCCGCGGCGTGCGTGTCGGCGTCACCTTCGGCTACGCCGCCGGCGTGCTCCTGATGATCCCGCTGTTCATCATGATGATCGTCCCGTTCCTGAACGGGAGCTTCGACAGCGCCAACCTGGTGAACAACCTCGGCGCCGAGGGGCAGGCATGGGGTGGCCTCCAGCTCGCCCTCGTGTGGTTGTGGCTGATGAGCTGGTCGGCGTGGGGGGTGGACGTCTGTGCGACCTTCGCGCCCGAGTACAAGGACACCGTCAACGACACGAAGCTCGCGCTGCGCTCCGCGGCGCTCTTCTCGCTCTTCGTCTACATCGTGCTTCCGATCGCGTTCGTCGGAGGTGCCGGTGCGGAGGCGGTGGCTGGGTACGACTACATCGGCGGGATGTTGTCGATCCTCGGGACGGACTCGGAGGTGATGAAGGACTTCCTGGTCGTCTGCATCGTCGCGAGCTTCCTGATCACGATGAACACCGCAACCGCGGACGGCGGGCGTGCCCTCTACGGGATCGCGCGGGACGGGATGACCGTGAAGCAGCTCGGTGTGCTCAACCGCTTCCACGTCCCCGGCAACGCCATGAGCCTGGACATGGTGATCAACATTCTCTTCCTGCTGTTCGTGGGGAACATCTTCGGCATCTACGCGGCGAGCAACCTCGGCTACGTCCTCGCGCACATGTTCGCCCTCTCGGGGTTCGTGCTCCTGCGCAGGGATCGCCCGAACTGGCCGCGGCCGATCAAGCTCGGGAGCATCTGGCCGGTGATCGCCGGGCTCCTCTCGGTCTGGTGCTTGATTCTCACGGTCGTCGGCTTCGGCTACTTCCAGACCGCCGCGGGCGGCTACGGCGGATCGAAGGAGAAGGTCATCGGGCTCGGCGTGCTGGTGATCGGCATCCTCCTCTTCTTCTTCCGCCGCGTCGTCCAGGATCGCGAGCGGATCCACTGGCGCGAGGAGACGCCGACCATGCCGGATGCGCAGCAGGCGCAGCTCCTGGCACAGGAGATGCGCTCCTCGTAGCGCGGAGCGGTTCGAGCGAACGGCGAGAGGCGGCTTCGGCCGCCTCTCGCGTCTCGAGCGTCAGAATCCCTCACATGGAAGGCTCAGCCGCGCCACAAGAGTTCGAGGTCGCGATCTCGACGCCCGAGGCCTTCGGCGCCTCGTTCGACGTCGCGCCGTCCTCGGAGGCGCTCGAGCTGGGCGAGGGGCTCGAAGGCGACCCCGCGCTCGCCTTCCGCAAGACGCTCGGCATGTTCGCCACCGGGGTCACGGTGTTGACCACCCGTGTGGGCGAGCAGATTCACGGAATGACGGCGAACGCGTTCATGTCGGTCTCGCTGCGACCACCGCTGGTGCTCATCTCGATCGACCGCCGCGCGCGGATGGGTGCGCTCCTCCACGCGGGCACGCGCTTCGGGGTCAGCGTGCTCGAGGCGAAGCAGACCGGGCTCTCGGATCGCTTCGCCGGGCGTGGGGCGGAGGAACTGCCCGAGGCGACGTTCGAGATCGTGCACGAGACGCCGCTCGTCGAAGGAGCGCTCGCGCACCTCGTCGCGCAGGTCGTCCGCTCCTACTGGGGCGGCGACCACTCGCTCTTCCTCGGGCAGGTCGAGTTCGCGCGCTACGGGGAGGGTCGACCGCTCCTTTTCCACGGTGGACGATACGAGCGGCTGATCGAGGATCCGCACGTGTTCTCGCTCCTGCCGAGGGAGCTGCTCGACCCCATCCTCGCGCTCGGCGAGGAGCGCGAGTACGCGGCCGGCGAACCAGTCATGCACATGGGTGAGGCGGGCTGCGACCTGCAACTCATCGTCGCGGGATCGGTGCGGGTCGAGCGTCCCGGCTTCTCCTCCACCGTCGGACCCGGCGAGCTCATCGGCGAGATCGAGGTGCTCGATCCGGGAGGAGGCCGACTCGCGGACATTCGTGCACTCGAGCCGGTACGCACGATCGCGGTCTCTCGGGACGCGCTGCTGTCCGCGCTCGAGGCCGATCCGCGCGCAGCGCTGGCGCTCATCGAAGTGCTCGCCGCACGCTTCCGCGAGACCGCGTGACCTCTCGCACGGCGCTGCTGGCGCTCGGCATCGGGCTCGCCCTCGCCGACTCGTCGATCGTCACGCTCGCGCTCCCGGAGATCCTCGGTGACTTCGACGTCGCGATCACGTCGGTCGCCTGGGTACTGACGTCGTTCAACCTCGTCCTGGCCGTCGTCGCCGTTCCCGCGGCGTACGTCGCGCGACACCGACCACGGGACGCGTACGTGGTCGGCGTCGCCGTGTTCGCGAGCGCGTCGCTTGCCTGTGGGGTCGCCTCCTCGTTCGAGGTGCTCGTAGCTGCGCGTTGCGTCCAGGCAGTCGGCGCAGCGCTCGTCGTCGCTTCGGCGCTCGACCTGCTCGCGCAGCTGCGCGGAAGCGACGCGGCAGCTCTCAGGATCTGGGTCGCAGCGGGTGTCTTCGGCGCGGCAGTCGGTCCGGCGGCCGGCGGGATCCTCACGCAGCTCCTCGGATGGGAGTCCATCTTCCTCGCCCAGGTGCCCGTGGCGCTCGTCTTGCTCCTCGCAGCTCGAGGTGTCGTGGCGCGCACGACCCCCGAGCCGGCGGGCCGGCCGTCGTTCGCCCCGAACACGGCCTTGCTGCTCGTCGCCGGCGGCCTCGTCGCAGCGCTCTTCCTCGTCGTGTTGCTGCTCGTCGACGGCTGGGGGATGTCGCCGGCGGCAGCCGGCGTCGTGGTGACGGTCATGCCCTTGACCGCGATCGCGGTGGGCCGCATGCGGCCACGTTCGCTCGGTGCGGTGGAGGGAATCGCGTGTGGCGTGATCCTGCTCGCGGGCGGGCTCGCCGCGCTCGCGCTCATGCCCCGCGCCGGCTGGGGCTGGACGATTCCCCCGCAGCTCCTCGTGGGCGCCGGCCTCGGGCTCACCGTCGGCGGGCTGACGGAGCTCGCGCTCCACGATCGCCCCGCGCAGGTCGTGCACGGGGGCTGGACGATCGCCGCGCGCCATGCGGGCGTCGTCCTGGGCCTCCTCCTCCTCGCGCCCGTGCTCACGACGGCGCTCGACGAGAACCGTGACGAGGCGATCCGGGCCGGTGCGGCGATCGTGCTCGACAGCGAGATCCCGCCGCTCGACAAGCTCGGGGTCGCGCAGGACGTCCTCGCCGAGGTCGATCGATCGGGAGACGTCGGCGAGCTGCCCGATCTCGGCCGGGCCTTCGAGGGCCGTCCGGACGACGACGAGTGGCGGACTCTGATCGGCGGGCTTCAGGAGCAGCTCGACCGAGCGGTGACGAGTGCGTTCTTCGGCCCGTTCCTGCTCGCATCCGCGCTGACGCTGTGTGCGCTCGTGCCGGTCGCGTTCATGTGGAGGCGGAGGCGGGCGTGAGGCGCTTCCTCCCGCTGCTCGTCGCGCTCGGTCTCGTCGCCCTCGTCGTCGTGCCGTATCTCGCGCTCGGCGGTGGGCGCTACGAGCCGACGCCGGTGGCCGATCCCTGTGGGGCGCGCGAGCGACCGGACGCAGAGGGTCTCGGCGAGACCCTCGAGCGCATCGCGCTTCGCGCCCTGGACGGCGTCGCCTGCGAGCTGGGCGTGACGCGCGAGGATCTCGTGCTCGCCCTGCGCTCGGAGGAGGCGCTCGACGCGTTCTCGCGTGAGCAGGGTCTCGACCGCGCCGAGCTCGAGGAGACGATCTCCGCCGGGCTCGTGCGTGCGGTCGACGACGCCGAGCGGGAGGGCGCGCTGCCGTCGCTCGTCGCGCCGCTCGTCCGTCGTGCGGCAGAGTCCGTGCCGCCGTGGCTCATCCTCGAGACGCTCGAGCGCCTCGGAGGCTTCTTCCCCGGTTAGTCGAGGCTCGGGAGCTCGGCGAGCCAGGGCGTCCGGTAGCCCGACTCCGTCCACACCACGGGGAAGAACGACTCGTCCATGGAGAGATCGCCGCGGCGGCGGTAGCGCGAGTACGTGACGTCGACGTTCGTCTCGTGGAAGCGCGTCGCGACGGGGATGAAGTGCGAGACGAGCGCCATGCGCGCGACCGTGCCCGAGTAGTTGGGCGCCGAGCCGTGCCAGGTCAGGCCGTGGTGGAACGAGCCCCCGCCGGGCTTGACGACGACGGGGACCGTCTCGAGGTCGGTGCCGGCGGGGGCAGCCTCGCGAGCGCCCGCGAGCCAGTCGTCCGGCGCGTGGAACTGCGAGCGCGCAGGTGGCGACTTAGGCCAGCGGTGCGAGGCGCGCACGAACTCGATCGGCCCCGCGTCCGCCTGCGTCTCGTGGAGCGAGATCCAGCACGTGATCATCTCGGACGGCACGAGGTAGTCCGCGTACGACGAGTCCTGGTGGAAGCCGATCGCCTTCGTCCCGGGCGGCTTCCAGAGGACGTTGTCCTGGAGGATGCGCACGCCCGAGTAGCCGGCGAGCTGCGCGGCGAGCCGGCCGGTGCGCTCGGAGAGGACCTGGGCAGCGACGACGGTGTCCGACTTCCACGCGTTGCAGAGCTGCCTCGTGCGGTCCTCGGGGTCCCGGCCGGGCACCCAGTTGACCTCGTCCGGCCGGATGCCGGTCTCGTACTCGCCGTCGAAGAGCCGCAGATAGCGATCTCTGAGCAGCTCGAGCCCGCGCTCGGAGACGAGCCCCTCCTCGACGACCAGGAAGCCATCGTCTTCGAACGCTTCGACCTGCTCCTGAGTGAACGACTCGATCACGATCGGTTTTGCGGGGCGGTCGGACGGCACGGCTCGATTCTCGCGTTTCTTCGGTCGACTCGTCGAGCATGTACCGTGCATCGCGTCGCTGGCTCCCCGGGTTCCCTCCGACGGTTGTGCGTCCTCCAGGACCCGTCATGCTCGGAGGGAAGAAATGCGAAGCACCCTGGTGAAGACGTCGGTGACGACGGCAGTCGTCGCCGCCGCGCTGAGCGCAAGCGCCTGCGCCGGCTCAGACGATTCGACCGATTCGGCGTCCGCGGCTGTAACCGCGCAAGTGCAGAAGATCTGCGACGAGCGAGCCGCATCGTTTGCCAATCGCGGCGAGTTCCCGGTCGACGACTTCGACCCGGAGAATCCCGATCCGGCCGATCTGCCGGCTGTCGGCGACTACTTCGCCGCGGGGCTCAACGATCCGGGCCGCGCGATTGCCGCACTGACGAGCCTCGACGCGAGTGGTGAGGAGGGCGCGCTGGTGAGCAGGGCTATCGAGGCGTTCGAAGCCGAGTACGCAGGCGCGCGGGCGCAGGTGGACGCTGCTCTCTCTGCCGACGTCGAAGGATTCGTCGCAACGCTCGACGATGCGACCGCTACGAAGGACGCACTTGGCGAGGCTACGAGTGCGCTTGGCGTTCCGGACTGCGCACAGGGCTAGCGCTCTGCCTGCGCGCTCGACTCCGGAAAGTGCCTAGGAACGCGGACGCGTTTTCTCGGGGTCGTAGAAGGGGAAGCGGACGACGGTCGCGCCGATCCGCTTCTGCAGGCCGTCGAGCTTGCCGACCTCGAGCTTCGTCCCGGGCTCCGCGACCTGCACGGCCACGCGCGCGAGCGCGATGTTCTTCTTGAG
>DASUCN010000132.1:0-4078 GCA_036276015.1 Gaiellaceae bacterium | reverse complement strand
CTTCATCGAGCGCGAGGGTGGGGACGACGTCTTCGTCCACTTCTCCGCGATCACGATGGACGGCTTCAAGACCCTCACCGAAGGCCAGCGTGTGGAGTTCGAGGTCGTCCAGGGTCCCAAGGGTGCCCAGGCCGCGAACGTTTCGGCAGCAACGAGCTGACCGAGCTCACATGACGTAGCGGACAGGCTCCCGAGAGGGGGCCTGTTCCGTTCTGGAAGGATCGAGAGATGGCGATATCCAGAGACGAGGTACTCCACGTCGCGCGCCTCGCGCGCCTCGCGCTGACCGACGAGGAGGTCGAACGGCTGACGGAGGAGCTCGGCGCGATCCTCGAGGCCGTCGGCGTGGTCGCGGAGCTCGACCTCGCGGACGTGCCGCCGACCTCGCACCCGCTCGACCTCGTCAACGTCTGGGACGAAGACGAGCCGCGAACCTCGCTTTCGCTCGACGACGTGTTCGCGAACGCACCCGAGCGCGACGGCGACCACTTCCGCGTTCCCCCGAGCGCATGATCGACACGCTCCGACTCACGGCCGAAGCCGCTGTCGCGCTGCTCGAGCGGCGCGAGGTGTCCTCCGAGGAGCTCCACGGCGCGTACCTGGAGGCGATCGCCGAACGAGACGGCGAGCTCCACTGCTACCTGCGGACGTGCGAGGAGCCGAGCGGCGAGGGCATTCCGATCGCGCTGAAGGACGTCATCTCCACGAAGGGGATCGAGACGACGGCGGGGTCGCGGATCCTCGCCGGCTATACGCCCGTCTTCGACTCGACCGTGGCCACGCGCGTGAAGGCGGCCGGCCTCTCGATCCTCGGGAAGACGAACACGGACGAATTCGCCATGGGCTCGTCGACCGAGAACTCCGCCTGGGGGCCGTCGCGGAACCCGTGGGATCCGTCGCGTGTTCCCGGCGGGTCGGGTGGAGGGACCGCGGCGGCCGTCTCGGCGGGGCTCGCCCCGTGGGGGCTCGGCTCCGACACCGGCGGCTCGATCAAGCAGCCCTCGGCGCTGTGCGGGAACGTCGGCCTCCGGCCGACGTACGGCACGGTCTCGCGGTACGGGATCGTCGCGTTCGCCTCGAGTCTCGACCAGATCGGTCCTGTCGCAAAGACGGTGCGTGACGTCGCGCTCCTGTACTCGATCATCGCCGGCCGCGATCCGCTGGACTCGACGACGGCGGAGCTCGCGGAGCCGGTTGCGTTGCCGGAGAGCGAGTCGCTGGCTGGGGCACGGCTCGCCGTGCCGAAGCAGGTCGCCGGCCTCGACGCGATCGAGCCGGGCGTACGCACCGCGTTCGAGCGTGCGCTCGAGACCGCCCGGGAGCTCGGCGCAGCGGTAGGAGAGTGCGACCTCCCGCTTTCGTACCGCTACGGGATGCCCTGCTACTACCTCGTCGCTCCCGCAGAGGCCTCGTCGAACCTCGCGCGCTACGACGGCGTCCGCTACGGGCCCCGCGTCGCCGGCGCGACCTACGGCGAGATGGTCGAGCGCACGCGAGACGAGGGGTTCGGGCCCGAACCGAAGCGGCGGATCATGCTCGGGACATATGCGCTCTCGGCCGGGTACTACGACGCGTTCTACGGCCAGGCGCAGCGCGTGCGAACGCTGCTCATCCGCGAGCACCGCGCGGCGCTCGAGGGCGTCGACGCGATCGTGACGCCCACGTCGCCGACGATCGCATTCCCCATCGGTGACAAGGCCGCCGATCCGCTCGCGATGTACGCATGCGACCTTCTCACGATCCCGTCCTGTCTCGCCGGACTTCCCGGTCTCTCCATCCCGTGCGGGCTCTCTGAGGGCCTACCGGTCGGGCTCCAGCTGATCGGCCGGCAGTTCGGGGAGAACGGGCTCTTCCGCGTCGGGCACGCGCTCGAGCAGGCGATCGGCTTCGACACCGTCCCCGCGAGGTGGCGCTCATGACGTGGGAGCCGGTCATCGGGCTGGAGATCCACGTCCAGCTGAAGACGAAGACGAAGATGTTCTGCCGCTGCCCGGCCGGATTCGGAGCGGGGGAGAACACGCAGACCTGTCCCGTGTGCCTCGGCTTCCCCGGTGCGCTGCCGGTGATGAACCGGCGCGCGATCGAGTGGACGATCAAGCTCGGGCTGGCACTCGAGTGCGAGATCGCGGAGCAGGCCGTCTTCGCGCGGAAGAACTACTTCTATCCGGATCTCCCGAAGGGCTATCAGATCTCGCAATACGATCTACCTTCTTGCACGAACGGCAATGTGCTACTTCCCACGGCGGAGGGCGACCGGACGATCGGGATCGTGCGTGCCCACCTCGAGGAGGATGCCGCGAAGACCGTGCATGTCGGCGGGCGCACTGGGCGCATAGGTGGCGCCGACGTGTCGCTCGTCGACTACAACCGTGGCGGCACGCCGCTCGTCGAGATCGTGACCGCCCCCGACATCCGCTCCGCGGAAGAGGCGAAGCGGTTCCTGCAGCTCCTCCGGCAGACGATCGTCGAGCTCGGGATCTCGGACGCGGAGATGGAGAAGGGGACGCTGCGGGTCGATGCGAACGTCTCCGTCCGTCCGTCTGGCTCCGACGAGCTCCGCACGCGCACGGAGATCAAGAACATGAACTCCTTCAACTTCATCGCTCGCGGGATCGAAGCGGAGGTGGAGCGCCAGATCGGCGTCTGGGAATCCGGCGATGAGGTAGAGCAGCAGACGTACGACTTCGACGCCGCCACTGGAGCGCTTACGGCGCGACGGTCGAAGGAGGAGGCCGACGACTACCGGTACTTCCCGGAGCCGGACCTCGTTCCGGTCGAGCCGCCACGCGAGCTGGTGGAGGCGCTGCGTGCGGAGGTTCCGGAGGCGCCGGCGGCGCGCATCCGACGGATCGAGCCGACTCTCGATCTCGACCGGGCGACCGTGCTCGTGACGGGAGGGCTCGATCGCCTGTGGGACGCCACGGTGGCTGCGGGCGCGGATCCGACGGCGGCTGCGAACGTCATCGCGAACACGCTCGTCGGCGCCGGCGTCGATCCTGGCGCGGTGTCGGCTGCCGAGCTGGCGAAGCTCGTCGAGGCGCGCGACCGCATCCCGCGGGCTGCATTCGACGAGGCGATCTCCAAGCTCGGGGAGCCCGGGTTCTTCGCGGACCCGTACCTCGCGCAGGAGGCCGTATCCGACGCGGACGAGCTCGGCCCGATCGTCGACCGGATCATCGAGTCGAACCCTGATCAGGTCGCCGCCTATCGCGGCGGCAAGGAGGGCCTCTTGGGCTTCTTCGTGGGTCAGGTCATGAAGGAGACGCAGGGCAAGGCGAATCCGCGGGTCGTGAACGACCTCGTGCGCGAGAAGCTCGCCGCTCGCTGATCGGCCTGTGCTGTAGCGGCCGGGCATGCCCAGCCGCTACGACCCTCGGTCAGTCCGGAATCTGCAGCTCGCGGCCGACGTAGAGGCCGGAGCTCTCGGCCTCCACGAACGGCGCCATCGCGCGCTGCCGCTCTGCCTCGACCTCGGACAACCTGTAGCGCTCGCGGGACTCGAAGGAGTCCCAGATCGAGATTCCGACGACCTCGCTGCGGTCCTCCGAGAAGCACTCGTACGCGCGCAGCATCCCCTCCGGGAAGTCGCGCGGCCGCCAGGCCCGGCGGAACTCCTCGTAGGTGCCCGGCTTGATCGTGCGGGTCGTGATCCAGACCACCGACTGCTCCCAGTCCACGGCCTGACCGTACCGAACCGCTTCGTGCCGTGCGGCGAATCAGCCGCGACCTCCGGCAACGGGGAAAGGAGACTGGCATGAAGAGGGGAGTACTTCCTCTCACGTTGATCGGGCTCGTCGCGGCCGCCGTCACGGCGGCGACACTCGTCGGTGCGACCGGCCCGTCAGGCGCGAAAGCCTCGAGTCACCGCGAGGCGCCGATGATCGGCGACGACCCGGCCGCGGACAACACGGACGTCTATGCGTTCGTCAGCCCGGATGCGCCGAGCACGGTGACGCTCATCGCGAACTACATCCCGTTCGAGGATCCGGCGGGCGGACCGAACTACTACGCGTTCGACCCGAACGTCCTCTACGAGATCAACGTCGACAACACGGGCGACGCCGAGGAGGACGTCGTC
>DASUCN010000131.1:0-5049 GCA_036276015.1 Gaiellaceae bacterium | reverse complement strand
GACGACGTCCTCCTCGGCGTCGCCCGTGTTGTCGACGTTGATCTCGTAGAGGACGTTCGGGTCGAACGCGTAGTAGTTCGGTCCGCCCGCCGGATCCTCGAACGGGATGTAGTTCGCGATGAGCGTCACCGTGCTCGGCGCGTCGGGGCTCACGAACGCGTACACGTCCGTGTTGTCCGCGGCCGGGTCGTCCCCGATCATCGGCGCCTCGCGGTGACTCGAGGCCTTCGCGCCGGTGGGGCCGGTTGCGCCCACGAGCGCCGCCGCCGCGACGGCGGCCGCGACGAGCCCGATCGACGCGAGAGGAATCAGTCCCCTCTTCATGCCACTCTCCTTTCCCCGTTGCCGGAGGTCGGGGCTGGTTCGCCGCACGGCACGAAGCGGTTCGTTACGTTCCCGGCGTGGACTGGGAACAGGCGGTCGTCTGGATCACGACGCGCACCATCAAGCCGGGGACCTACGAGGAGTTCCGCAAGGCGTGGCGACCCCGTGTCTTCCCGGAGGGGATGCTGCGCGCGTACGAGTGCTTCTCGGAGGAGCGGAGCGAGGTCGTCGGGATCTCTCTCTGGGACTCGCTCGAGTCGCGCGAGCGCTACCGGCTCTCCGAGGTCGAGGTCGAGCGCCAGCGCGCGATGGCGCAGTTCGTCGAGGCGGAGAGCTCCGGGCTCTACGTCGGCCGCGAGCTCCGGCTCCCCGAGAGCTGACCGTCGCCGGAGCCGCCGAAGACCCCTCGAACGGCCTAGGCGCGGTAAGCGCGACGATTCAGCGCGATCGCTCGACAGGGTGCGGATCAGCGCCTGGCACCGACTTCGTGAAAAGCCAGTGCCGATGTGTCCACGGCTGGCTGCCTACGCTTCGAGCCGCTCGCGGACGAGGTCGGAGACGACGCGGGGGTTGGCCTTGCCCTGGGTCTCCTTCATCACCTGCCCGACGAAGAAGCCGAGGAGGCCCTCCTTGCCGCCCCGGTAGGCGGCGACCTGGCCGGGGTTCTCCGCGAGCAGGCGCTCGACGATCGGCTCCAGCTCGGCCGCGTCCGTCACGGCCTCCTGAGCGAGGTACGGATCGGCCGAGAAGCCCGGCTCCGCGAGCTTCGAGATCGCCTCGTCGAACGCGGCGCGCGGAATTCGCTCGCGCGCTTCGACGAGCTTCGCGAGCTCGGCAGCCGGAACCGCGCTCGGATCCACGCCCGCGCCGACGAGCGCGTTCGCGATGACGTTCGCCGCCGCGACGCGGTCGGCGCCCGCGGCGACCGTCGCGTCCCAGAGCCCGTCCAGCCCTCCCGTCACCAGGACGGTCGCCCGCTCGAGGTCGAGCGCGGGCTCGATCCGCCGGATGCGAGCCGCCGGTGTCTCCGGCAGCTGTGCCCGAAGCGCCACCACCAGCTCGCGCGGCGGCTCGACCGGGACGAGATCGGGCTCGGGGAAGTAGCGGTAGTCGTCGGCCTCCTCCTTCGAGCGCCGGGCCGTCAGCGCCCCCGTCGCCGCGTCGAAGTCATAGGTCTGCTGCTCGACCTCACCGCCTCCCTCCCAGACGCCGATCTGGCGCTCGACCTCGGCCTCGATCCCGCGTGCGATGAAGTTGAACGAGTTCATGTTCTTGATCTCCGTGCGCGTGCGGAGCTCGTCCGACCCGACCGGTCGCACCGAGACGTTGGCATCGACGCGGAGCGTGCCCTTCTCCATCTCGGCGTCGGAGATCCCGAGCTCGACGATCGTCTGCCGCAGGAGCTGGAGGAAGCGCTTCGCCTCGTCGGCGGACCGGATGTCCGGCGCGGTGACGATCTCGACGAGCGGCGTGCCGCCGCGGTTGTAGTCGACGAGCGACGCGTCCGCCCCGCCGATCCTGCCCGTGCGCCCGCCGACGTGCACCGTCTTCGCCGCGTCCTCCTCGAGGTGCGCTCGCACGATCCCGATGACGCGATCGTCTTCACCGCTGGGGAGTAGCACCTTGCCGTTGATGCAAGAAGGTAGATCGTATTGCGAGATCTGATACCCCTTCGGCAGGTCGGGGTAGAAGTAGTTCTTCCGCGCGAACACGGCCTGCTCGGCGATCTCGCAGTCGAGCGCGAGCCCGAGCTTGATCGTCCACTCGACCGCGCGGCGGTTCATCACCGGCAGCGCACCGGGGAAGCCGAGGCACACCGGGCAGGTCTGCGTGTTCTCGCCCGCTCCGAACCCCACCGGGCAGCGGCAGAACATCTTCGTCCGCGTCTTCAGCTGGACGTGGATCTCGAGGCCGATGACGGGCTCCCAGGTCACCCTCGGCTCCCTCCGCGCGTCGCCGAGCTGTCTGCGAGGCGCGCGATCGTGACGATCTCGGCGGAGTCCGCGACGAATGGCTCGCGCTGCCAGCCGCCGTAGCGCACATCGACCGCGAGCCCCGCGTCCGCGAGGTGGGCGTCGAGCTCCTCGGCGCCGAGGAAGCGCAAGCTCGCGCGGTCGACGCGCAATGCCGTGCCGTCGGCGAGGCTCGTGGTCTCGGCGAAGGTGACGACATCGCCTGCCACCTTCTCGACGTCGTAGGAGATGCGCACGCGCCGACCCGAGGCCTCGACCGCGTCGCGCGTCATTCCGTGCCAGCCTTCCCACGCGCGCGCGAGCGGGTTGCGCGTCTCGAACGCGAACCGGCCGTCCTCGACGAGCGCTCGCCGGATCGCGGCGAGCGACGCGCCGAGCTCGTCGTCGCCCACGAGGCACTGGAAGGCGTGGCCCATCATGACGGCGAGATCGAACTCGCGCACGAAGGGAAGCGCTGCCGCTGCGCCGAGCCGCCATTCGACATCGTTCCTCCGACGACGCGCGATCTCGAGCATCGCCGGATCGGGGTCGACCCCGCACAGCCGGCCGGAGTGGCCCAGATCCCGAGCGCGTCCGAGCATCCGGCCGGTCCCGCAGCCGACGTCGAGCACGGCCCCAGCCTCGAGGACGAGGGCGAGGTAGAAGTCGTCGTCCGGCCCGGACGGGTTCAGGGCGTCGTAGAGGGCGGCGGCCTCGATATCCGAGTACACCACCGTCACGGAGCGGCCTCCCGCAGACGCTCGGGGACGGTGTCGAAGCCGAGCGCCCGCTCGAGCGCGTGCGCGATCCGGAAGAGCCCGTTCTCGCCGAACTGCCGCCCGATGAGCTGGAGCCCGACCGGCAGGCCATCCGAGAGGCCGCACGGGATCGACAGGCCTGGCAGCCCGGCGAGGCAGGACGGGATCGTCAGCAGGTCGCAGGCGTACATGGCGAGCGGGTCCGCGGCCTTGTCGCCGATGGGGAAGGCGACCGTGGGCGAGGTCGGCGTGACGATCGCGTCGATGCCGTCGAGCGCCTCGCGATGCTCGCGGATCAGCAGCGTGCGCACCTTCTGCGCCTGCCCGTAGAAGGCCTCGTAGTACCCGGCGGAAAGGGCGTAGGTGCCTAGCATGATCCGCCGCTTCGGCTCCGGGCCGAAACCCTCGTCGCGCGTGCGGTCGACCATCTCGCCGAACGTCGCGCCCTCCACCCGCGGCCCGTAGCGCACGCCGTCGTAACGGGCGAGATTCGAGGAGGCCTCGGCCGGCGCGACCAGGTAGTAGCAGGGCATCCCGTAGCGGTAGGAGAGCGGCAGGTCGCACTCCACGACCTCCGCGCCCAGCTCCCGCGCGACCTCCAGCGAGGACTCGAAGGCCGCGCGCACGCCCGGCTCGATCGCGTCCAGGCCTGCCACCTGCTTCGGGATGGCGAGCCGGACTCCCGCGAGCGCGTCGCCCTCGGGGAGCTCCACCGGCTCGGGGAGCTCGGCCGTCGTGGAGTCGAGCGGATCGCGGCCGGCGACGATCGAGTAGAGGAGGGCGACGTCGCGCACCGTCTTCGCTACCGGGCCGATCTGGTCGAGGCTCGACGCGAACGCGACGATCCCGTAGCGCGACACCGTGCCGTAGGTCGGGCGCAGGCCGACGTTCCCGCAGAGCGCGGACGGCTGCTTGATCGAGCCGCCGGTGTCGGATCCGAGCCCCCACGGTGCAAGGCCCGCCGACACCGCCGCGGCCGTCCCTCCGCCCGAGCCGCCGGGCACGCGGGCCGGGTCCCACGGGTTCCGCGTGGGGCCGAAGGCCGAGTTCTCGGTCGACGAGCCCATCGCGAACTCGTCCGTGTTCGTCTTGCCGAGGAGCGAGAGCCGCGCGCCCTTCACCCGCGCCGCGACGGTCGAGTCGAAGACGGGCGTGTAGCCGGCGAGGATGCGCGAGCCCGCCGTCGTCTCGATTCCCTTCGTCGAGATGACGTCCTTCAGCGCGATGGGGATCCCCTCTCCGTTCGGCTCCTCGCATGTGCGCAGGTAGCAGTGGAGCTCCGGGTCGCGCTCGCCGATCGCGTCCAGGTACGCGGCGTGGAGCTCGGCGGCCGAGACCTCGCGCCGCTCGAGCAGCGCGATCGCCTCCTCGGCGGTGAGTCGTAGCGTGTCGATCATGCCGTCGGCGGGACGCGGAAGAGGTCGCCGTCGCGATCGGGAGCGTTGGCGAAGACGTCCTCGAGCGACAGCGACTCGCGCGGCTCGTCCTCGTCCCACACGTTGACGAGGTCGAGCGGATGCGACGTCGGAGGGACCTCCGAGAGATCGAGCTCCGCGACGACGCCGACGGCATCGAGGATCGCGCCGAGCTCCTCGGTGAGGCGCTCGACCTCCTCGTCCGTCAGCGCCAGCCGCGCCAGCCGCGCGACGTGGAGCACTTCGTCTCGGGATATCGCCACTGGTTGATTCTCCCTGGCTCGTGGATCCGTCTGTCGCCCCGACCGCATCGGCGAAGCCGGTGCGCTTCAGGGATCGTGCGATCGAGTGTCTGCCTCCTGGCAGATGCTCGATCTGCGAAAAAGGGACGGGCTCCCGGTCGGGAGCCCGCGCCTACGTCGATACGAGTTCGCTCAGCTCGTCGCTGCGACGACGTTGGCGGCCTGGGCACCCTTGGGACCCTGGACGACCTCGAACTCCACACGCTGGCCTTCGGTGAGGGTCTTGAAGCCGTCCATCGCGATCGCGGAGAAGTGGACGAAGACGTCGTCACCACCCTCGCGCTCGATGAAGCCGTAG
>DASUCN010000130.1:0-11602 GCA_036276015.1 Gaiellaceae bacterium | reverse complement strand
AGCCGACCCGCCGGCCGAGTTGCCCTCGACGAGGAAGATCTCCGCGCTCTCGGGGTCCGAGATCTGGCAGTCGGCGAGCTTCCCCGGGAGCGAGTTCGACTCGAGCGCGCTCTTGCGCCGCGTCAGCTCGCGTGCCTTGCGAGCGGCCTGACGGGCGCGCGCGGCCGAGACGGCCTTCGTGATGATCTGGCGCGCATCGGTCGGGTTCTCCTCGAGGAACTGGGCGAGCCTCTGGTTGACCGTCGTCTTGACGAGGCCCTCGATCGGCGGGTTCCCGAGCTTCGTCTTCGTCTGCCCCTCGAACTGGGGGTTGCGGAGCTTGACGGAGATCACAGCGGCGAGGCCCTCGCGAACGTCCTCGCCCTCGAGGTTCTCCTCCTTCTCCTTCAGGAGACCCTTCTCGCGCGCATACCGGTTCAGCGTTCCGGTGAGCGCAGCGCGGAAGCCGGAGAGGTGCGCCCCGCCCTCGGTCGTGTTGATGTTGTTGGCGAAGGAGAAGACCGATTCGACGTAGGACGCGTTCCACTGCATCGCGACCTCGACCTGGCCGTCCTCGCTCTCGCCCTCGAGGTAGACGACGTGCTTGTGCACCGTGTCCTTCGACTCGTTCACGTGCGCGACGAAGTCGCGGATCCCGCCCTCATAGTGGAACTCCTCGGTCGTCCCTCCGGCGCGCTCGTCCCGCAGCACGATGCGCAGGCCGCGGGTGAGGAAGGCCGTCTCGCGCAGCCGCTGCGACAGGGTCGCATACGAAAACTCGGTCTCGTCGAAGACCTCCGGGTCCGGGAGGAACGAGATGATCGTCCCCGACTCGTCCTTGCCGGCCACGCCGACCTTCTTCATGTCCGTCGTCGGCTCGCCGCGGGCGAACTCCTGGCGATACACCTTGCCGTCGCGCTTGACCTCCGCGACGAGCCACTCGGAGAGCGCGTTGACCACCGAGACGCCGACGCCGTGGAGGCCGCCGGACACCTTGTACCCCTCGCCGCCGAACTTCCCGCCCGCATGCAGCTTCGTGAGCACGACCGTCAAGGCGGGGAGGGCCTGCTCCGGGATGACGTCCACCGGGATGCCGGCGCCCGCGTCGCGAACCGTCACCGAGTTGTCCGGGTGGATGGTCACGTCGACGAGGTCATTGCGGCCCGCGAGCGCCTCGTCGACGGCGTTGTCGACCACCTCGTACACGAGGTGATGCAGTCCCCGGGACCCGGTCGAGCCGATGTACATGCCCGGGCGCAGCCGGACGGGCTCGAGGCCCTCGAGAACAGTGATGTCCTTTGCGGTGTAGGCTGCTTCGGCCACTAAAAAAGCCCTGCAAATCGCCATATTGCGGGGCCGCGACAGTGTATCAGAAACGGCGGTCGGAAGCGCCTCGCGCGAGGCTCGCCCGCGCAGCCCGTGCGACCAGCTCGCGGAGCCCCGGATCCTCGATCGCCGAGGCGACCGCCGCCGCCGCTGCGGCCGCTTCGGGGGTGATCTCGAGCTCCGTCCGGGCGCCGTCCGAGGTCGCCTCGGTAGCCGCCTCGGGGACGGGGCCGACCGCACACCGCAACGCCGTGGGGGCGTCAGGCCCGAGCCGCTCACGCAGGCAATCGAGAAGCTCGTCGGCGAGCAGCGCCAGCTCGTTCGCCCACGTCGCCGACGCGGTCGCGACGTGCAGCGTGCCGTCGGGCGCCAGGCGTCGAGGCCACGCGTTCCGCGCGATGACGGCGCCGACCGCCGCGGGCCACGCCGCCGTCAGACGCGCCAGGGGAAGCGCATCGCGGCTTCCTCCTCGGGCGAGCTCGCGCTCGACCTCGCTGCCGATCCGCTCCATCAGCGCACGCTCCCAGGCATCACGGTGAGCGCCTGTGCCGGCTCGGCGGGCAGCGCGCCGCGGGCCGTCGCCGTCACCACGGTCTGCGAGCCGCTCTCGAGCATCGCCGCGAGGGCTCGCCGGCGGTCGCCGTCGAGCTCGGAGAGCACGTCGTCGAGCAGGACGAGCGGCTGCGGAGAGCCGCGGTCGCGCAGCGCGTGCGCCTCTGCGAGCACGAGTGCCAGGACCGCCACGCGCTGCTCTCCCTGCGAGCCGAAGGCGCGAAGATCGCGGTCGGCAGCCTGAATGCGGACGTCGTGCAGATGGGGCCCCGTTCCCGTGACTCCGCGCTCGAGATCGCTTTCGAGCCGTGCGGCCAGGTCCTCATCCGTGGGCGGCTCGCCCTCGTACACGAGACTCGCTCCGGCGAGGCCGAGCTCCGCAGCCGCCTCGGCGAACGGCGCCGTCAGCGCAGCGAGCGTCTCGGTTCGAGCCTCGACCAGCAGGCGGCCTAGCTCGCTCACGCGGCGCGTCCACGGTTCGAGTGCCTCGCGGCTGGACAGCGCAGCGCGGATGCGGCGCAGGCCGGCGTTGCGCTGCGCGACCGCGTTCGCGTACTCCGTCGGGAGCGTCGCGCGTGCCGCGAAGAGCCTGCCGATGGCGCGGTCGAGGTACGCACGGCGTGTCGCCGGGCCGCCCTTGACGACGGCGAGACGGTCGGGCGTGAACACGAGCGTCGTCAGCTCGTGACGCAGGCGATCCGCCGAAGCCAGACGATCCCCGTTGAGCTCGATCTGCCGCGCCTCGCCGCGTCCGAGCAGCACGTCCGTCGCGAACGGGGTGTCGTCGCGAGTCCCGCGCAGCGACACCCGCGCCGCGTCGGCGCCGAACCTGATCAACGTGCCGTCTCTGCGCGCACGAGGCGAGAAGCCCTGCGTGCCGACGTGGAGGGCCTCGAGCAGGTTCGTCTTCCCCGCCCCGTTGGGCCCGTGCAGCAACACGATCCCCGGCTCGAGCCGCAGCTCGAGCGACGGATACGAACGAAAGTCGCGGAGCGTGACGTCCCGGACGATCAGCCCGCGAGCCGGATGGGCATGATCAGGTACCAGAAGCTCTCTTCGGGCGATGCGAGGAGCCCGGGGCGGAGCCGGTTGATGAGCTTGAGCTGCACGGTCTCGCCGCCCACGGCATCGAGGCCGTCGCGCAGGAAGTCGGGGTTGAAGCCGATCTCGAGCTCCTCGCCGGAGAACTCGATCGGCAGCGACTCGGTCGCCTCGCCGACGTCCTGGGTCTGGGCCGAGACGGTGAGCTCGCCGTCCGCGAAGCGCAGCCTGAGGGGGGCGTTGCGCTGCGCCATGAGCCCGGCCCGCCGGACGACCTCGAGCAGAGGCGCGCGCTGCATCGTCAGCTCGATCTCGAAGGCCTCGGGCAGGAGCTGCTTGTAATTCGGGAACTGACCGTCGATCCGCCGGCTCGTCAGCCAGACCTCGCCCGCGACGAAGAGCACGTGGTTCTCGTGGACGCCGAGCCGCACCTCGTCGGCGCCCGCCGCGATCCGCGCGAGCTCGTGCAGCGCGCGTGCGGGGATGATGGCCTCGAGGTCCGGGCCTCCGCCCGTGAGCGCGGTCTCCTTCACGGCGAGGCGGTACGAGTCGGTCGCCGCCATGACGAGCTTCTCGCCCTCGAACCGCACGAGGATCCCGGTCAGCACGGGCCGCGACTCGTCCCGCGACGCCGCACGCCCGACCTTCTCGATCGTCGCGAGCAGCGCCGGCGCTTCGATGCTGTGGAGCGCGACGTCCGTCGGCGGCAGGCGGGGAAAGTCCTCCGCGCTGTACACGTTGAGCTTCGAGGCGTGGCTTCCCGACGTGACCGCGAGCACCCCGGCCCCCTCGTCGTGCGCAAGCGTCACCGTCTCGTCCGGCAGCAGCCGCACGAGGTCGGTGAGGAGCCGTCCCGGAACGACCACGCTGGCGTCGCCCTCGACCTGACCCGGGATCGACGCCCGCATCGAGATCTCCATGTCCGTGGCCGCGAGCGTGAGCCGGCCTTCGTCGGCTCGAAGGAGGATTCCGCCGAGGACCTGCACGGCGCCTCGCGTGGAGACGGCGCGGGAAACGGTCGCGAGCGCGGCTGCGAGGTCGTTCCTCGAGCAGGTCACGCGAAGCTCTGTGCCGATCGCCATGTCTGTGCTCATAACTGAAGAAAAGAGATCGTAGAAGTAGTAGGAGTGTGAATGTTGGGGAGGACGGGCCGAATGGAGCGTCCGAGCGGGGAAAACGCGTGTGGGTCCCGGTGTGGACGGCCGCTGACGCGTTCCACACCCCCGAAGCGCACACTGCCCAGGACCCCCACTTTCACCGTGCCTGCTTGATGCGCGCAGTCAATTCCTGCACAAGGTTGTACACAGAGCGATCCTCGCGGATGAGACGCGTGATCTTGTCCTTGGCGTGGATGACGGTCGTGTGGTCGCGACCCCCGAACTCCTTGCCGATCATCGGCAGCGAGGCGTCCGTGAGCTCCCGGGACAGGTACATCGCCACCTGGCGGGGATAGGCAACGGCCTGGGACCGCCGCGGGCTCACGAGCTCGTCGAGCGTGACGCCGAACCGCTGCGAGACGGCCTCCTGGATGCGTGGGATCGTCACCTCGGGAGCGGCCTCGCCCTGGGGGTAGACGTCGCGGAGGACGTCCTCGGCCAGCTCGACGGTCAGGGGCCGGTCGGTAAGGGACGAGAACGCGACGACCCGCGTCAGCGCCCCCTCGAGCTCGCGGATGTTCGCCGACACGCGGCCGGCGATGAAGGTGAGGACCTCGGGATCCTCGATCGCGATGCCTTCCGTCTCGACGCGCTTTCTGAGGATCGCGATCCTCGTCTCGAGATCGGGGGCCTGGATGTCGGTGAGCAGCCCCCACTCGAAGCGCGAGCGCAACCGTTCCTCGAGCGTCGCGATCTCGCGCGGAGGCCGATCGGACGAGATGACGATCTGGGCCCCACCCTCGTACAGCGAGTTGAACGTGTGGAAGAACTCCTCCTGGATCCGCTCCTTGCCCTCGATGAACTGGATGTCGTCGACGAGCAGCACGTCGTAGTTGCGGTACCGGCGCTTGAAGCCCTCGATGCGCGCACCACGGTCGCGCACGGCGTCGATGAACTCGTTCATGAAGGTCTCGCTCGTGACGTACCGGGTCGTCAGTCGTCTCGAGTGCTGCCGGACGTAGTGGCCGATCGCCTGGAGCAGGTGGGTCTTGCCGAGGCCGGTTCCGCCGTAGATGAAGAGCGGGTTGTAGGCCTGGGCGGGCGCTTCGGCGACCGCCAGGGCGGCCGCGTGCGCGAAGCGGTTCGAGGACCCGATCACGAACAGGTCGAACGTGTACTTCGGGTTGAGCTCGACCTCCCCCGGCTCGCGACTCGCTCGCACCTCCTCGGCCAGGGGCGGCTGCTGCACCGCCGGCGGCTCGACGGGCTCGTTCTGGCCCACGGGAGCGACCGGTCGCGCCTGGACGCGATCGCCGACGGCGAAGGTCACGCTCGCGGTTGCGGGGCCCGCCTCGCCCGCGGCGCGAGTGACGACATCGAGGAAGTGGCCTTCGATCCAGTCACGGGTGAAGTCGTTGGGGACTTCGACCACGAGCTGGTCGCCGCTGAACGAGCGCGGGTGAGCCTGCCCGAACCACGTGTCGTACGTCGTCTCGGTGAGGGTCTCCCTCAGCCGTCCGGCTATGGCGTTCCAGAGCTCGTCGGCTCGTGTCTCGGCGGCCTGCTCCACCCGTCCTCACGCGTCGCTGGGGGTCGTCGGAAGGGGGCGAGCATAGCACCATCCCGCCGACCGCTCAACGCGCCCATACGACCCACTGTGGAAGAAAAGGTAGCCGATTTGCAGGGACTTTCTCTCTTCCACACATCTATCCACACATGTGGAAGAACGCCCGGCTGTTTCGGACGGAGACAACGGCGAGGCGAGATGAGCAGCGCTTTCGTCCGAGGGCTGCGCACATGCGACTGTGGAAAACTTGGGCGCCGGAACGGTCGTCTATACTCGCTGCTCCTCGACCCGAGCCTTCGCCGAAGCCCACCTGTGAAACGCACCTATCAACCGAACGTCCGCCGTCGCAAGCGGCGCCACGGCTTCAGGGCGCGCATGTCGACGCGCGGAGGCCGCGCGATCCTCAAGCGTCGCCGGGCACGGGGCCGTAAGCGCCTCTCGGCCTGAGACGCCACCCGTGCATCGCCGCAACCGGCTCTCGCGGTCGAAGGACTTCGACGCGGTCTACCGCCGAGGCCGGTCGGCGTCGAGCAGGTACCTCGTCCTTCACTGGTTCGCGCGGGACGACGCCGACGGCGACCCCCGGCTCGGGCTGGCCGTCCCGCGCTCGGTCGGGTCCGCGGTCGCGAGGAACCGCGTGAAGCGTCTCCTGCGCGAGGCCTGGCGCGAGCTGCTGCCGAAGGTCCCGGCCGGCCAGGACTACGTCCTCGCCGCCCGTCCGGGGCTCGCGGAGCCCGTGGAGGCGCGCGGGAAGGAGTGGCTGGTCGCCCAGATCGACGAGATCCTGGAGAAGGCACGGACGTGAGGTACGTCGGCATCGCGCTCGTCCACGCCTGGCGCTGGACCTTCGGTCTGCTCACGCCCCAGGGCACGTGCAAGTACCACCCGAGCTGCTCGCAGTACGCGCTCGACGCGCTCCGCGAGTTCGGGCTCGTTCGCGGCACCGTGCTGTCGGCCTGGCGTCTGCTCCGCTGCAACCCCTGGAGCCACGGCGGCGTGGACTACGCCAAGGACCAGACCGTGTTCCCGCTCCTCGGCTCGCGGAAGGCGCGCACGTGATCCTCGGCGGGGTGCTCTCTCCGCTCGAGAACGTCCTCACCGACGTGCTCGTCTGGTTCCACGAGACCGTGGGCCTGACGTGGGGCTGGTCGATCGTCGCCCTGACCGTCGCGGTCAGGGTCCTCCTCGTCCCGGTGGCGATCCGGCAGATCCACTCGATGCAGAGCCTCCAGCTCCACGCGCCCGAGATGAAGGCGATCCAGCAGCGCTACAAGAACGACCGTCAGCGCCAGTCCGAGGAGCTGATGAAGTTCTACAAGGAAAACAAGATCAACCCGTACGCATCTTGTCTCCCGATCGTCTTCCAGATCCCGATCTTCATCGCGCTCTTCTTCGTCCTGCGCGACTTCGAGGACGAGATCTTCCCGGATTACGGCGGTCAGCTGGAGTGGCTCGGGCTCGTGAACATCACCGAGCCGACCAAGGACGGGTGGGGCCCGGTGCTCATCGCGGTGTACGTCGCGAGCCAGCTCACGTCGACCTACCTGATGTCGACGTCGATGCAGAGCAAGGCACAGCGCTACATGATCATGTTCCTGCCGATCGTCTTCCTCCCGTTCATCCTGGGATTCCCGGCCGGCCTGATGATCTACTGGCTGACGACGAACCTCTGGACGACGGGGCAGGGGCTCGTCACGCGGCGGCTCATGCCGAAGCCCACGACCCCGCCGAAGCGCTCGAGTCGGACACCGCCGAAAGAGACGGCGGCGGTGACCGACGGCGAGGCGGGCAACGGCGACGCGAAGCCCGCTGCGGCCACGAGCGGCGGCGGCGGCCCGCCCCGCCGCGTCAAGCGCAAGCGCGGCAGCGGGAGGCCCAGGCGATGAGCGCGGAGACCGTCACCGTCGAGGCGACCGGGGAGACGGTCGGCGAGGCCAAGTGGGCGGCCTTGCGCGAGCTCGAGGGGCGCATCCCCGGTCTCGACCGCGAGAGCGTCGAGTTCCAGGTCGTCTCGGAAGGCGAACGCGGGCTCCTCGGCGTCGGGTTCACGCCGGCTCGAGTGGTGGCCAGCGCGCCGACCGCGGGGGCCACGCCCGAAGGCGACCAGCCCGAGGTCGAGACGATCCGCGAGATCGTCGAACGCATCGCCACGGGCATCGGAGCGGATGTGTCCGCGCGGGCGCGCGAGCACGCAGGTGTCGTCACGGTGACGTGCGCGGGGCCCGACGTCGCGCTCTTCATCGGCAAGCACGGCCAGACCATCGACGCCGTCCAGTACCTCGCGAACGCGATCACGCGGGCGCAGGGGGGCGCCCACGACGTCGTCGTGGACGCGGCGGGCTACCGTGCCCGGCGGACGGCGACGCTCGAGGGCATCGCACGTCGCACTGCGGAGCGCGTCGCGGCGACGGGGCGACGCGCCGAGCTCGAGCCCATGACGCCCGTGGAGCGGAAGATCGTCCACGAAGCGCTGAAGGACGACCCCGGCGTGGAGACGGCGAGCGAGGGCTCCGAGCCCAACCGGTACGTCGTCGTCCTTCCCCGCCTCGCCGCAGACTGACGTGGCCGAGCTCCTCGAGCGCTGGCTCGAGGCAGTGCTCGCGACACCCGGGATGACGGGATTGGCCGACCATGGCGACGCACGACGCGTCCTCGTCGACGACGCGCTCCGCGCCCGCGGCCTCGTCGAGCGGACGCCGGGCCGCGTGGTCGACGTCGGGTCGGGAGGCGGATCGCCCGGCATCCCGCTCGCCATCGCGCTCCCCCACCGAACGTTCACGCTGCTCGAGTCGCAACGGCGCAAGTGCCGCTTCCTCGAGCCCTTCGCCGAGCTCCTCCCGAACGTCGAGGTCGTCTGGGGACGGGCCGAGGAGCAGGCGATCGACACGTACGGCGTCGCGCTCGCGAAGGCGCTGGCCCGTCCGCCGGCCGCGGTCGAGTTGTGTCTGCCTCTGGTCGCCCCCGGCGGTGTCGCGATCCTCTGGCTCGGCGAGACTGCCGATCGTGACGCCGTCGCGTTCGTCGCCGAGCAGCTCGGCGGAAGGCTCGAGGAGGACCATGAGGGGCTCGTCGTCGTGCGCAAGCTCGAGCCGACGCCGCCGGGATTTCCCCGGCGCCCGGGCAGAGCGAAGAAGCGGCCGCTCGTCGCCGAGCCGCGGGCGGGGCGCTAGCCGCCGCTCTCTCTAGTCTTGCCGCGTGCCGGCCTCAGCCCTGGCATACGATGTCGTGAGCGCTCCGAGTGAGACCAGCGCGGGCCGCACCACGACCATCTATGCGGTCGCGAATCAGAAGGGCGGCGTCGGCAAGACGACGACGGCCGTGAACCTGAGCGCGTGTCTGGCGGAGGCGGGCGAGCGCGTGCTCCTGATCGATCTCGACCCGCAGGCCAACGCGACATCCGGGCTCGGCATGCGGCCGAACGGCGTGTCGACGCACGATCTCCTCGACGGCGTGCCGCTGCGCTCGCTCGCGAAGCCCTCGGGCGTGGAGAATCTCGACGTGGTCGCGGCGAAGAGCGACCTCGCCGCCGCAGCGGTCGAGCTGGCGACGCGCGAGGGCGGCGAGCGCTACCTCGCGGATGCGCTCGACGGCGCGGTCGACCGCTACTCGTACGTCCTTCTCGACTGCCCGCCCTCGTTCGGACCGCTCACCGTCAACGCGTTGGCCGCGGCAAGCAGGGCGATCGTCCCGGTGCAGGCCGAGTACTACGCGCTCGAGGGCCTCTCGCAGCTCCTCGGGACGATCAACCTCGTGAAGGCGCAGCTCAATCCGGCGCTCGCGGTCGCGGGGATCCTCCTGACGATGTCCGACGGACGCACGCGGCTGAGCGCGGAGGTCGAGGCGGAGCTGAGGCGGCACTTCGGCTCGCTGGTGTTCGAGACCACCATCCCTCGCTCGGTGCGTCTGGCCGAGGCCCCCAGCCATGGTGTCCCCGCGATCGCCTACGACCGCCGGTCCGCCGGCGCGCAGGCCTACTGGAAGGTGGCGATGGAGCTTGTCGAGCGTTCCTAAGGAGCGACGCGGCCTCGGCCGGGGCCTGGAGGTGCTGCTGGGCGAGGCGGGACAGCCCGAGCTCGTCCACCTCCCTGTCGAGACCATCCACCCCAATCCGCGGCAGCCGCGACGCCGCTTCGAGCCGGAGGCTGCGGCGGGCCTGGCGAGCTCCATCCGGCTTCAGGGCGTCCTCCAGCCGATCGTCGTGCGACGACGCGGAGAGGGCGGGTTCGAGCTGATCGCGGGCGAACGCCGCTGGCGAGCGGCTCGCTCCGCCGGCATCGCCACGCTGCCGGCGCTCGTCCGCGACGTCGAGGATCGCGACTCGCTCCTGCTCGGCCTCGTCGAGAACGTCGCGCGCGAGCAGCTGTCGCCGGTCGAGGAGGCGCGCGCGTACGCCTCGCTCGTCGACGAGTTCGAGCTGTCCCTCTCCGACGTCGCCAACCGCGTGGGTCGCTCGAAGTCTGCGGTTTCGAATCGCCTGCGACTCCTCGAGCTCCCGGAGGAGGTCCTCTGGATGCTCGCGCGCGGCGACATGAGCGAGGGGCACGCACGGGCTGTCCTGTCGCTACCCGACGATGAGGCGCGACGGCGGCTTGCGCGGCGGATCGTGAAGGAGGGCCTCACGGTCCGTGCGGCCGAGCGTGCGGCGCAGGAGGGGGGAGCCAAGCGCCGCCCGCGCAGGGCCTCCGCGGTCGATCCGGCCCTTGCCGACCGCGCACGGTCGGCGATCGAGCTGCTGACGGGGATGCCGGCCCGCGTGAGCAGCGGCGCGCTCCAGGTTCGCTTCGGTGATCAGAAGGGCCTCGAGGAGCTCGTCGAGGTGCTCGAGGCGATCACGCCCGCACTCGCGGGCGACCGCGCCGCCTGAGGCCCCGAGCGTGGATCACGCGGTGGACGACACGTCGTTACGACCGGCGACGAAGTCGCCGCTTTAGGGTTCTGGCAGAGCAAGATCGCCATTCGACGATCTTGCTCTTGCCGAAAGCATGGGCGATCCTGGACTCGAACCAGGGGCCTCCGCCTTATCAGAGCGGCGCTCTAACCGACTGAGCTAATCGCCCGAGGGCAGAAACTGTACCCGAGGCCCTGACTAACATGATCTCGCAGACATGCGTGAGATGACCCTCTACGGCGTGAGCTTCGAGCCGATCGGCAAGACCCCGATCGTCCTCCTGAAGACCGTGGACGAGGATCGCTTCCTCCCGATCTGGATCGGACACGCCGAGGCTGCGGCCATCCTCATGAAGCTCCAGGGAGCGACGCCGCCGCGGCCCATGACCCACGACCTCCTCACCGACGTGGTGACGGAGCTCAAGGGCGAGGTCGTGCGGATCACCGTGACCGAGCTGCGCGACAACACCTACTTCGCGCGCATCACCATCGTCCAGGACGGGCAGGAGCTGGAGATCGACTCCCGGCCGTCCGACGCGATCGCGCTTGCGGTCCGCTGCGAGGCTCAGATCTACGCGTCCGACGACGTGGTCGACGAGTCGGCGATCGAGTTCCAGGCCGGGGACGACGAGCAGGCGAGCCTCGTCACGGCGTCACGGCTCGCGGATCTCGATCCCGAGGAGTTCAAGCGGTTCCTCGAGACGGTGACGCCGGAGGAGTTCGCCTCGAGCCTCGACGAGGCGCTCGACGAGCTCGAGGACGAGCCCGAGGACGAGCCCGAAGAGGAGGACGAAGACGACCGCTGATCCGGTCAGCCCGCCCCGCTGACCGCTGCGACGAGCGCGACGCCGTTGAAGGTGGCGTGGAGCGCGATCGGCGGGTAGATGCTTCCGGTACGCACGCGCAGCCACCCGACGACGAGCCCGAAGAAGGCGAGGATCGGAAGCCCGACCAGGAGCCCGTGGGCGAGGCCGAAGAGGACTCCGGTCGCCCCGATCGCGACGACCGTGCCGTAGGGCTGCAGGAGCGAGATGCCGAGGCCCCGGTACGTGAGCTCCTCGACGGCCGGCGCGAGCAGGGTCACGGCGAGGAAGAACGCGACGAACGGCGCGGCGCGACTTGAGTCCCACTCGTCCGGCACGAGCCCCTGCTC
>DASUCN010000129.1:0-4018 GCA_036276015.1 Gaiellaceae bacterium | reverse complement strand
CCGAACGTGCCGAGGACGACGCCGAGCGGGAGGTCGAGCGACTCGAGAACGGGACCTTGCTCGATGTGGAGCTCGAGGTAGGCGGCGGCGCCGCCGAGCTCGGAGCGCGCCTCGAGCGCGGAGTCGAGATCGACCCCGTGGGCGGCGAGCGCGTCCGGGAGCGAGATGCCGTCCCGGTCCGTCAGCTGGCGGAGCTCGTCCTGATCGGCCAACGAGCCCGCAGCGGCGCTCGAGCCGAAGAGGCTGCGGCCGAACCGCGCGCCCTCCTCGTCCGCCCAGTTGACGAGCCGAACCGTGACCGGTGGCGTTCCCTCGGAGGCGATTCGCCGCAGTACCTCGACGCCCGCGACGACGTTGAGACAGCCGTCGAGCCAGCCGCCGTTCGGCACCGAGTCGATGTGTCCCCCGATGAGCACGGCGCGCTCGGACGCTCCAGCGAGCGTGAACCACTGGTTGCCTGCGGCGTCGACGGTCTCGGTCGCACCCGTCTCCGCGACGAGGTCCCGGAGCCACTCACGGGCGCGCGCCCAGGTCTCGGTCCAGGCCACTCGCTGCGCGCCGTCATCGTCCCCGGTCAGCTCACGGAGCCGCTTCAGCTCGGCGACGGTGCGCGTCGGATCGAGGGTCACGGGTCGACTCTAACCGGCCTCGCCGAGTGTGGGATGCTCTGCGCATGCGTTCACGGATCGGTTCCGGCGCCGCTCGAATCGCCGTTCTCCTCCTCGTGCTCGTGGGCTTGTGGGCGCTCTGGGAGGGCTACCGAAAGCTGTGGGAGTCGACCGGCTGGACGAGGCCGTTCCCCGTCAACGCGACCACGATGCCGCACCTGCACGACATCGTCGGCGCGCTCTTCGACCCGATCCGGGAGGGCGAGCCGCTCCTCGCCCGCTACATGCTCGACGCGGCGCTCTTCACGGCGAAGGAGGCTGCCGTGGGGTTCGTCATCGGCGCGACGATCGGCTTCCTGCTCGGTGCGCTGATCGCCCGCTTCGGCGTACTGCAGCGGGGCGTGATGCCCTACGTCGTCGCGTCGCAGACGATCCCGATCCTCGCGCTCGCCCCGATCGTCGTCGTCGGCCTCGGGAACGTCTCGATCGCCGGCTGGACTCCGAAGGACTGGATGCGCGTCGCGGTCATCGCGGCCTACCTCACGTTCTTCCCCGTGACGGTGAACACGGTCCGAGGCTTGCGCTCGGCCGATCCCGCGGCCGTCGAGCTCATGGAGTCCTACGCCGCTAGCGAGTGGTCGGTGTTCTGGAAGCTCCGCGTGCCGGCGGCGCTGCCGTACCTCTTCTCGGCCTTCAAGGTCGCCGCGACGGCGAGCGTGGTAGGGGCGGTGATCGGCGAGCTGCCGTCGTCGATCCAGAGCGGGCTCGGCGGCTGGATCATCAACTTCAACCAGTACTACGTGCTCCAACCGGAGAACCTCTGGGCCGTCAATCTCGTCGCGGCGATGCTCGGCATCGCGTTCTTCCTCGTCGTCGTTCTCGTCGAGAAGCTCGTCGTCCATCGTCCGCCGGAGCAGCTCGTTTGAGCGCGAACGAAACAGTCGTCTCCGCGAAGGGGGTCTCGAAGACCTTCGGGAAGGGCGGTGTCACGGCGCTGCAGGACATCGACCTCGAGGTCGGGCGCGGCGAGTTCATCTCGCTGATCGGACCGTCCGGCTGCGGGAAGTCGACCCTCCTGCGCGTGATCGGCGACCTCGTCGAGCCAACCAGCGGGGAGATCCTCGTGAACGGCAAGAGCGCGCACCGTGCGCGGCTCGACCGTGACTATGGGATCGTCTTCCAGGCGGCGGTTCTCTACGACTGGCGGACCGTGGTGAAGAACATCGCGCTTCCGCTCGAGCTCCTCGGGTGGAGCCGGGCGCAGCGCTCCGAGCGGGTCGCGGAGATGCTGAAGCTGGTCGAGCTCGAGGGCTTCGAGAAGCACTATCCGTGGCAGCTCTCGGGCGGGATGCAGCAGCGCGTGTCGATCGCCCGCGCTCTCTCGTTCTCGCCCGCACTCCTGCTCATGGACGAGCCGTTCGGTGCACTCGACGAGATGACCCGCGAGCGGCTGAACGCAGAGCTTCTGCGGATCTGGGCGGAGACCGGATCGACGGTCATCTTCGTGACGCACTCGATCTCCGAGGCCGTCTACCTCTCGACACGGGTCGTGGTCATGTCCGCGCGGCCAGGCCGGATCACCTCCGTGATCCCGATCGACCTGCGGCAGCCGCGGACCTTCGAGACGCGCGAGGACCCGCGGTTCTTCGAGCTCGTGACCGAGGTGCGCGAGGCGCTGCACGCGGGAGGGGCGGAGATATGAGCACGGTCGCCGAGCCGGTAGGCAATCGCTCGGGCGGCGAGCGGATCAGGAGATGGGGGCCTGCCCTCGTCGTGTTCGGGGTCGGACTCGCGATCTGGGAGTGGGTGTTGCCGGCACTCGGCGTCGAGCGCTACCTCCTTCCGCCGCTGTCCGATGTCTGGCAGGCGTTCTGGGACAACCGCTCGGAGCTCCTGAGCGGAGGCTGGATCACGTTCAAGGAGGCTCTCGGCGGCTTCCTTCTCGGATGCTCCGTCGCCTTCGTCCTCGCGCTCGTCCTCGCGCGCTGGCGGCCGCTCGGCAACGCGCTGATGCCGTACATGATCGCCGCGAACGCCGTTCCGATCGTTGCGTTCGCTCCGATCACGAACGCGTGGTTCGGGACGCTCTCCCCGTGGTCGAAGGTCGTCATCGCTGCCGTGCTGTGCTTCTTCCCCGTGCTCGTGAACACGCTGCGGGGGCTCACCTCGGTGCGGCCCGAGTCGCTCGAGCTCATGCGCTCGTACGCGGCGCCCCAGCGGGTCGTCTTCCGGCGGGTGCGGATCCCGAACAGCCTCCCCTTCGTCTTCTCCGCCTTGAAGATCGCGTCCGTACTCGCCATGATCGGCGCTGTCGTGGGCGACTATTTCGGCGGATCGACGGAGGCGCTCGGCGTGCAGATCGTCTCGTCGGTCTCGCTCGCGCAGTACGAGACGGCGTGGGCGGCGATCCTCGTCGCGAGCGTCATCGGGATCGCGTTCTACGCGACCGTCGCGCTCGTCGAGCGGTTCGTTCTGAGCTGGCATCCATCGATACGGGCAGGAGTCGAGTGACCCAAGGAGGGCACATGAGGAGACGCAGGTGGTACGTCGCGGGAGCCGTCGGGCTCGTGGCGGCAGTCGCCGTCGCAGCAGGGCTGGCGCTCGCGAGCTCAAGCCAAGGGCAGGGGCTGACGAAGGTCACGCTCCAGTCGAAGTGGGTCGTGCAGTCGCAGTTCGCCGGCTACTACGTCGCGAAGGACAAGGGGTACTACCGGCAGGCCGGATTGGACGTCACGATCAAGGCCGGCGGGCCGGACATCATCCCCGAGCAGGTCGTGCTCGGGAAGCAGGCGGAGTTCGGCATCAACTGGATGGGATCGACGCTCGCGCAACGCGACACGGGCAACGACCTCGTCAACATCGCGCAGGTCTACTCCCGGAGCGGTACGACGCAGGTCACCTTCAAGAAGGACGGCATCAACACGTTCAAGAAGATGCGCGGCAAGAACTTCGGCGTGTGGATCTTCGGAAACGAGTTCGAGCAGCGGGCGGCGCTCGTCAAGTACGGGATGAACCCGGACAAGGACGTGAAGCTCGTCAAGCAGAACTTCGACATGCTGGCGTTCCTGAACGGGGAGCTCGACTCGGCCTCGGCGATGACGTACAACGAGCTCGCCCAGGTGCTCGAGGTGAAGAACCCCGACACCGGCAAGCTCTACAAGATGAGCGATCTCAAGGTCTACAAGTACTCCGACCTCGGCACCGGGATGCTGCAGGACGGCGTTTTCGTGCGGGGCGACTGGATCAAGGACGCCGCGAACCAGGAGACTGCGGTGAAGTTCCTCGAGGCGTCGTTCAAGGGGTGGATCTACTGTCGCAACCACCTCACCGAGTGCACGAACATCGTGCTGAAGAACGGGCCTGCGCTCGGCAAGAGCCACCAGCGCTGGCAGATGAACGAGGTCAACGCG
>DASUCN010000128.1:0-8627 GCA_036276015.1 Gaiellaceae bacterium | reverse complement strand
CTCGTCGACGACGTCGACCGGCTCTACCGCGAGCTGTTGATCACGAAGGGGATCACAGACGCATCGCGGACGCGAAGCGTCCGCCTTTAGGGGTCTTCGCGCGTCCGGAATTCGCGGCCTCGAATTCCGGACTTGCGCATACTCAGAGCATCACCGCCAGCCTCCCGTAGCGCCGCGGTACGTCCCGCGGAAGAGCGCGAGCGGCGTGCGCAGGATGATCTCGAGATCGAGCTTCGGCGAACGGTTCTCGACGTACCAGACGTCGAGCTCGATCCGCTCCGCCCAGGGGAGCGACGCGCGGCCGTGCACCTGCGCCCAGCCGGTGAGCCCTGGGCGGACCTCGAGCCGCCGCCGCTGGTGCTCGTCGTACTGCTCGACCTGGTAGCGAAGCGTCGGCCGCGGCCCGATGACGCTCATGTCGCCGCGCAAAACGTTCCAGAGCTGCGGCAGCTCGTCGATCGACGTACGTCGCAGGATACGGCCGACGCGCGTGATCCGGCGATCGCCCTGGTCGACGGCATAGCCGGCCCCCATCGACTCCGCCCCCACGACCATCGTGCGGAGCTTCAGCACGTCGAAGTCGATGCCGTCCTTGCCTACACGCGACTGGCGATACAGGATCGGACAGCCGTCCTCGAGCTTGATCGCGAGTGCCGCGAGACCGATGAGCGGACTCGTCACCGCGAGTCCGATCCCCGCGACGGCGACGTCTGCCACTCGATTCATCGCGTGCCCTTCGCCTTGTCCCACGTCTGCGGCGTGCCCGAGCGGAGATAGCGGACGAGCGCCGCGACGGTCGCCTTCGTGACCACGAAGTAGTAGTACGCGAGCCGCGCGCCCGGAACCGGTAGCCGGAGCTTGCCTGCGCCCGCCAGCGCGTACCCCGCCAGCTGGAGCACGAGGAACAGGCGGTAGAAGCGCGCACGCCCGACGAGCATGAGATTCGAGACGAGCAGCATCACGTGGAGGATCCCGGTCGAGTAGCGCAGCACGCGATGCGAGACGAGCTGCACGACGTACAGCGGCCGCGTCGGCCGCCGGAACGCGCGGCCGGTGAGGATGTGCCCGAGCGCGCGTGAGATCGTGCGAACCTTCCGGCCGTACTCGTCCTCGGGCTCGGCCGCAGGCTTTTCGACCGCGATCGCCCCGGGCTCGTAGACGGCGCGCCGCCCCATCTGCTCCATGAGGTACGGGAACCCGAAGTCGTGCCCGAACTTCGGATCGTCCTCGACGTACGCGTCGCGGGGCACCGCGTAGATCGCGCCGTTGCCCGCCGTGATCGAGCTGGCGGTCGACTCCGACTCGCGCACCCACATCTCGTAGCGCCAGTACGCGCCCTCCATGTTCGCGCCGTCCGGGCTCTCGAGTCGGAGCTGACCGCAGACGTACCCGACCTCCGGGTCGGCGAGGTTGCGAGTCAGCGCGCGCAGCGCATCCGGTCTCCACTCGCTGTTCGCGTCCGTGAATGCGAGAACGTCGCTCGCCGTCTCGCGAACCGCACGGTGCTGCGCCGCCACCTTCCCCTCGCGCGGGCACTGGAGCAGCCGGACACGCGGGTTTCCCGCAGCGAGCTCGCCCACGATTGCGTCGGTGAGGTCGGTGGAGCCGTCGGAGGCCACCACGATCTCGAGCCGGTCCTCCGGGTAGTCGAGCGCGAGCGCGTTCTCGATGCGACGCCGGATGACCGCCTCCTCGTCGTGCGCCGAGACGACGAGCGCGACCGAGGGCGTGTGCTCAGCCTTTCGGACGGGGCGCGGCCGGACGCGTGCGAGGAGGCCCATCGCGAGCGGATATCCCACATGCGTCCAGGCGAGTGCCTTCAGCGACCCCCAGAAGAGCGTCCGCGCGATCACGCCGCGAGCATCTCCCTGACGAGGCTGCGATATCGCTCCATCGCGACGAGCCGGTCGGCCTCCTCTTCGACGTAGCTACGACCGCGCCGCCCCATCTCGGCGAGGTCGAACACACCGTCGGCCACCTCGCGGATCGTGCGCGCGAGCAGGTCGGGGCGCGCCGGGGGGATGACGACCCCGCAGCCGATCTCCCGCACGAGTCGCGCCGTCTCGCTCGTGTCGTCGGCAGCGACGAGCACGGGACGCCCGGCGGCGAGGATCCCATACAGCCGGCTCGGCACCACGTACCCGGCGAGACCCTTCGCGAGACCGACCACGTGGATGTCGGCACTCGAGAGCGACAGCGGCAGGCGAGCCCGCTTCTGGTAGGGCAGGAAGCGCACCGTCTCCTCGACCTCGAGGCGCTCGGCGAGCGCGACCATCTCCGCGTGACGCGCACCAAAGCCGGCGACGACGATGCTGAGGTCGTCGCGGTCGCGCAGGAACGTGGCCGAGCGCACGAGGCTGTCGAGATCCTGCGCGTGCCCCACGTTCCCGGAATGCATGACGACGAACCGGTCGACGAGGTCGTGTCTCTGCGCCCACTCGTTGTCGCGCGGCTGCGGCGTGATCGCACGCGTGTCGACCCAGTTCGGAATGACGCGTAGGCGCTCGGGAGGGGCGCCCTTCGCCTCGAGACGTTCGCGCATGGTCTCTCCGATCGCGACGATCCGGTCGGCGCGGCGAAGGTACGCACCGACGAGACCGCGGAGGACACCGATCACCGCGGGGTTCCGCAGCCGGTCCAGCTCCGTCGCGATCTCGGGGAAGACGTCCTGGCTGATGACGAGCACCGGGGCACCGACGCGCTTCCCGACGAGGACGCCGAGGTCGCCGATGATCGGCGGGTCGGTCATACAGAGCACGAGGTCGGGCGCGGGACCGGTGAGCGCGTGTCGGAGCGCGAGGCCGAGGTACGAGAAGTAGTTCATCGCGCGCCGGCCCAGCTCCGAGCGCTCGTAGGCCGTCGACGCGACGCGCGTGACGAGGACGCCGTTGTGCTCGACCTGCCGCGGGTCGTTCTCGTGGCCGTGGAGCACTCCTGTCACGACCTCGACGTCGTAGTCCTCGGCGAGCGCCTCGCAGAGCTCGGTCAGGAGGTGCGCCGTTGCCTCGACGCCGGGCCAGTAGTACTGGTTGAGGACGAGGATCCGCTGGCGCGACACGCGGTCAGGCTAGCCGCGATCGTTCGCGGCTTCGCGCACCGCCTCGAGGAACCCCTCGACGCTCGGCCCGTAGCCCCAGTCGCGCGCGAGCTCCCGCGAGCGCGCTCCCTGAGCCCGCCGCCGTTCAGGATCGTCGGCGAGCTCACGCAGCGCCAGCGCGGCGGCATCCACGTCGGCGGCGGGCACGAGCGCGCCGTTCTCGCCGTCGCGAAGCAGGTCGTGCGCCGCACCGACCCGATCCGAGAGAACGAGCGGCAGGCCGCAGGCGGCCGCCTCGTTCACGACGACCCCCCAGGTCTCGCGCTCCGAGAGCAGCGCGAACACGTCCGCAGCCACGTACAGCTCGACGATCCGCTCCCACTCGACGTCGCCGAGCAGCACGAGTCGCACGTCGAGTTGCCGGCTCAGTCGCTCGAGACTCGACCGCTCCGGCCCCTCCCCGGCGAGCACCAGCACGAGCCCCGGTCGGTCGGCACCTGCAACTGCCTGGGCGAGGTCGTCGAGGCGCTTCTCGGGGCCGAGCCGCGCGACACAGAGCACCGCCACGTCGTCCGCTCCGATCGCCAGATCGCGTCGCAACGCATCTCGCGAGGCGCGAAGCCGGTCGGCCCGCGCCCCGAAGTCGTCGACATCGACCGTGTTCGCGAAGACTCGCACGCGCTCCGGAGCAGCGCCCCGCGCAATCATGGAGTCGCGTGCCAGCGTTCCCGTCACGAGCACGCCCGACGACCTCCCGACCACCTCGGGAACCACAGCTCCCTTCACTGCGCGCCGCCAGCCCGAACGCGGCCCCTCGTCATGACTCTCGACCACGAGCACGTAGGGCACGTCCTTGACGCGGCACCAGGCGATCGCCGCTTGCGCTGCGAAAGTGCTCCACCCCGAGACGACGACGACGTCCGGCCGCGCACGGCTGAGCGCTCCTGGGACACCCGGCGTGACGGGGTAGTCGTGGCGCACGATCCGGTCGACGCCGGGGAGCCGGAGCCCCCTCAGATACGTCGCGCGGTGCTCCGGGACGATCTTCCACGAGCGCCCGACGAGAGTCCGGCTCGCATAGAACACCTCGAGGTCGATCTCCTCGAGCGCGGCGATCCGGTCGAGTAGCGGCGTCCGATAGGGCGTCGGCTCGGGGAAGACGGCAGCCACGCGGATCGGTGAGCCTGTCGGAGCCAGCCGGCGGACCCACTCCTCGGCAGATCTCCGAACCGCGCTCCCGACACGCCGGCGCTCGCGGCGGCGATCGACGACGTGGGATGGCAGCAACGGATCGAGGCGCAGCGCGCGGGCAGCGATCCGCGCGCCGCTGGGGCCGGGGACGCTCCTCGCAACCCGCATGAGGTCGCGCGCTGCACGCTCGCGCGCGGCCCGACCATGCCGACGCTCGAAAGCGGCCAGGAGCTCGAAGTACGCCCCCACGCCCCGCTCCGCGTGATCGGGATCCACGTGCTCCGCGGCACCGATCCGCCAGACGAGCTCGACCTCCGACTCGGTGAGCCCCGGCGCAATGCCGGAGATAGCGCGCCGCGCAACCCGGAGCTGGTACTCGCGCTGGAGCTCGTGCCGACGCTGGGACGCCTGCTCCGCGTGGACGCGGTAGAGGACGAGCGGTTCGACGACGTTGTCGCCGTCGGCGATCTCGAGGAGTCTCGACCAGAGCTCGTAGTCCTCGCTCTCGACGTACGACTCGTCGTACCGAAGGCCCTGGCGCTCCAGCAGGTCCCGTTCCACGAGAACCGTCGGATGGAAGAACGGTGAGCTGAACAGCGCAGCCCAGCGCACCTCGGTCGCGCCGACGGGCATCGCGTGCACCGCACCGGCTCGCCCGCCCGTGTCCAGGTCGAGCACCGCCGAGCCGACGACGGCTGCGCGCGGAGCCGAGCGGATCCGCCCGAGCTGCAGCTCGAGTCGTCGCGGCAGTGCGATGTCGTCGGCGTCGAGCCGCGCGACGTAGGTGCCGCGTGCCTCGGCGAGTCCACGGTTGAGTGATCCAGCGAGACCGAGCTGCTCCTCGTTTCTGAGCACCCGGAGACGTCGGTCGGCGACCCGCTCCAGCAACGCGGGGCTGCGATCCGTCGACGCGTCGTCGACGACGACGAGCTCGAGGTCCGCGACGGTCTGACCGAGGATGCTGGCCACTGCCGTCTGGAGGTATCGCTCGCCGTCGTGGACGGCGAGGAGCACGGTGACGAGCGGCGCGGTCTCCACGGACGTCCCGTAGCCTACGGCCCGTGTCGCGCGAGCTTCCGTCGTTCGACCTCGTCGTCGCGACGGTCGGACGCACGGAGGAGCTGGCTCGCTTCCTCGACTCGGTCGCGGCGCAGGGGTACGAGCCGGTGCGAGTTCTCGTCGTCGACCAGAACGACGACGATCGCATCGAGACGCTGCTCGCGAGTCGGCCGGGCGATCTCGTGCACCTTCGTGCGCAGCGCGGGCTCTCCCGCGCACGGAACGCAGCGCTGGAACGGATCGAGGCGGAGATCGTCACGTTCCCGGACGACGACTGCGTCTATCCAGCCGGTCTCCTCGCGCGTGTCGCGCAGCGTTTCGCAGCCGACGACGAGCTCGACGGCATCACGGGGCGCGCCGAGAGCGCGGACGGAGCCTCGTCGCCCTCCTGGAAGACCGACCCGGCGACCCTCACCGACGACAACCTCTGGAACCGAGCGATCTCCTTCTCGATCTTCCTCCGGCGTAGATTGCTCGAGCGCGTCGGCCCGTTCGACGAGCGTCTCGGCCTCGGGTCGCCCGAGCCGTGGGGATCGGGCGAGGAGACGGATTACCTGATCCGCGCGGTGCGATCGGGCGCACGGATCGAGTACGACCCGACGCTCGTGGTCCATCACGACGTGCGCGCGGACGACGGGCAGATCGGCTACCGCGACGGCGCCAGCGTGGGTTACCTGCTGCGCAAGCACGGCTACCCACCGCGCGTCGTGGCCCGCATGCTCGTCCGGCCGCTCGGCGGGATCGCCGTCTCGCTCGTCAGGCTCGACGGCGCTCGCGCGCGCTACTACCTCGCGACGTTTCGGGGCCGCGTACGAGGCTACATCGGCGCGAGGCGCTCGAAGAGCTCGGCATGACGGTCGAGCCAGGGCTCGAGCGCAAACCGCTCGAGCGCCCGGCGGCGTGCAGCCTGCGAGTAGGCGGGGAGATCGGACAGCACGCGCGCCACTGCCTCGGCGAGCGCCTCGGACGAGGGCGGCTCGTCGCGCTCGAAGCCGTCGGGGTGCGGCACGCCGACACCCGCCTCCTCACCGACGAGCTCCGGCACGCCACCGCTTCGCGCGTAGACGACGGGTAGGCCGGTCGCCATCGCCTCGAGCACGAGGCTCGGGCAGGGGTCGTTCACCTTCGTGTGCAGAAGAAGGTGCGCACGGCGGAACAGCACCGGTGCGTCCGCTTGCCTGTACCGGCCGAGCGCGTGGACGTGGCCTTCGAGGCCCAGCCGCTCGACGATCGGCTCGATGGGTGTGGCGAGCCTCCCGGTGACGAGCAGCTGCACATCGGGATGGGTCGCGCGGACGCGGGCGAGGGTCTCCAGCCCGAGCTCGAGCCGGTAGGCCTGGTACTGGTCGCCGCCGAGAAGGAGCACCGGCCCGGGTTCAGGCGGACGCTCGGCGGGTGTGAAGTGCGTGACGTCCACGGCGTTGTGCAGAACCTCCCACGTCCCTGCCGGCTCGCGCACCCACTGGTCCGCCGCGCGCTTGCAGAACGCGCTCTGGTAGAGGACGTGCTCTGCCTGCCCGAGGATTCGGCGAAGCGGCCGGTTGAATGCCTCCGTGCCATCGCCGGCCCAGCCGGGGTATCCGACGCCGTTCTGGTTGACGACGAGCGGAATCCGCCGCCGCCGGGCGTACCACAGCAAGGGCCGCAGATCGCGCGGAAGCCAGGTCGATCCGAGGTACATGATCGAGAAGTCGGCCGGATGGTTCGGAAAGCGCGTCGCCAGCCTCTGGAACTTTGCGGATCCTCCCGCAACCGCCTCGCCCGGAGCGGGAACCTCGTCGTGGCCGTAGAAGACGCGGATACCCCCTTCGGTCCGTCTTCGTGTAACGAGGCTCGCCCAGCGTCGGCCTGCACGCGCGTAGCGACCGGCGCGGGCAGCGTCAAGCATCGCGAGCCAGGAGCCGAGCCAGGAGGCCTCTCCACCGCGGGTCGAGCCGCTCGTGGGAGTGACTCTCGGCGGTGATCCTTCCGGCGCGAGCCAGCTCCTCTGCCGGCGTCCGCTCAGCCCGCAGTGCAAGAACCGCGGTGGCCACGGCCTCAGCATCGATGTCCACGAGACGGACGTTCGCGCCGCCGGACGGCAGCTCCTGCGCCTGCCCGACGCGCGTCGTCACGAGCGGGATCCCGGTTGCCATGGACTCGAGCACTGCCTTCGGTCCTCCCTCCTGCCGCGACGCGACGACGTAGACGTCGAGCGCGTGATACGCGCGCGCGAGCTCGGCGCGACTCTCCGCGACGACGTGGCGGTACGGAATGTCCAGCCGCTCGAGCTCGCGGCGAACGTATCCTCGGGCGGGGCCGGTGAGGAGCACCTGCAGCTCCGGTGCGTGCGCGCGCACGAGCTCGAGGGCACCGACGAGCACGTCGGGTCCCTTGATCAGCTTGGGCTCGAGCCCCTCGCCCCATCCGACACCATCCTTCTGGAACGAACCGACGACGAAGACGTCCGCCGGCAGGTGCAGAGCGGTCCGGGCGGCGGCACGACGCTCCGGGGTGACGAGCGGGAAGTTCTCGATGTCGATCCCGATCGGGATCAGATGCACGACGTCGCGCGGCACTCCCGCCTCCAGCACGAGGTCGCGCATCTCGGCGTGCGTCACCTGGATCGCGCTGAAGCGATGCGGGTTCGCGCGGAGCGTCTCGAACGCTCGGTCGAACTCCGGATACCCGGGCGTGCCGGGACGGCCATGGAGATACGCCGTGCCGAGTCGGTGTGTGGTCTCCAGCCAACGTGGCTGGAGCGCCTCGAAGTGGCTCGTGAGGAAGACGGCCTGCCCGCGCGCGAAGCGCGCCCACCGGGCAGGCGCAACGGCGTACCCGAGGCGCCGGGCGGTGTCCTCGAGATTGCGTGCATCCTCGTCGACGGACCACCCGGTTCTCTCGCCGACCGCGAACAGTCGCGACGCTTCGGGCCACCCGCGCGTCCGGGCTCGCACGTACACCCGTGCCGCGGGGGCCAGCAGAGAGTGACCCGTCATCCGCGGAGCACCTCGAGGTAGCGATCCGCGACCTCGGCAAGGGGAGCAACGCTGATCGCCGCGCGCCGCTCGTCGAGTTCCGCGACCAGCCGATCCAGCGCCTCGGGCACCTCCTCGATCCGGGAGAACGGGATCCCAGCGTCGCCGACAAGCTCCGGATGGCCGCCACTCGCACGGAACACGGCAGGAAGACCGCTCGCGAGTGCCTCGAGCAGTGCGTTTGAGCACGGATCGTTCACGCTCGGGGCGAGGTAGACGTCACTTCGCCGGAGCTCGGCTGCGAGCGGCTCCAGGCCGATCGCGCCGAGCATCCGCACGTTGTCGAACCGCTCGTTCGTGCGCCCGGCGAACGCGAGCGCGAA
>DASUCN010000127.1:0-9133 GCA_036276015.1 Gaiellaceae bacterium | reverse complement strand
GCAACGGAATGGTCGCGCTCGCGATCATCGTGTCGCTCGCCATCCTGCTCCCGGGCTTTGCGCTCTTCAACGGGGCGATCGAGCGCGTGGCGTATCGGCCGCTCAGGACCGCACCGAGACTCGCCGTGCTCATCACCGCGGTCGGGATGTCGTTCATCGTGCAGAACATCTCGCTTGCGCTCTACGGCGTGGACTACGAGAGCGGCTCGGAGCTCATCCCGCAGGGCGCAGCGATCACGATCGGCGACATCGAGGTCACGTGGAAGCTCGTCGTCGCGCTCGCGATCATCGTGCCTTCGCTCGTCGCGCTGACGTGGTTCGTGACGTACACGCGGCAAGGGAAGGCGATGCGGGCGGTCGCGCAGGACACCGAGGCGTCGGCGATGATGGGCATCAACGTCAACCGCACGATCTCGGTGACGTTCTTCATCGCCGGCGCGCTGGCCGCAGTGGGCGGGATGGTGTTCCTCCTCGAGTACAACATCCGCTACGACACGGGCTTCGAGCTCGGGCTCATCGCGTTCACCGCCGCGGTGCTCGGAGGGATCGGAAACCTGACGGGTGCCGTGCTCGGCGCGCTCCTGATCGGCCTCATCCAGTCGTTCAACGAGGGCCTCACCTGGCTCGCTCCGGGGAGCGACTGGTCGCGGACGATCGTGTTCGGGATCCTGATCCTCGTGCTCGTCTTCAGGCCGCAGGGCCTTCTCGGCGAGCGGACGCCCGAGGGAGCATGAGCTCGCTCGGCGATCGCGCGCGGGGGATTGCGACCGGACGGCGCGACGTGTGGCTGGTCCCGCTCCTGATCGCGCTCGGCGCGCTCTACCCCTGGTACTACGAGATCCTTCAGGACCTGCCGCTGATCGGCGACTTCGTCCCGAGCACCGGCTCGGCGGTCGTGATGCTCGCGTTCACGATGATGGCGCTCGGGCTCAACATCGTCGTCGGGTACGCGGGGCTCCTCGACCTCGGCTACGTCGCGTTCTATGCCGTGGGGGCGTACACCGCGGGCTGGTTCGCGTCGCAGCACTTCGAGGACATCACGTTCCACTTCGGGTCCACGGTGCCCAACGACGAGCCGGGCATCCACATCTCGATGTGGGCCGTCCTGATCGTGGCCGGCTTGATCACGCTCTTCGCCGGCATCGTCATCGGTCTGCCCACCCTGCGCCTGCGCGGCGACTACCTCGCGATCGTGACACTCGGCTTCGGCGAGATCATCCCGCAGGTCGTCCGCAACGGCGACAGCTTCTTCGGCTTCAACCTCACCAACGGCACCTTCGGCATCCAGCCCATCGACTCGGTCGGCTTCGTCGCCTTGTCGAGCCTCGGCCTGCCCGACAACTTCCGGCAGTCCGGAGATCGCGAGCTCTGGTACTACCTCGTCGCTCTCGTACTCCTGCTCGTCACCGTCTTCGTGTCCGTCAGGCTCCGCGACTCGCGCCTCGGACGCGCGTGGATCGCCATCCGCGAGGACGAGACCGCCGCCGCCGCGATGGGCGTGCCCCTGATGCGCACGAAGACCTGGTCGTACGCCATCGGAGCGTTCTTCGGCGGCGTCGCCGGCGCGTACTACGCGAGCTTCAAGGCTGCCGCGTTCCCGGCGGACTTCTACTTCCAGTTCTCCGTGTTCCTGCTCTGCATGGTCATCCTCGGGGGGATGGGGAGCGTGTGGGGCGTCATCGCCGGGGCGTTGATCCTGTCGTACCTCGACCGCGAGGGCCTCGCGACGATCGGCTCCAAGATCCAGGAGGGCGGCCTCGACTTCGACCCGACGAAGTACCAGTTCGGGATCTACGGCGTGATCATCGTGCTGATGATGCTGTTCCGCCCGGCCGGGCTGATACCCGAACGCAGGCACAAGATCGAGATCGAGGAGGGCGTGCACGACACGCCGTTCTACGACGTACAGAGCGAGGGAACGTTGACGGATCGCGACCCGAGCGACGACTGATGGCCGGCGAGGACAACCTCGTCGTCGCGACCCAGGTCCGCAAGGAGTTCGGCGGGCTGGTGGCCACGGACGACGTCGACTTCACGGTTCCGCGCGGAGCGATCGTCTCGCTCATCGGACCGAACGGCGCGGGCAAGACGACCTTCTTCAACCAGCTGACGGGGGTCTACAAGCCGACGTCCGGATCGATCGTGTTCGACGGAACCGAGGTCTCGTACCTCCCGCCGCATGCGATCACGAAGCTCGGGATCGGCCGCACCTTCCAGAACATCCGGCTCTTCGAGCAGATGTCGGCTGTCGAGAACGTGCTCGTCGGCATGCACTGCCGGCTGCACTCGCGCATCATCGCGTCGATTCTCAGGACGCCGAGGGTGAAGCGCGAGGAGGCCGCCGCCGAGGAGAAGGCTCGTGAGCTCCTCAGGTACTGCGGGCTTCCGCGTCGCCACGACGAGCGCTCCGGTTCGCTGCCGTACGGCGATCAGCGTCGGCTCGAAGTTGCCCGCGCGCTCGCCACCGACCCCAAGCTGCTGCTCCTCGACGAGCCGACGGCCGGCATGAACCCGCAGGAGACCGCGGAGTTCATCGCGTTCGTCCGGAAGGTGCGCGACGACAAGGGCGTCACCGTGCTCCTCATCGAGCACGACATGAAGGTGATCATGGGCGTCTCGGAGAGGATCACGGTCCTCGAGTACGGGGCGAAGATCGCCGAGGGAACACCGGCGGAGATCCGGGCGAACGAGCGTGTGATCGAGGCCTACCTCGGTCGGGGGGCGTCCGAGTGAGCGAGCAGCAGGCCTCGACGACGGACGTCCTCGTCCTCGACGACATCCACGTCTTCTACGGCGCCATCCATGCGCTCAAGGGCGTCTCGCTGAAGGTCAAGGCGGGCGAGATCGTCACCCTGATCGGCGCGAACGGCGCCGGCAAGTCGACGACGTTGCGCGCGATCAACGGTCTCAACCGGCCACGCACGGGGTCGATCCGGTTCGAGGGCCAGGACATCACGAACACCGCGCCGCACACGATCGTCAAGGGTGGGATCGCACAGAGCCCCGAGGGTCGCCGGCTCTTTCCCCGCATGACCGTGACGGAGAACCTCGAGATGGGCGCGTTCCAGCGGACCGACAAGGAGAACTTCGCGGCCGACATGGAGCGCGTGTTCGAGCTCTTCCCGCGTCTCAAGGAGCGGCGGAGCCAGAAGGCGGGAACGATGTCCGGGGGCGAGCAGCAGATGTGCGCGATCGGGCGCGCCCTCATGGCACGTCCCAAGCTGCTCCTCCTCGACGAGCCGTCGATGGGGCTCGCGCCGATCTTCGTCGAGCGCATCTTCGAGACGGTCGTCGAGGTGAACAAGCAGGGCACTCCCGTTCTCCTCGTCGAGCAGAACGCGCTGATGGCCCTCGACGTCGCGCAGCGTGCCTACGTCATGGAGACGGGGAGGATCGCACTCGAGGGGCCGGCAGCTGAGCTCAAGACGAACGAGCAGGTCCGCAAGACCTACCTGGGCGAGGGCTAGCCCGTGGGGGCGAGGCGTGCCTCGCCCTCTCCGACGAGCAGCGGCGCATAGGGCGGAGCGAGGAGCACGCCCACTCGCGCTCGACCTTCCGCGACCCCGTGCGCCATCTCCAGTGCGCTCGCGACCGAGTGGCTCGGGACGAAGCCGAGCGCGCGTGCGGCCGTCGCGTCGCGACTTCCCGCGACGATGACGCGCCCGAGCCGCGCGAGCGCAGGCTGGCATCCGGCCCAGTCCGCGAACGGCAGGAGCGGATGACACGCGTGTCCGGCTCGGTACGCGGCGAGTGCGCGGGCGTCCGCTGCCGCGGCCCGCTCGGCCTCACGCAGATCGTCTCCGCTCCGGAGGGCCTCGAACGCGACGCGGTACGGATCCTGCGTTCCGTGTGCGAACGCGCGTGTCAGAGCGTGCACGAGCACGAGCGTTCCGTCCGCGCGCACCGGGAATGCGTCGCGCCACTGCCGGAGCGCGAGACCGAGTGCGACCGCGGCCGACGTGATCGGGTTCAGGGGCTCGCGCGGAACGTGGACGCCGATCCATGGGACGCCGACGACGATCGCGTCGAGCGGCTCTGCGAGCCGCACTCCGCGAATCTCGACCGCGCGCACGAGCGCCTCCGCGTGCGCGACCGACGGCGTTCCTGCGAACGCCGCGCTGGCATTCAGTTCGCGCCGCAGATCGCGGAGGATGCCGCGGCGGACCGCGCCCGGGAGGAGCGAGTACAACCGCCGGAAGGGCGACCGCGCGACGTGGTCGAAAGAGCGCGGATCGTGCGGATAGCCGCGGAAGCGACCGACGAGGCGCGGATGGTCGAGGACGAGCGAGACGCCGACGACCCCGGCCTGCGTGCCGACCGCCCGCTCGACCTCCAGCGCGAGCTGCCACGCGGGCTCGCCCGACGCCTGCACGAGCGAGCGCGCGCCGGCCGCTCGGCGGATCGTCGCAGCGTCGCACGCCGCCACGAGCGCCCCGGGCCCGCCGTGCACCACGGACTCGGCGGACGAGACCACGAGCACGAGGTCGGTTTCGACGACGGCTTCGTGGATGCGTACGTTTGCGACGAGTGGCCGCAGCGCGGGATCTTCGGCGTCGTGGACGACGACGCGGCCGCGAAAGCTGCGCGCCTGCGGCGGCGGGAGAAGTCGCTCGAGGTCCTTCCTGCCCAGCCGGCGGGCGAGTCCGCCTGCCACGAGCAGCGTGATCCTCTCGTCCGGCACACCGAGGGCGGAGAGCCGCTCGATGACCGTCGCGAGAGCCACCGGCCTCGGGTCGACGTGGGCGCCGGGCAAGGGCAAGGCCGGAGGCTCGACCACGACCGTGACGCGCGTCCCTCGCCGCACGACGCCGCCGAGCGGGAGACCCGACAGCGGGTATGCGAGCGCGTCGCGGACGGCTGCCTCGACGTCGACGACGCGCGCCTGTGGTGGCGGGGGCGGCGGTGCGAGAACGACGTCGCCGGTGCTCACGGGCACGGAGACGATCCGCGAGCCCGTCAGGAGCGGAACGGCCATGGAGCTATGAAACCGCAAGACCTCAGCTCCTCGGGCGTCGATCCGCGGGTCGCGACACGCCCGAAGGCGTCCCATTCGCGGCCGCTGTGCGAGCGCCGCTCCGACGTAGAGTCCTTGCCGTGAGTCCCAAGGCGCTGACCGGTGAGGAGCTCGTCCTCGACGACGGACCGGCTCGCGACGCCGAGCTCTTCCTCGTCGACGGCAACAACCTCGCCTACCGCGCCTTCTTCGCGCTTCCCGAAGAGCTGCAGACCACCGACGGCCAGCCGACGAATGCGCTTCTCGGGTTCACGAACATGCTCTTCAAGCTCCTCTCCGACTACAAGCCCAGGGGCGTCGCGGTGGCCTGGGACACGCGGCCCGTCCACCGCAAGGAGATCGACACCGAGTACAAGGCCGATCGGCGCCCGATGCCCGACCTGCTCCGCGAGCAGTTTCCGCACTTCCGGCCGATCGTCGAGGCGTTCGGCTACCAGAACCTCGAGTTCGAGGGCTGGGAGGCCGACGACGTGATCGCGACGCTCGCGACTCGTGCGGACGCGTCCGGCGTCAAGACGTGCGTCGTCTCCACCGATCGCGACGCCTTCCAGCTCGTGACCGACAACGTCTGCCTGATGATGACGCCTCGCGGCGTCGCGGACGTCCAGGTCTACACGCCCGAGCGCGTGGAGGCGCGATACGGGATCCGTCCCGACCAGATCCCGGACTTCATCGGGCTGAAGGGGGACACGAGCGACAACATCCCCGGGATCCCAGGGATCGGGGACAAGACGGCCGGGCAGCTCGTCGCGCAGTACGGGTCGCTCGAAGGCGTGGTCGAGCATGCCGCCGAGCTTTCGCCGGCCCGCTCCAAGGCGATCTCGGAGAACGCAGAGCAGGCCGCGGCGTCGAAGCTCCTGGCGACGATGCGCCGGGATCTCGACCTCGGCGTCGATCCGGCGGAGCTCGTGCTCCAGCCGCCCGATCGCTCCGAGCTGAAGGAGATCTTCCGCCGGTTCGAGTTTCGCGGGCTGCTCGGGCGGGTGGACACGCTCGACGAGGCGCTCCCCGCCGCCGCGCGTCCGCAGGCGGCGTCCACCGACGCTGTGCCGTGGCGTGAGGGCGATGTCGCCGGGATTCAAGGCCGAGTAGGCGTCGCCGCGGACCCCGAGCGGGTCGCGCTCGCCACCGGAGACGGCGTGGTGATAGCCGCCCGAGACGCGTGCACCAGTCTCTTGCAAGGAGGTGCGCTGGAAGTCGTGGCGCACGATGCGAAGCCGCTCCGGCTGGGTGCGCCGGCGGCGGACGACACGCTGCTCGCTGCGTACCTGATCGACCCCGGCCGGGCGGAGTACGACCTCGACGACCTCATGGCCGAGTACGGGATCGAGCTCGAACCGGATCCTTCGGCGGAGGAGGAGACGGCGGCGCTGGTTCGCCGTGCCGCGGCCGCGCGGCGACTCGCCGGCCCGCTCGTCGCCAAGGTCGCCGAGCGCGGCTCCGAGCGCCTGTACCGCGAGGTCGAGCTCCCGCTCACCGTCGTGCTGGGGGCGATGGAGGACGCGGGCGTCCGCATCGACACGTACCGCATGGGGGAGATCACTGCACGCCTCCAGGACCGGATCGAGGAGCTCGAGGCGCGCGCCTACGAGCTCGCCGGCGAGGAGTTCGTCATCGGCTCGCCGCAGCAGCTCGGACGGATCCTCTTCGAGAAGCTCGAGCTCACCCCCGGCCGCAAGGGCAAGACGGGCTACTCGACGGACTCGAAGGTCCTGCGGGCGATCAGGTCGGACCACGAGATCGTCCCCGCGATCGAGGAGTGGCGCGAGCTGACGAAGCTCGTGAACACCTACCTCGGCCCGCTGCCGACCCTCATCGGCGAGGACGGACGTCTCCACACGACGATCAACCAGACGGTCGCGGCGACGGGCCGGCTGTCGACGACGAATCCGAACCTCCAGTCGATCCCGATCCGCACGGAGCTCGGACGGGAGATCCGCTCGGCGTTCGTCGCCGAGCCGGGGCATCGCCTCCTGTCGGCCGACTACTCCCAGATCGAGCTGCGCATCCTCGCTCACGTGTCCGGTGAGCCCAGGCTCCGCGAAGCGTTCGCTCGCGGCGAAGACATCCACACGGCGACGGCCGCCGAGGTCCTGGGGAAGGATCCCGCGACCCTCACGAAGGACGAGCGCAACGTCGCGAAGATGATCAACTTCGGGATCGTCTACGGCATCTCGGCGTTCGGGCTCTCCGAGAACCTCGACATCCCGAAGGAGCAGGCACAGGCGTACATCGACGCGTACCTCGCGCGCTTCCCGCTCGTCCAAGCGTTCATCGCGCGGACGATCGCGCAGGCGGCAGAGGACGGCTACTCGACGACGTTGCTCGGTCGGCGCCGTCCCGTTCCCGAGCTACGGGCGATGAACCGCCAGACGCGCGGCTTCGGCGAGCGTGTGGCCGTCAACTTCGTCATGCAGGGCTCGAACGCGGACATCATCAAGGTCGCGATGGTCTCGATCCACGAGCGCCTGCGCGCAGAGGGGAGAGGTGCACGGCTCGTCCTCCAGGTGCACGACGAGCTCTTGCTCGAGGTGCCCGAGACGGAGGTGTTGAAGGTGCGCGACCTCGTGCGCGAGGAGATGGTCGGCGCGTACCCTCTCGACCCGGCACTGGCCGTCGACATCGGCGTCGGCGAAGACTGGGCGGAGGCCAAGGCGTAGGCGAGGGCGAGGGCGAGGGCGACCCAAGGGTCGCCCCTACGAAGGCCGCGTAGGAGGCGGGGTATCTCGCCCTACAGCTCGAGGGTCTCTCCGTCTTCGGGCACCAGCACGCCCGGGACGGCCCGGCGCAGCGACTCGCGCTCGAGGAAGCAGTGGTTGAGTGCCTCCATGTGCACGGCGATGACGACGGGTACGCGTGCGACCACCTCACGGACGTCCTCGGCGCCCATGACGATGAGGCCACCTTCGAGGAACTCGGCACCGCCTGCGTTCACGACGGCGACGCGCGGATGATGCCGCTCGATCGTCTCCGCGACGGCCTCGTACCAGACCGTGTCGCCGGCAATGTAGAGGTCGTCGAGGACGAATCCACTCACCGGCGCGAGGAGCTCGGCGATCCGCCCCGAGCCGTGGCGTGCGGGCGTGCGTGTGATCGTGATCCCCTCCCACACGACCCCGTCCGCCACGACTCGCGCGTCGACGCCGAGCTCGAGCAAGGCCGGCTCGTCCTCGGGCTGGCAGAACACGGGGATGTTGCGAGGCAGGAGCTCCTCGCCGCGGGTGTCGAGATGGTCGCGGTGGCGATGCGTGACGATCGCCGCGTCGAGGTCACGGACGACCTCCTCCGCCGGGAACGGGAGCGGCACGACCGGGTTGGCGATCTGGTTCGCGGTTCCCTCGATCGGCGGCCGCGCTCCCATGTCGTCGAGCATCGGGTCGACGAGAATTCGCTTGCCGGCGAGCTCGACGACGACGGTCGCGTTGCGGAAGAGCGTGATGCGCACGTGCCGTTTCTAGCGGAAGACGGTTGACCTGAATTTCTGCTGCATCCGGCTATACTCCGCGATCCGATGGCGAACGACATCGCCGAAAAGCCTGCTGCCGCCGAAGAAGGGGTGTGGATCACAGGCCCTGACGGGGAGCTCGTCCCCGACTACGACGCTGCCTTCCCGGAGATCAACGAGGGCGAGGTGGTGCACGGCACGGTCGTGCGCGTGGACAAGGACGAGGTGCTCGTCGACATCGGCTACAAGTCCGAGGGCGTCATCCCCGTTGCCGAGCTGACGATCCGACGGTCGGTGAATCCGGCCGACGAGGTGGCGGTGGGCGAGGAGATCGACGCGCTCGTCCTCACGAAGGAAGACGCGGAGGGGCGCCTCATCCTGTCGAAGAAGCGCGCCCGTTTCGAGCTCGCCTGGAAGCGCATCGAGGCGGCCGCCGAGTCCGGCGAGCCAGTGACCGGCAAGGTCATCGAGGTCGTCAAGGGCGGCCTAATCCTCGACCTCGGCGTGCGCGGCTTCCTGCCGGCGTCGCTCGTGGACATCCGGCGCGTGCAGGATCTCGACGAGTTCCTCGGCAAGGAGCTGCGCTGCAAGGTCATCGAGCTCAACCGCTCGCGCAACAACGTCGTCCTCTCGCGCCGCGCCGTCCTCGAGGACGAGCGCAAGGAGATGCGGCA
>DASUCN010000126.1:0-19902 GCA_036276015.1 Gaiellaceae bacterium | reverse complement strand
CACGCGGATGCACGACAACGGTGGCGGCACACCCGACCATCGGAAGGTCGTTCCTGACGGCTCGTACAAGATCGTTGTGAAAGCCCTGAAGGCTGGTGGCGATCCCAAGAATCCCGCGCACTGGGAGATCTGGACGACGCCAACCATCATCATCGACCGCCCGTAACTCTGGGGTCGAGTCCTCCTGACGGGGGGCCGGCGCAAGCCGGCCCCCCGTCTTCTCCACAGGAGTAGGCTTCCGCGCCGTGCCCGGGCGCCGGCGCAGGCGAGAGGTGGAGATGGAGCGGGTGCTCGGCACCCCGGCGCTCTTCGCCACCGCCTACGGCAACGTCGGCTCCTCGATCTACTACGCGCTCGGCCTCACGGCCGTCTATGCGCTCGGACTGACGCCGGTCGTGTTCATCGTTGCGGGGATCGTCTTCGCGTGCACGGCAGCGACCTATGCGGAGGGAACTGCGCGTTTCCCCGAGGCGGGCGGCTCCGCGAGCTTCTCCCGGCACGCGTACGACGAGGTCGTGAGCTTCGTCGCCGGCTGGGCGCAGATGCTCGTGTACATCGTGACGGTCGCGGTCTCGGCGTTCTTCGTCCCGCACTACCTCTCGATCTTCTGGGAGCCGCTCAAGACCAACCCCTGGGACATCGTGGGCGGCGTGATCGTCATCGTCATCCTCGTCGCGCTGAACGTCGTCGGCGTGCAGGAGGCAGCGAAGCTCTCGATCTCGCTCGCCGTCGTCGACTTCGCCACGCAGGTCCTGCTCGTCATCGTGGGCTTCGCGCTCGTCTTCAGCCCCGAGGTGCTCGTCGAAAACGTGCACTGGGGCGTTGCGCCGACGTGGTCGAATCTCGCCATCTCGATCCCGGTGGCGATGCTCGCCTACACGGGGGTCGAGACGGTCTCCAACCTCGCCGAGGAGGCGCGCGATCCGGCGCGGACGGTGCCGAACTCGTACAAGCTCGTCGCCGGCGCAGTCTTCGCCATCTACTTCACGCTTCCGCTGGTTGCGCTCTCCGCCCTCCCGGTGGAAACCATCGACGGCGAGCTGACCACGCGGCTGGCGCTCCCGCCGGAGGAGGGCGGGTACGCGAACGACCCGATCCTCGGCGTGGTCGAGAACATCGGTCTGGAGGGCTCCCTGCTCGACGCAGCCGAGATCTACGTCGGTGTTCTCGCCGCGACGATCCTCTTCATCGCGACGAACGCTGGCGTCATCGGCGCGTCGCGGATCACCTACTCGATGGCGACGTACCGTCAGCTGCCCGAAGCATTGCGGCGGTTGCACCCGCGGTTCAAGACACCGTGGCTCTCCCTCGTCCTCTTCGCGGGGATCGCTCCGATCCTCGTGATCCTCCCCGGCGATGTGAACTTCGTCGGCACCCTCTACTCGCTGGGTGCGACGCTCTCGTTCACGGTCGCCCATGCGTCGATCGTCCGGCTGCGCATGACCGACGGATCAGGGGTCGAGCTGCCGTATCGTGCCCGCCCGAATCTCAGGACAGGCGGCGTCTCGTGGCCGCTCTTCGCCTTCTTGGGGGGGAGCGCCACAGGCGCGTCGTTCCTCGTCCTCGTCGTGCAAAACCCGTTGACGCGTTGGGTCGGCCTCGGGTGGATGGTGGCGGGGCTCGTCGGGTACACGATCTATCGCCGCCGCTTCCTCAACGAGCCGCTGCGGGCAGTCGTGAAGGCGCCGCCCGCGCTCGGTCCTGCGCTCGCGCTCGAGTATCGCAATCTTCTCGTCCCGGTCGTCGGGGGGAAGCCCTCCGACGCTGCCATGGATCTCGCCTGCCGGCTTGCTGCGGAGCGCGGCGCGCGCATCGTCGCGCTCAACGTGCTCGAGGTTCCGCTCGACCGCGCACTGAGCGATCGCATCCCCCTGCTGGAGGCGAGCGCCAACGACGAGCTCGACGAGGCCGTCGCGGTCGGTGACTCGTACGGCATCCGCGTCCTCACGCGCATCGAGCGGGCGCATTCCCCCGGACCCGCCATCGTCGCCGAAGCCGCGGCCCGCGACGCGGAGATCATCGTGCTCGGTGCGCCGCGCCGACACCTCACGGCACGGCAGGACGCGGTGTTCGGGAAGACCGTCGACTACGTGCTCAAGCACGCGACGTGCCGCGTGCTCGTCGCGACCGCCGAGGCGACGTGAGGACGTACTCCCTGGCGATCCGCGCGTTCTCGGTGCTCTTCGTCGTACTCGGCGTCGTGCTGCTCGTGCGGACGGCCGCCGCCGGCGGAGGGGTGGTCGGATACGTCCTCGGCGCGCTCTTCATCGTCCTCGGCGTGGCGCGCTTCACGATCGAGCGGCAGAGGACGCGGTAGTGGCCCGAAAGCTTCGTGGTTTCGAGCGCGTCCTCGGTGCGCCAGCGCTCTTCGCGGTGGCGTACGGCGAGATGGCGTCGTCGCTCTACATCGCCCTGGGCATCGTCGCGGCGGCCGCCCTCGGGTTGACGCCGCTCGTCCTGCTCGTGGCGGGCGCGGTCATCCTGCTCGTCTCCCTCTCCTACGCCGAAGGCACGTCGGCGCTTCCCGAGACCGGCGGCGCAGCGACGTTCGTCCGCCGTGCTTTCAACGACCTCGCCGGCTTCGTGACGGGCTGGGTGCTCTTCCTCGACTTCCTCATCGTCATGGCGCTGTCCGCGCTCTTCGTCCCGCACTACCTCGCGGGAGCGATCGGGGAGGAGTCGCTGCGTGAGGCGCCGTGGGACGCCGTCATCGGCTGCGTCCTCATCGTCTTGATCGCCGGGATACGTGTCGTACGAAGAACGCGCCTCCACCTCGGATCGCTCGCGATCGCGCTCCTCGACCTCCTCGTGCAGGGGATCCTCGTGGTGCTGGGTCTCGCGCTGCTCCTCTCGCCGGAGACGCTGCAGGAGGGACTCGGCTTCGCCAGCGGTCAGGACTGGGCTGACCTCGCGTTCGCCCTTCCGCTCGCGATGCTCGCGTACACGGGTCTCGAGACGGTGGCGAATCTCGCCGAGGAGGCAACCGAGCCCGGGAGGACGCTTCCCCGCTCGCTCTTCTCCGCAATCGGGCTCGTCGTCCTCGTCACGGTGCTCATCGGAGCGATCGGGCTGTCCGCCTACCCGGCGTCGAACGGCGAGACCGCTCTCGGTGAGGAGTGGCTCGAGGCGCCTCTTGTCGGCATCGCAGCCGCATTCGACGACTCCCTGCCGACGATGCTCGTCGACGTGCTCGAAGTCGCAGTGGGCATCTCGGGCGTCCTCATCCTGCTCGGTGCGACGACGACGTCGTTCTCCGGCATCACCCGCCTCACGTACTCACTTGCCGAGCACGGCTCCCTTCCGCGCGAGTTCGCGCGACTCGAGCGACGTGCCGTAGTCTCGAGCGAGGCGATCGCGCTCGCGGCCGCGCTCGCGATCGGACTCATCATCCTCACCGAGGTTGCGGCGGGTGGGGATCCGGCGTTCCTCGCGAGCCTGTACTCGTTCGGCGTCCTGATCGCGTTCACGGCCGCCCAGCTCGCGGTTCTGCGGCTCCGAGTCCGGGAGCCCGAGCTCGGACGGCCGTTCCTCATGCGGCCGAACGTCTCGCTCGGGGGATACCGGCTGCCCGTCGCCGCTCTCGTCGGAGCGCCCATCACGGCTGTCATCTGGGTGCTCGCCCTCGTCACGCATCCGGGTGCCCGCTACGCCGGCCCGGTCTGGCTCGTCCTCGGCCTCGGCGTGTTCGTCGCTGTGCGCAGGACACGGCGCCGCGGTCTGCTGGAGCATGTCGCACCGGTGGACGAGCTCCCGGCCGGCGTGTCGTACGCGCGCATCCTCGTGCCGATGAAGCTCGGCGACATCGGCGAGGAGATGGTCGCGACGGCGATCGCGCTCGCGAAGGAGCGCGGCGCGGAGGTGGAGGCGATCACGGTCGTGCGGGTTCCCCGCAAGTTCAAGCTCGAAGGCGAGCTGCCCCCGGATGTCGCCGCGCGGGTCGACGCGTCGCTCGAGGAGGCCCGCCTACTGGGCGTGGATCACGACGTGGAGGTGCGTGCCGAGGTCGTCCGAGCTCGGTCGATCGGCCACGCGATCGTCGAGGAGGCCGCGCGACGCGGCGCCGACCTGATCGTGCTCGGCTCGTCGCCGCGCTGGCGGCGGCAGTCGCGCTTCTTCTCGCCGACCGTCGACTTCGTCCTCCGGAACGCGCACTGCGAGGTGCTCGTGGTCGCGTTCCCCGACGGGGTCTTCGAGGAGTAGGCTGGCCAGCCGTGAACGCCGTGGTGATCGGATGTGGCCGAGTGGGGTCGGCCGTCGCGAAGGGTCTCGCGGCGGACGGCTGGGACGTGACGGTCGTGGACGAGAGCGAGGATGCGCTCGGACGCCTCGGGCCGGGCTGGCGCGGCGGCTTCGTGGTGGGACACGGAATGGACGTCGGCATTCTCGAGGAGGCCGGCATCTCCACGGCCGGCGCCGCGGTCGTCGCGACGAACGGTGACAACACGAACCTCGTCATCGGACAGGTGTTGCAGAAGCGCTATGAGGTCCCGACGGTCGTCGTGAGAATCCTCGATCCGGCGCGCGCAAAGCTCTACGCCGACCGCGGGATGAGCATCGTCTGCCCGACGCAGACGGCGATCTCCGGGCTCCTCGAGACCGTACGGGCTGCAGCGCCCAAGGTGGACGCGGACTGATGTACGTCGTCGTCGCCGGTGGGGGGAAGGTCGGATCGAACGTCACACGCTCGCTCCTCGACCTCGGGCACGAGGTGACGATGATCGAGCAGCGCGTCGACCGGTTCGCGATCCTCGAGGAGGAGTTCGGGCCGGTCGTCATCCGTGGCGATGCGACCGAGATCGCCGTGCTCGAGCGCGCGGGGATCGCGCGGCCGCCCGAGCTCCTGCTCGCGGTGACGGGCGACGACGAGGACAACCTCGTCATCTCGCAGATCGCGAAGGAGACCTACGGTGTGCGCAAGGCGATTGCGCGGGTCAACGATCCGCGGAACCAGCAGCACTTCGACCTGCTCGGGATCACGCAGACCGTCTGCGCGACCACCAGCATCCTCGGGCTCGTCGAGCATGAGGTTCCCGAGCACGGGCTCGTCCGGCTGCTCGAGCTGCAGAAAGAGGGGCTCGTCGTCGTCGAGGTTCAGGTCGAGGGCGACTCGCCGACGGCAGGCAAGAAGGCGGGCGGGCTCTCACTTCCACCGGGCGCGCGGCTGATCTCCGTCTGGCGGCAGGGGCGCTCGGAGCTGGTCGAGCCCTCGACCGTCGTCCGGCCGGGAGACCAGGTGCTCGCGATCGTTCCGACCGCCGCGGCCGCCGACCTCAGACGCGCGCTCCTGGGCGCGCCGCGGTAGAGACCCGGACTCGCGCCATGTCGTAGGGGCGAGGCTTGCCTCGCCCTCACCTACAGCCTCCAGTAGTGCCGCGTCGCGAGCACCACGACGGGCACGATCTCGAGCCGGCCGACCCACATGAGGCCGATCATGGTGATCTTCGACACCTCGCCGAAGTCGGCGAACGACCCGTACGGGCCGGCAAGACCGAAGGCTGGCCCGACGTTGCCGAGTGTCGTCGCCGACGCGGCGAGCGCATCGAGCGTTCCGACGTCGACGCCCGAGAGGGCGGAGTCGATGGCGATGACGGAGGCGCCGACCGCCCAGAAGCCGACGTAGAGGAGGATGAAGGCCGCGACAGCGCGGATCGTGCGCTCGTCGACCGGCGCTCCGTTCAGGCGGATCGGCAGCACGACCTCCGGACTCAAGGTCTGGTCGATCTCGCGCCGGAGCATCTTCCCGAGCAGGAGGTGACGCACGACTTTGATCGAGCCGCCCGTCGACCCGGCCGACCCGCCGATGAACATCAGCGCGAAGAGCGTGAGCAGGAGAAGGGGCGGCCAGAGCGCGAAGTCGGCGCTCGCCATCCCCGTCGTGGTCATGATCGATACGGCCTGGAACGCTGCCGTCCGGACCGCCCCCTCGCCCTCGACGATCCCGTATCCCCAGAGCATGACCGCCAGCGCCGCCGAAGCGCCGACGACGAACAGCACGTAGAGCCTGAACTCCTCGTCGCGTGCGAGCACCCTCGGCTGCCGGTGGACGACAGCGCGATACATCAGCGCGAAGTTCGCGCCGGCGATGGCCATGAACAGGGTGAGGATCCACTGTGCTTCGGCCGAGAACGCCGCTGCCTGATCAGGCTGAGTCGAGAAGCCGCCTGTCGGCATCGTCGCGAATGCGTGCGCGAGTGCCTCGTAGGGAGTCATGAGCTCGTCGAGGCCCACCACCCAGAGCGCGGAGAGCATCAGCACCTGGATCAACGTGAGCGCGACGTAGAGGAACCACAGCTTTCGCGCCGTCGAGCGGATGCGTTCGCCGAGAGCCGCGATCTCGGGACCCGGGAGCTCCGACTCCATCAGCTGCCGCCCCCCGACCCGGAGGCGAGGCAGAACCGCGATCGCGAGCACGATGATGCCCATGCCGCCCAGCCACTGCGTGAACTGCCGCCAGATCCCGAGCGACTGGTTGATCTCGTCGTAGTCGGTGACGACGCTCGCACCAGTCGTGGTGAAGCCGGACATGCCCTCGAAGTACGCATCGAGCGGGCTCGAAAGCTGGTCGCCGCCCTCGAACAGGTACGGGATCGACGCGAAGGCAGCCGCCAGCAGCCAGGTCAGCGCGACCACGAGGAAGCCTTCGCGGACGCTGACGCGGCCGGCCGCGTCAGCGGTCCATCGCTCCAACACGTATCCGAGCCCACTCGTGACAACGCCGGCGACGACGAACGGGAAGAACGGCTCGCCGTAGCCGATCGCGAAGGGGATCGGGAAGAGCGCGGCGAGCCCGAGGTACTTCCCGAGCGTCCCGACGAGGTTGGCGACGGCCGGGACGTCGATCGCCAGACGCCGTGGGCGGCCGATGCGCGCGGCGGCCTGACTCAACTCAGAGCGCCTCGACCACCCACGGCGCGTTCGCGGCCTCGGTGAAGATGATCACGCGGTCGCCCGCCTGAAGGACGTCGTCGCCGTGCGGGAAGATCGCCGTGCCGTTGCGGACGATCGCACCGATGAGCGATCCGTGCACGGGCATGTCACGGAACGACATCCCGATGTATCGGCTCGTCTCGCGCGTCGTGACGTCGAGCACCTCGTAGCGGTTGTTCTCCAGCATCGCGACCTGCTGTGTTCGCGGGTCGTGCGCGAAGCGCACGATCTCCTCGGCCGTCACCGCCCGTGGGTTGATGGAGACGTCGATGCCGGCCCGGTCGAATGCGCTCACCGACACCGCCTCGTGTGCGATCGCGATCGTGAACGGAATCCCGTGCACTTGTCCGAGCGAGGCGGCGTACTGGTTCTTCGCGTCGTCGCGCATCGCGAATATCCCGGCCTGCGACTGGCCGATGCGCTCCCGCTCGAGGAAGTCGGCGTCGAAGCCCGTCGCGTGGAAGACACGCGCCTTCGGCAGGGTTTCGGCCGCACGACGCGCCTGCTCCCGCGACGCCTCGACCATCCGCACGCTGAGTCCCTGGCCGATGAGGACGCGGGCGATCGCCGATCCCACGCGCCCTGCGCCGAAGACGACGACGTCTCGGACCGTCCCCCCCTCGGGCCAGAGGAGCGCGCTCCACGCCTTCGCGGCGCGCGGCGAGCCGATGACGACGATCCGGTCACCATTCTGGATCGCGTCGTCACCTCCGGGCAGGATCGTGTCGTCTCCGCGGATGATCGCCGCGACCTTGGAGTCGGCCGGGAGGTCGGCGTGGCGGAGGGGAACGCCGAGCACCGCCTTCGAGGCATCCTCGTCGACGTCGAACTCCCCGAGCTGTACCTGGCCGTCCGCGAAGACGTCGGTCTGCCTGGCTGCGGGCACGCCCAGGATGCGGCTGATCGCGTACGCCGTCTCGAGCTCCGACGAGACGACGAAGTCGACGTCGAGCTGTCCCTCGCGCCAGAGCTCGACGTACTCCGTGCTCGACGTGCGGATGACGGTGGTCGCCTGCTCGGCCTCCCGTCGCGCGAACATGCCCGCGACGAGGTTGACCTCGTCGCGCGAGGTGCAGGCGATGACGAGATCGGCCGAGGCGAGTCCTGCCGCGGCGAGGTCCTTGCGGCTCGTTCCGTCGCCCTCGAAGACGGCGACGTCGAAGCGAGCAGTGAGCGCCTGAAGCCTCGGAGCCTCGGTGTCGATCACCGTGATCTCGTGGTCCTCGTGGAGGGCCTCGACGACCGTCGTTCCGACCTGCCCGGCGCCGATGAGGAAGACCCGCACGAGCGCGTAGCGTACTCCCGTACCCCGCGCTTACAACCCTTGGCTACCGTGCCGTCGTGCGCGTGGGAGTCGCCGTCCTCGTGACCACGGTCCTCGTCGCGATTGCCGGCTCGGCGTCTGCGTCGCCGGCGGCGTTCCGGAAGGCGGTCTTCGCGCGAGGCTTCGACACTCCCGTCCTGCTGACGTCCGCGCCGGGAGAGGCCGGGGCGACGTACGTCGTCGAGCAGCCCGGCCGCGTGCTCCGGCTTCGCGGCGGCAAGCGCTCGGTCTTTCTCGACATCCGCTCGCTGGTGCAGTACGGAGGCGAGCAGGGGTTGCTCGGTCTCGCGTTCCACCCCAACTACGCGCGGAATCGGCTCTTCTACGTCGGGTACACGTCCAAGAGCGGCAGCAACACCGTGGCGCGTTTCCGCTCCAACGGATCGAAGGCGTTGCGGACGAGCCGCAAGCTCCTGCTGGAGGTGCGCGATCCGTACGGCAACCACAACGGCGGCCACCTCGCGTTCGGTCCGGACGGCCGGCTCTACACGAGCATCGGCGACGCGGGCTCGGGCGGCGATCCCGAAGATCGCGCGCAGAACCCACGATCCCGCTTCGGGAAGCTCCTGGCGCTCGACGTGTCGAAGCCGGGGGGCACGTGGACGATCGACGCGCTCGGTCTGCGCAACCCGTGGCGCTTCTCGTTCGACCGGCTGACGGGGGACCTCTACCTCGGGGACGTGGGCCAGGGCTCGGTCGAGGAAGTGAGCTTCACGCCACGCTCGAGCCCGGGGCTCGAGAACTACGGGTGGGACGTCTACGAGGGATCGCAGCGCTTCGAGGACAAGAGCCCAGGCCCCGGCAAGCTGGTCTTCCCGATCTTCGAGTACGGACACGACCGGGGCTGCAGCATCACGGGCGGCTACGTCTACCGCGGCTCAGCGCTTGCGGCCGAGCGGGGGCGCTACGTCTTCGGCGACTACTGCAGCGGAGTCGTATGGAGTCTTCGCGTGGAGAGTGGAGCGGCGACGGACGTCCGGCGCGAGCCGTTCACCGTCGACAGTCTCAGTTCGTTCGGCGAGAACGCTGCGGGTGAGCTCTTCGCCGTCTCCCACGACGGGGTCGTCTACCGCATCAGCTAGCGCGGCGTCGCCGGACGTGCGGCGGCGCCTGCCCGAGGGCGGCGTACGCAAGGGCGTTCAACGACTCCTGGAGGTCGTGCACCTCGCGTGCGACGAGTGTCAGTCCCTCGTTGCGCTCGAGCGTTCGGTTGAGTCGCTCGAGCTCTTCGGCGATGCGGTCGAGACGGTCGAGGAGGGCGTCGAGCTGGCGATCTCCGACGTCGTGCTGATCCACGCGCGCGATTCTAGAGCGCGGCCAGGAGGTCCGCGCGGGTACGCACGACCTCTGCTTCGGCGCCGATCGATCCGAGCAGGCGCTCCAGCGCGCCCGTCCCCGTCTCGAGATGCGCCGCCCGACGGGTCGCCCCGAGCTGTGCGAGCGCAACCTGTGCAAGCGGCTCGGGCGCGTCCGTGAACACACCCACCGTCGCGCCGGCGCCGGCGAGCGACTGGAGAACCGCGCTCACGGATGCATCGCGCCGGAGGTACGCAGGCGCGTGATCCTCCGCGAAGCGCTCGAGGAGCGTCCGCCAGTTCCCCGCGCCCGCGGCGTCGAGCGACGCGGCCGCCTCTCCGCGGTCCTCCGGAATGCCTGCCGGGTCGATCTCGAGGACGGCCCGCGCCGAGTCCAGCCACGCGTCCCACAGCGGGCGCGTGTCGCCGATCGCGTCGAGCGCGATCGCGAGGACACGCTGGTCCGTCACGCGAACCGTCGCGCACGCAGCGACTGCCAGAGCACGATCCCGGCGGCGACGCCGATCGCGTCGATGGCCACGTCGAACGGCGCGCCCACGCGGCCCGGCACGAAGTGCTGGTGAACCTCGTCGCTGACGGCGTAGAGGGTGCCGAGTGCGAACGCGAGGCCGCTGCGTCCGGTCGCCCGGACGAGGAGCGCTCCGAGCACCGCGTACTCGGCGGCGTGCGCGAGCTTCCGCAGCAGGAGGTCCCAGCCGCCGAGCCCCGTCCCGAGGTCGGGAACGGAGGAGAACCCGAAGATGAGCGCCGCCCACGCGACGACCGGCAGCCAGAGACGCGCTCGGGACGCGGACACCGTCCGATGATAGGCTCGCCCGCACTCAAGGAGCTCGGTGAGGGAACCCGGTGCGACTCCGGGACGGTCCCGCCGCTGTAAGGGGAGACGCTCCCCCGCCACGAAGCCACTGGCGCGAGCCGGGAAGGCGGCGAGGGAGGGAGCCCCGAGTCAGAAGACCTGCCGCCTCCTCACATCCGAACCCCTCGCGGAAGGGAGGATTCAGATGCATCGTCTCGTCCTCGTCGTCGCCCTGACGGCGGCGCTCGTCGTCTCGCTCGCCTCGGGCGCGGCCGGCGGCACGCCGTCCACGGACGCGTTCCCCGTCACGGTCGTCGCCTCGAACGGCAAGGTGACAGTCTCGAAACGGCCGACCCGGATCGTCTCGCTCTCGCCCACCGCGACCGAGACCCTGTTCGCCATCGGCGCGGGCCCGCAGGTCGTCGCCGTCGACGACCAGTCGGACTTCCCGAAGAGCGCACCGAGGACGTCGCTCTCCGGCTTCACGCCGAACGTCGAGGCAATCGCGGCGTATCGGCCCGACCTCGTCGTCATCGCGTACGACCCGAAGGGGCTGTCGGGTGCGCTCCAGCGACTGGGTATCACCGTGCTCCACCAGGACGGCGCGAAGAGCTTCAAGGGCGCGTACCAGCAGATACGTCAGCTCGGTCTCGTCACGGGCCGGGAGGCTCGCGCGGCGAAGCTGATCGCCGGAATGAAGCGGAAGATCGGCGCGATCGTCGCGGAGGCGCGGCGCGGGAGGCAGGGCCTGTCCGTGTACCACGAGCTCGACCCGACGCTCTACTCGGCGACCTCGAAGACCTTCATCGGCCAGGTGTACACGTCGCTCGGTCTGAAGAACATCGCGGACGAGGCGGACTCGCTCGGGTTCGGCTATCCGCAGCTGTCAGCGGAGTACGTCGTCGCAGCGAGCCCGGATCTCATCGTGCTCGCGGACACGGTCTGCTGCGGGCAGAAGCCCTCGACGGTCGCGGCGCGACCCGGCTGGGATCGCATCAGCGCGGTGCGAACCGGCTCGATCGTGCGGATCCACGACTCGATCGCGTCGCGCTGGGGCCCGCGGCTCGTGAACTTCTACCGCGCGATGGCCTCGGCGCTCGCGCGGCTGCGTCAGTAGCGCCTTGTCGGTCGCGGCGGAGCCCGTCCCCGAGGTTCGCCCGCGCGGGCTGAGCCTCGCGTGGACGTGCTCCGCCGTGGTGTTCCTGCTCTTCTCGCTCGCCCTCGGCATCTTCGTGGGCCCGATCGACCTCGGCGTGGGGGCGGTGCTCGAGTCGGCCGCGGCTCGCCTCCATGTCCCCGGCTTCACGTCGTCGCTCTCGCCGACCGAGGAGGCGATCCTCTGGGAGATTCGGGTGCCTCGCGTGGTTCTCGCCGCTCTCGTCGGCGCGATGCTCGCGCTCGCGGGTGCGACGTATCAGGGTGTCTTCCGCAACCCGCTCGCCGACCCGTACCTGCTCGGCGTCGCGGCGGGCGCCGGGCTCGGAGCGACGATCGCGATCGCGTACCTCCCGGACGGGCTACGCGGGCAGCGGCTCCTGCCGGTGGCGGCGTTCGTCGGCGGGTCGATCGCCGTCATGCTCACGTATGCGGTCGGCCGCTCGGCTCGTCGGGAGCGCGACGCGGCGACGCTCGTCCTCGCCGGCGTGACGGTCACCGCCTTCTTCACCGCGTGGCAGACCTTCGTCCAGCAACAGAACTCGGAGACGCTGCAGGAGGTCTACTCGTGGATCCTCGGGAACATCCCCAGCACGGGCTGGGCGGACGTCGTCCTGATCCTTCCGTACCTCGCCGTCGCGATGGTCGTCATCGTCGCCTTGCGGCGGGTCATCGACGTTCTCAACCTCGGTGACGACGAGGCCGCGAGTCTGGGGGTGGACGTGCGGCGCATCCGCCTGGCGTTGGTCGTCGCCGCGACCCTCGGAACGGCCGCCGCCGTCGCGGTGACAGGTCTCATCGGCTTCGTCGGAATCATCGTCCCACACACGATCCGGCTGCTCACGGGCGTCGGCTACCGCGCCCTGATTCCGCTGTCCGTGCTCGTCGGCGCCGGATTCCTCGTCCTCGCGGACGTCGTCGCGCGGACGGCGATCGCCCCGGGCGAGATCCCACTCGGCGTGGTGACCGCCTTCTTCGGTGCGCCGTTCTTCGCACTCGTGCTGCGGACGACGAGAGGAGGTGCGGGATGATCGAGCTCCGCGGCGTCACGGTCGAGCTCGGCGGTCGACCCGTGGTCGATCGTGTCGATGCCGCCGTCGCCGATGGCGAATGGCTCGCGCTCATCGGCCCCAACGGCGCCGGGAAGACGACTCTGCTCCGCGCGATCGCGCGCCTGCTCCCCTTCGACGGCGAGATCCTGCTCGACGGGCACGTGAGCACCGACCTGCCGCGCGGTGAGCTGGCGCGGCTGGTGGCGGTGGTCCCGCAGGAGCCGTCGACACCGCCGTGGATGAGGGTCGCGGAATACGTTCTCCTCGGCCGCACTCCGCACCTCGGCCCGCTCGCCAAAGAGGGGAGGCGCGATCGAGAGGCGGCCGCGCGTGCACTCGCACGCCTCGACCTACTCGCGTTCACCGAGCGGCCGCTAGGGACGCTCTCGGGGGGCGAGAAGCAGCGCGTGGTCGTCGCTCGCGCTCTCGCGCAGGAGGCTCCGATCGTCCTCCTCGACGAGCCGACGGCCGCGCTCGACATCGGCCACCAGCAGCAGGCGCTGGAGCTGCTCGACGGCCTCCGCGAGGAGTCCGGGCTGACGCTCGTCGCCGCGATGCACGACCTCACGCTCGCCGCCCAGTACGCGGATCGCATGGTGCTGCTCGACGCGGGCCGAGTGGTCGCGGACGGCTCCCCGGACGAGGTTCTCACCGAGGCGCTCATCGCCGAGCACTACGGCGCTGCGATCGACATCGTCCCGGTCGGCGACCGGCTGGCCGTCGTTCCGCGTCGGGTCGGCCGCTAGGGTCCGGCGATGTCCTCTGCCCCGATCGTCCTCGTTCCCGGCTTCTGGCTGGGCGCCTGGGCCTGGGACGAGGTCGTCACCCTGCTGCGCGAGGCCGGACATGACGTCACCGCACTCACGCTGCCCGGGCTCGAGTCCGTCGACGCCGACCGCTCCGGCATCTCGGCGGGCGACCACGTCGAGGCGATCTGCGACGCCGTGCGGAAGGCGGGTCGTCCTGTCGTGCTCGCCGTGCACAGCGGAGCTGGGTTCCCCGGATACGCGGCGACCGACCGCGTGCCAGAGCTGATCGCGGCCATGGTGTACGTCGACAGCGGGGCGGGGGTCGGCGCGATGGATCCGGACTTCGCGGACGAGGAGCTCCCCCTGCACTCGCCCGAGAAGCTCGCGGAGGAGGAGAACCTCGACGGCCTCTCCGAGGAGCAGCTGGAGGCGTTCCGGCGGCACGCGGTGCCGCAGCCGGGCGGAGTGATTCGCGAGGCCGTCGAGCTGACGAACGACGCGCGCCTCGACGTCCCGACGACAATGATCTGCACGGCCTTCACGTCGGAGCAGTACAAGGACGCCGTGGAGAAGGGCTACGCGTTCGTCCGCGGGCTCGCGGAGCTCCACGACGTCACCTGGATCGACCTGCCGACGAGCCACTGGCCGATGTGGTCGCGCCCGCGGGAGCTCGCCGCGATCATCGGAGACGTTGCCACGGCCCACGGCGGCTAGCCCGTCGTGCGCGCGAGGAACGTGGTCGGAGGCGACGGCTAGAGTCGGACGGTGAGCGTCGTCACGCCGGAGACCTACCTCGCCGACCTGAACGAGGCGCAGCGCGAGGCCGTTCTCGCCACCGAGGGACCGCTCCTCGTCGTCGCCGGAGCCGGCTCCGGGAAGACGCGCGTCCTCACCTATCGCGTCGCCCATCTCATCCGCGCGTGCGGCGTGAGGCCGAACGAGATCCTCGCGATCACGTTCACGAACAAGGCGGCCGGCGAGATGCGCGAGCGGCTCGAGCGCATGCTCGGGCAGACGGCGCGCGCGATCTGGATCCTCACCTTCCACGCCGCCTGCGGCCGGATGTTGCGCCGGGAGGCCGAGCGGCTCGGCTACCGCTCGACCTTCACGATCTACGACGACCAGGACCAGGTGCGCCTCGTCAAGGCGTGTCTCGAGGAGCTCGGGAAGGACCCGAAGCGCTTCTCGCCGCGCGGGATCCACGCCCAGATCTCCCGGGCCAAGAACGAGCTCGTCTCACCGGAGGAGTACGCGGCCCGCGTCGCCTCGTTCTGGGATCAGACGGTCGCGGAGACGTATGAGCTCTACCAGCGGCGCCTGCACGCCTCGAACGCCGTCGACTTCGACGACATGCTCATGCTCACGGTGCAGGTCTTCGAGCGCTTCCCCGAGGCGCTCGAACGCTGGCAGAAGGCGTTCCGCTACATCCTCGTCGACGAGTACCAGGACACGAACCACGCGCAGTACCGCCTCCTCCAGCTCCTCGGCGCCCAGCACGGGAACGTCTGTGCGGTTGGTGATCAGGACCAGTCGATCTACAGCTTTCGCTCGGCCGACATCCGGAACATCCTGGAGTTCGAGAAGGACTTCCCCGGGACGCAGGTCGTCACCCTCGAGCAGAACTACCGCTCGACGAACACGATCCTCCGCGCCGCCAACGCGCTCATCGAGCAGAACACCGAGCGCAAGCCGAAGCGGCTCTTCTCCGAGCTCGGCGAGGGCGAGCCCGTCCGCGTCGTCGAGGTCGAGGACGAGCACGCTGAGGCGCGCTACGTCGCGGCCGAGATCGCGTCGCTCATCGCGAACGGCTACTCGGCGAGCGAGATCGCGGTCTTCTACCGGATGAACGCGCAGTCGCGGGTGCTGGAGGACGTCCTCGTCCGCCAGGACGTGCCGTACCAGGTCATCGGCGGACCGCGCTTCTACGAGAGGGCGGAGATCCGCGACGCGACCGCGTACCTCAGCGTGCTCGCGAATCCGCAGGACGCGACGTCGCTGCTCCGGATTGCGAACCGGCCACGGCGTGGCATCGGCGACACCTCCCTCCAGCGTCTTGTCACGTACGCGGAGAACACGGGCCGCACGCTCTTCCAGGCCATGGCCGACCCCGAGGCCGCGGGTGTGACCGCGGCTTCCTGCCGGGCCATTCGCGCATTCCACGCGACGATGGAGTCGCTCATGGCGCTCGCGCAGGATCTTCCCGTCCACGAGCTCCTCGAGCGCACGCTCGACAAGACCGGCACGCTCGACGCCCTCGAGGCGGAGCGGACGATCGAGGCGCGGGGCCGCATCGAGAACCTCCAGGAGCTCGTCGGCGTCGCGCAGGAGTACCGGCAGACCGCGGACGAGCCCTCGCTCGCGGGTTTCCTCCAGGACATCTCACTCGTGTCCGATCAGGACACGATCCGGGACGAGCGCGGCCTCGTCACGCTCATGACCCTCCACAACGCGAAGGGCCTCGAGTTCCGGGTCGTCTTCATGATCGGCATGGAGGAGGGCATCTTCCCGCACTCCCGCTCGATCGAGGAGCAAGGTGTCGAGGAGGAGCGGCGCCTCTGCTACGTCGGGATGACACGCGCGATGGAGCGCCTGACGATGATCCACACCTCGGCGCGCACGCTGTTCGGTCGCCGTGAGTACAACCTCGCGTCGCGCTTCCTCGACGAGCTCTCCGACGACGTCGAGCGCGACCGGCTGCGGCCGTCGTCGTGGAGCGGTTACGGCTCGCCAGCCTCGGCTGCGATGCAGCCGCAACCGGGTATCGCGCTCTCGACCGGTGACGCCGTTCGCCACGGCTCGCTGGGTGAGGGCATCGTCACCGGCATCGAGCCGGGTGGCGTCGTCACGGTCCGGTTCGCTGCCGACGGCACCGAGCGGCGCCTGATGGTCGAATACGCGCCCTTGGAGAAGATCGGATGACGCTTCGAGTCGCACCCTGCAAGGACCTCCACGAGTTCGGGGAGGCCGTCTTCGCGATCGGCCAGTACTTCGGTCTCGATCCGACCGAGGAGCGCATGGAGCGCTTTTCGAAGAACCTCCCGATCGAGCGCATGCACGCGTGCCGAGAGGGGGGCGCCACGATCGGAGGCGCCGGCGCGTTCCCGTTCGAGCTGACCGTGCCCGGTGGCACCGTGGCCGCCGCAGGCGTGACTGTCGTGGGGACGTACCCGACGCATCGGCGGCGCGGCGTGCTGCGTTCCCTCATGCGGGCTCAGCTCGACGACGTCCACGCACGAGGCGAGCCGGTCGCGATCCTCTGGGCCTCAGAGGACACGATTTACGGCAGGTTCGGCTACGGCATGGCCTCGCAGTGCGCGCAGGTGACGATTCCCAGGGATCACTCCGCGTTCGCGTTGCCGCTCGAGCGCAAAGGCAGGACGCGGATCGTCGGCGCGGACGAGGCGCTGCAGCTCTTCCCCGGTGTCTGGAACGCCGTGCGCCGGCGGACGCCCGGGATGCTCGCGCGCAGCCGCAACTGGTGGGAGCTCCGGATCCTCTTCGAGGCGCCCGGGAGCGGTGGTGAGGGAGGTCCGAAGCGGTTCGTCGTCCTCGAGCACGACGGACGACCCGAGGGGTACGCGATCTACCGACACAAGCCGAAGTTCGAGGATGGCGAGTTCAACTCCGAGCTCCAGGTGGTCGAGGCGGTCGCGCTCGACGGTCGCCCGACGGCGGAGATCTGGCGCTACCTGCTCGACATCGACTGGTCGGAGCGCATCACGGCGTCCCTCCTCCCGGTCGACCATCCGCTGTGGTGGCTTCTCGCCGCTCCCCGGCGCATGCGGCCACGGATCGGCGACGGGATATGGGTACGGCTCGTCGACGTCGGTGCCGCCCTCTCGGCGCGCCGGTATGCGGCCGACGGAGCCGTCGTGCTCGACGTGAGCGACCAGTTCTGCCCGTGGAACGCGGGGCGTTGGCGGGTCGCAAACGGCCGTGCCCGCCGGACGACGTCGGAGCCGCAGCTTCGCCTCGACGTGAGGGCGCTCGGGTCCGTGTACCTCGGAGCGTTCTCGTTCTCGGAGCTCGTTCGCGGCGGGCGGGTCGACGAACTCCGCCGCGGAGCGGCTGCGCGCGCCGACGCGATGTTCGCGGCCGAGCGCGCGCCCTGGTGTCCTGAGATCTTCTGAATAGAACGTCCGCGGGGGTAGTGAGACTCACGGCGTGGTGCTCGCCGTCGAGTTCCCGCCCGAGTCGGCGGAGTGGACGTTCTTCGTCGCTGCGGTGGTCCTGCTGGTCGGGCCGGTGCTGGCCGAGCGCTTTCGACTCCCGGGGCTCGTCGGGATCGTGCTCGGTGGGATGCTCGTCGGGCCGTTCGTCCTCGACTGGGTGGAGCGCGAGGGTCTCGTCGAGTCGCTCGGTGAGCTGGGGTTGCTGTTCCTCATGTTCCTCGCCGGCCTCGAGCTCGACCTCGACGAGTTCCAGCGCAACCGCAGTCCGGCGCTGACGTTCGGCGCGCTGACGTTCACGCTGCCCTTCGTGCTCGGGTTGCTGCTCGTCCTCCCCTTCGAGTACGGCCTCGCCACCGCGGCGCTGTACGGCTCGCTGTGGGCCTCGCACACCCTGATCTCGTACCCGATCGTCCAGCAGCATGGATTGACCAGGCATCGCGCGGTCGGCATGGCGAGCGGTGGCACCGTCATCACCGACACGCTGGCGCTCTTCGTCCTCGCGGTCGTCGTCGGCTCCGTCGAGAGTGACGACCGCCCTGCCGCGATTCTCGTGAAGCTCCTCCTTGGTCTCGCAGTTCTCGCTGCGTACTGCGCCTTCGTGCTTCCGTGGATCGGCAGGTTCGCCCTCGCACGCCTCGGGAGCAGCTCGGTGACGATGTTCCTGTTCCTGCTCGCGGCGTTGACCTCGGCGGCCCTGGTGGCCGATCGCGCGGGACTCGAAGGCATCGTGGGCGCCTTCTTCGCTGGCCTCGCTCTCAACCGGCTCGTGGCCCAGCACGAGGAGGGCAAGGAGCGGTTCGAGTTCGTCGGCGCGGCGCTCCTCGTGCCGTTCTTCCTGCTCTCCACCGGCATGCTGCTCGACCCGCGGCAGTTCACGGAGCCGGTCGTCCTCGTCATCGCCGGCGCCTCGCTCGCGATCGTCCTCGTCGGCAAGGCAACCGCCGGCTATCTCGCCGGCCGGCGCTCCGGATTCGCGCGCTCGGAGATGAAGCTCGTCTTCGGCCTCACGGTCGCGCAGGCCGCCGCGACGCTGGCCGCGGTGACGATCGGAACGGAGGCAGGGATCTTCGACGAGAACCTGCTGAGTGCGACCCTCGTCGTCGTCCTCGTCACGGTCGTGGTCTCGAGCATCGTGACGAGGGGCGCGACGCGGGTGCTCGACCCGCCGCACGCAGGCTGACGCTACGCCGATCTCGATGCGCCGGCCAGCTCGAGTCGGCCGACATTGCGGTCGGCGGTCTCATGCGGATTCTGTAAGTCCCTCGAACGGGGCGTTTTTCGGGCCGTTGCCAGGGGAATACGTCTCCGTTCGCAGCTACTCGACAAGGCAGGGACAGGGGGAGACATGACACAGGAAGCCAAGACTCGGATGGTCGCCCGCGCGGGTGTGATCCTGACTGCGGCGCTCTGGTTGCTCGTCGTCGTATCCGCAGTGCAGGCGTCGCCCGCGGCTGCTCCGGTCAACATCGATCCACCCACCATCACTGGCACAGCCCGCGCCGGCGAAGTGCTGACCGCACAGAACGGAACATGGGAGAACAGCCCGACCACGTTTCGCTACAGGTGGCTGCGCTGCAACCCACTCGGGAACTCGTGCGTGCTGCTCGCTGCCGACGGCAGGACGTACCGGGTCGCCCAGGCCGACGTGGGCAACACGTTGCGTGTCCGCGTGACCGCGATCAATGCCGACGGCTCGACGAACGCCCGGTCCGAACAGACCGACGTCGTTGCCTCGAACGCCGCGCCTCTCACGAACACGGCGCGTCCGACGATCAGCGGCGAAGCGCGCGTCGGGCAGGAGCTGAGTGCCACCGAGGGCACCTGGACGGGCAACCCGACGACGTTTGCCTTCCAGTGGCAGCGCTGCGACATCGACGCCATCACGTGTCTCGATGTCAGTGGAGCGACGGGTCGCACGTACGGCGTGCGGATTGCGGATCTCGGCGTCCGTCTACGTGTGCAGGTCACTGCCCGGGCGGATGGCCGCTCCGGGAATGCGGTCTCGAACCCGACGGCGGTCGTTCAGCCGACCACGCCGGTCACGAACGCACGTCCGACGCTTCGCATCCTCAAGGTCACCTTCCGCGGCGCCAGGATCTATGTGCGCTTCCGTGTCTGCGACGACCAACCGCGCAACCTGGGCATCCTCGTTCGCGAGACACGCCCTGGCGTGCGTCCGTCACTCAGGCGCTTCGCCACGCGTGTCGCCCCGCGTCCGTGCGGTGCGTACACGCGAAGTTGGCTCCCGGCTCAGCGTTTTCGTGGCCCTGGTCGGTACACGATCACGCTCCGGGCGCAAGACGCGTCGGGTCGGACGAGCCTGCCCGCGCAGCGCACGTTCCGTAGGTAAGCGAAGCGAGGAGCTGTGGCCGGCGCCGCATGGATCGCTGCGGCGCCGGCCACGTCATCGC
>DASUCN010000125.1:0-3373 GCA_036276015.1 Gaiellaceae bacterium | reverse complement strand
TCGACCGCGGTTCCTGCCACGTTCGAGACGACGACTCGACCGTGGCGGTCGAGGAGAGGCCCGCGTGGCGCCTCGACGCGGATCAGCCGGAGCTGGTTCGACTGCGCCGCGTTCAGGTACTCGTCGCCCGAGAGCACCTGCAGCGACCAGAGGCGGAGGAACAGCACGGCGAACGCGGCGAGCGCGACAGCGCCGAGAACCGCGACCCTGAGCGCGAGCTGGGGTGTGAGCCGATGTGGCTCCCGCACGCGCGGGTCGGGCGGGAGGAACCGCCCCGAAGGCGCCCGGCGCTGGGTGTACGGGCCCGTCGTCATCCCGCGAGCACCTCGACCTCCCGCGCAGCCTCCTCGCGCTCGCCCTCGCCGACGACGCGGCGCAGGAGTGCGTGGACGGGAAGCGCGAGCACGACGTTGAGGACGAAGGCCGGGACGAGAGCCGTCACGAGCGCGTGACCCGCGACGACCTCCTCGTCGAGGAGGTAGTGGAGGACATATCCGAAGGCGCCCGCCAGCAGCGTGATCGCCCCCACCGCGACGATCGGCGCGTATCGGCGTCCGTGTCCCGTCGTCTCGCCGTAGCGTCCGCCCCAGAATCCGGCGAGGGTGAGGACGAGGGAGGTGACTCCGAGCGTTCCCAGCGTGACGAGGTCGACGACGAGTCCACCTGCGAAGCCGAGAACGGCTCCCGGGATCGAGCCTCGGAGGAGTCCGAGCACGACGACCGCGACGAGCAGGAGATCGGGCGCGCCGCCTTCGATCACGAGCGAGGAGACGAAGACGACCTGGAGCATCGCCGCGACGAAGACCGCGGCGCCCGCCCGCAGCCAGGCCGCAGCGCTCACCGCGGCCTCTCCGTGGGTACAAGGACGATGACGGCATCCAGCGAGCCGAAGTCGACGTACGGGTCGATCTGCACCTGCTGGAAGAGATCCGTGTCGGTCTGGCCGACACTCGTGACCTTCCCGATAGGGATGCCCTTCGGATAGAGGGAGCTGAGCGCGCCCGCGCGCCACCCAGCGGTGACGATCTCGTCGCCGCGGCGCACCACGTCCTGCTTGCGCACCCGGTCGAGGACGAGCGTTTCGCGCGTGCCGCGCGCGTGCCGGACGATGCCCGTCGCCCCGGTGCGAAGATCGATCGCGGACGCGGCAGCCTCCTCGTCGGTGAGCAGCTGGACGCGGGCCGTGCCGCCCGAGACCCGCGTCACGACGCCGACGAGCCCGTCGGCCGTCACGACCGGATCGTTCACCTCGATGCCTCTCTCGGAGCCGGCCGCGACGACGATCGCCTGCGTGAACGCGCCGGCCGGGCGACCGATGACCTCCGCGACCACCGGATCGAAGTCGGCGGGGAAGCGAGGGCCGTCGGAGTAGTCGAGGAGGTTGCGCAGGTACACGTTCTCCTGGAGCGCGAACTCCGCCTGGATCGCGCGCTGACGGAGCTCCTGCACCTCCGCACGGAGCTCCTCGGCCTCCGAGCGCGCCGTGAGCAGGCTGTCGGCCCAGCCGTAGACGTCCCGGAACGGCTGCGCGACTCGCTCGAAGCCCACGGCGAACGGTCGCAGTGCTGCTGCTCCGGCCGACTCGACCGCATTGAGCGGGCCGCTGCCTTCCGAGCGGAATGAGAGGGAGATCAGCACGAGCGACGCGAGCACGAGAATGCCAACGACGAGGCGACGGCGAACGGACCCGCTCGAGCGGGAGGGAATCGTCGTGGGAATACGCCGGACTGTCAGGCCCAGCGCCGCCGATCGCGCGCTGCGCTGCCGGGACATGGCGAGCCAGTGTAGCCGTGTGACCAGGATTTCACGGTTGGTCAGCCGTTACGAAGAGCCGTGAAATGGAGCTGGTGACAGGGTCTTGGCTACGCCCGGAGCAGTCCGTTGCGCCGGGCGGCGCGCGTCCGGTTCGAGCGGTGGATCACCTCGAACTCCTCGAGACTCCGGCCGGAGCCGACGGCGACACACGTGAGCGGACTCTCGGCGAGGTGCACGGGAATCTGTGTCTCGTGACGCACGCGCTCGTCGAGACCTTGCAGGAGCGCGCCGCCGCCGGCGAGCACGATCCCGCGGTCCATGATGTCCGCGGCGAGCTCGGGCGGTGTCTTGTCCAGCGTCGACTTCATCGCGTCGATGATCATCGTGACCGGCTCGTCGAGCGCGCGGCGGATCTCCTCCGACGAGATGATCACGGTCTTCGGAAGCCCGGTGAGCATGTCGCGCCCGCGAACCTCCGCCTGGAGCTCCTCGCGGAGCCGGTGCGCCGATCCGATCTCGAGCTTGATCTCCTCCGCAGTCTGCTGACCGACGAGGAGCTTGTACTCCTTCTTGATGTGGTTGACGATCGCCTCGTCCATCTCGTCGCCGCCGACTCGCATCGACTGCGAGACAACGATGCCTCCGAGGGAGATGACAGCCACCTCACTGGTGCCGCCGCCGATGTCCACGATCATGTTTCCCGTCGGCTCGGCGACCGGAAGGCCTGCGCCAATCGCCGCCGCCATCGGCTCCTCGATGAGGTAGGCCTGGCGCGCCCCGGCCGAGAGGGTCGCCTCCTCGACCGCGCGCTTCTCGACTCCGGTCACGCCGGAGGGCACGCAGACGACGACGCGCGGATGCGCGAAGCGGTTCTGGTGCACCTTCTGGATGAAGTGCCGGAGCATCTGCTCGGTGACGTCGAAGTCGGCGATGACGCCGTCCTTGAGCGGGCGAATCGCCGAGATCGTGCCCGGCGTGCGGCCGAGCATGCGCTTCGCCTCGACGCCGACGGCATGCACTTCCCCCGTGCGCTGGTCGATTGCGACGACGGACGGTTCCGAGAGCACGATGCCGCGCCCACGGACGTACACGAGGGTGTTGGCGGTGCCGAGGTCGACGGCCATGTCACGACCTCCGAACCCGGTCATCGATTTGAACCAGCCCATGAGGAGACGCGAGTCTACCTTCACGCGGGGGAACCAAGGTTCCCCCGCGAGCCCCCTCCTTTGCGGTTATGCAGCGATTTTTCGCCGCGCGGCCCACGGGCGAATGAATCGTCCTCTGGCCACCGACCTCATCCGGCTGACGAGCGGGCTCCAAGCAGGCCGGGAGCATGAGTCTCGAGCACCGTCACGAGGAGGGCCCCGGGAAGCCCGACCACGTTGAGGTAGTCGCCCTCGATTCGCTCGACGAGACGGCTGCCGAGACCCTGGATCGCGTACGCACCGGCCCGGCCCTCCCACTCGCCGCTCGCGACGTACACGTCGACGACGTCGTGCGAGAGCACGCGAAAGGTCACGTCGGTCCGCTCGTGCAGGAGCACGTCGTCGGCGCCGCCGAGCAGACACAGCCCGGAGACGACCGTGTGCGTGCGTCCAGAGAGCTCGTTGAGCATCTG
>DASUCN010000124.1:0-6017 GCA_036276015.1 Gaiellaceae bacterium | reverse complement strand
TATCCGGGACAGGCGGTGCGGTGGCTTGCGGGAGACGAGCCCGCCGACGTCGTCGATCTCGGCGCCGGGACGGGCAAGCTCACGCGTGTCCTCGTCGCGCTCGGCTACCGAGTGACGGCGATCGAGCCGCTCGCCGAGATGCGCGCCCAGCTCGCGTTGGTCGTTCCGGGTGTTCGCGCGCTCGAAGGACGCGCCGAGGCGATGCCGCTCGCGGATGCCTCGGCGGACGTCGTCACCTCGGCACAGGCCTTCCACTGGTTCGATCACGACGACGCGTTGCCCGAGATCGCTCGCGTGCTTCGCGCCGCAGGCCGGATCGCGCTCGTATGGAACTCGCGTGACGACCGCGATCCGTGGATGGCGCGCCTCTCGGCGATCATCGGCAACGAGTCGGTCGTCGAGTCGGACGTCGTTCCGATCCTCGATGCGAGTGGCCTCTTCGGCTCGGTCGAGAAGGCGACGTTCTCGTTCGAGCAAGTACTCGACCGCGACGGCCTCCTCGACCTCGTCCTCTCGCGAAGCTACCTCGCGAAGCTGCCGGCCGCCGAGCGGCAGCCCGTCCTCGACGAGGTCGGCGCGCTCTTCGACGAGACGGCGACTGACGGAGGCGTGCGGCTCGCGTACGTCACGGATTGCTACCGCGCCCGGAAAGGAGCGGCATGACCCTCGAACGACTGCCCCGATCGCTCTTGCATCTGGAGGGCCTTGCCGTCCTCGCCGGCTCGCTCGCCCTGTACGCCGAGGGTGGCTACAGCTGGCTCGTGTTCGTCGTTCTGATCCTGGCGCCGGATCTCTCGGCTCTCGGGTACCTCGGCGGCCCGCGCTTCGGCTCGCTGACCTACGACCTCGTCCACACCTACGTCGGCCCGCTCGCGCTCGGGGTGGCGGGCGTCCTCGGCGACTGGAGCCTCGCGACCCAAGTCGCGCTCATCTGGTCCGCGCACATCGGGGTCGATCGCCTGCTCGGGTACGGGCTCAAGTACCCGACGGGCTTCAAGAACACGCACCTGCAGCGCGTCTAAGTCAGGATCCGACGAGGACGCGCATCTCGCCCACACGGGCAGCCGCAGCGCCGGAGGGAGGCGGTGTCGAGCCGTGGCCTTCGGCCAGATAGACGGAGATCGCTTCCACGACGGCGTCGCGCAACTCGTCGAGATCGGAGCCGGACGCGAAGCACCCGGGCAAGCCGTCTACCTCGGCCCAGTAGGCACCGTCCTCTTCGTGCACGAGCACTCGAAACTCGCGTTCTGCCATCGGTCTCAGTCTAGATCCGCCTGTCTCAGAATCGCAGCCGTGAGTCCCTTGCCGTACGTCCGTCCTCCGTGGTGAGGCAACGTGATCGGTCGCTGACCCGCCTTCTCCATCTTCACCACGTGCTTGCCGCCCCTCGTCATCTGCCACCCGTTCTGTTCGAGAAGTCGTCTCGCACTCTGCTGGTCGAGCAGCCTCGGACGCACGTGTCCACTGTGCCCTGACGCCTCATCGAGCGATAGTCGCTCGGCCGGACACGGCCGAGAAAGCCGGGTCAGTCGAACTCGCGACGAACGGCCTCGACGTTGTTGCCGTCGGGGTCGAGGAGGAACGCCGCGTAGTAGCGGCCTCCCGCCTCCGAGCTGTACTGCTCGCGGATGCCCGGAGCGCCGTTGTCGCGACCGCCTGCCGCGAGGCCGGCGCGGTGGAATGCGTCCACCTGCTCACGCGAGGTCGCGACGAACGCGATGTGCACAGGACCGCTCGTGGTCGGTTCGCCGTCGGAGACGACGAGGTTCGCGAACTGTGCTCCGTGCTCCCACTCCCAGATCGGCGGGATGTCGAGCACCGCGAGTACGGCCTTGTAGAACGCGATGCTGGCGGCCGCATCGTCGACGCGGATGTGCACGTGGTCGATGACGACCCGCGTCCAGTCCCAGTCGCTCACGGCTCGACGCTAACAGAAAATCGGTTGACAGGAGAACACCTGTTCGTATAGAACATACGTTCCCATGATCGCCTGCCTCCTCATCCCCGGGTTCGAGCTGAGAGCGGCGCTGCGTGCGCGACCGCGCTTGGCGCTCGTCCCCGCGGCGCTGGCACCGGAGGCGGGGGAGGAGCCGCTCCTCGGGCCGATCACGGCCGCGGCGGAGCAGGTGGGAGTGAAGCCGGGGATGCGCCTCGGTGAGGCGCTCGCGACGTGCCCGTCGCTCGCCCTCGTCGACCGCGATCCGGCTGCGGTGGAACGGGAGTGGGAGGGAGTCCTGCGACGGCTCGAGGACGCAGGGTTCGCCGTCGAGCCTGCAGAGCAGGGCGTCGTCGTGTTCGAGACGCGTGGGGTGGAGCGTCTCTACGGCGGCGTCCAGCCGGCGCTCGAGCGCGCGCTCGCTGCGGTCGGGTCCGCGTGGGATCCCCGCATCGGCGCCGCCGACCGGCGCTTCACCGCGCTTGCCGCGGCGACCGTCGCGCGTCCGGGGCAGATCCTCCTCGTCGCGGCGAAGGAGGAAGAGGAGTTCCTCGAGCCACTTCCGCTCTCGCTGTTGCCGATGACGCCGAACCGCTACGCGGAGCTCGAAGGGCTGGGGCTGCGCTCGCTCGGCGAGCTACGCCGGCTTCCCGCGGGTGCGGTGGCCGAGCGGCTGGGGGTGGAAGGAAGAGATGCCTGGCGGCTCGCCCGGGGCGGCCGCAAGGCGCGCGTCCGCGGCCGCAAGCCCGCCTCGGAGCTCGTCGAGATCCTCGCCTTCCCCGAAGCGATTGCGAACGAGCTCACGCTGCGCCGGGCACTCGGATCCCTCCTCGAGCGCCTGCTCGCGCGTCCAGAACGGGCCGGGCGGCCGTTTCGAAAACTCGCGCTGGTCGCCCGGCTCGTCGACGGCGGTTCGTGGAGACGGGTGACGACACTGCGTGACGCGACGGCCGAGCTCGGCCGGTTGCGCGTGGCGCTCGGATCCAAGCTCCAGGAGCTTCCGGCGCCGATCCTCGAGCTGCGTGTCGAGGCGGTCGAGCTCGCGGAGCACACGGGGCAGCAGCTCGCGCTCGTCGAGCCGGCAGGGGAGGAGACCGTCGTGCGCCTGCGCGAAGGGCTGCGCCAGGTGCGCGCGAGCACGGGGACGGGATCGGTCTGCTCAGTGGTGGAGGTGGCGCCGTGGTCGCGGGTACCGGAAGCCCGGGCTCTCGTCGTTCCGAAGGACGTGTAGGGGCGAGGCTTGCCTCGCCCTCGCCTGTCTGCACGCTCGGGTGACCCAAGGGTTGCTCCTGCGAGCACAGGTCGCCTCAATGCCCCCAGGCCAGCTCTCGTGGAGACCGGGCCGGGCGGGACACCGCACGTCGTGAACCGCGAGCAGGTGACGCTCGTCCGCGAGGAGTGGCGGGTCGTCGACCGCTGGTGGACCGACGAGCCCGTCGACCGCCACTACTTCGAGGTCGTCCTCGAAGGCGGTCGGAACGTCTGTGTCTACCGCGACGCGGAGGCGAGCTGTTGGTTCACGCAGAACGCCTAACGGCCGACAAGGCGCTTGCCGAACCGCGCGACTGCGTAGATCGCACCGAGCCCGACGCTGGCAGCAAGCGCGAAGAGGTTCGTCGTCGTGCACGTTCTGCAGGCGTTGCAGCAGACCGCCGCCATCGGCGCGTGCTCGCCGTACCTCGCAGCCGCCTGCATCGCACGGCCCTGCCAGATCGTCTTCACGCTCGAACCGTACTCGACTCAGTCGACGTCGAAGACGTCGTGGCGCTCGAACCACTCGCGGTCGGGTTCGATGCCCTGCGCGCGGAGCTCCCGCAGCTCGCGACGGTACTGGGCGAAGCCGCCAGGCGCGTGGAGGTTGAGCATGCGCACCGGCCGGTCGCTCACGTTGCGGAACCAGTGCACCACGTTGGGCGGAGCGAGGACGTAGGTACCGGGCGTGCCGTGGACTACCTCGTCCCCGACGTGGAACTCGACCTCGCCCTCGAGCACGTAGAACGAGTCCGAGTGACCCTTGTGGAAGTGGGGCTCGACACCGCGCCCTGCCTCGAACACGACCTCGAGGAGCGAGAGCTCGGGCCGGTCGGCCTTGAGCGAATCGCCGCCGGGAGGAAGCGCGATCGGCTCGCCCACCGTCGCCACCTACTGCGTGAGGTGTACGGCGACGATCGCGGACGGATCGGCGCCGCCGTCCGCAGGCGGGTCGTGCTGGTCGAAGTCGGGGTTGCGGCCGCGCAGGTAGTCCGCGAAGCCACTCGCCGGCACGTGGAGGTTGAAGGTTCGCGAGTCCCCTGCGCTGTCGTTGTCGAAGCCGTGGACGACGTCCGGTGGGAAGAGCAGAAGAGCCGGTCCGGGTACGGCCTGCGATCCGTTGCGGGGGTGGAACGTGAACTCCCCGTCCATGACGAGGAACACGTCGGCGTGGTGATGGTGGACGTGGGGCGGCGCTCCGCGCTCGCCGGCCCCGTAGGCGAACTCGGAGATCGTCGCCTCGTGGGCGTCCACGAGGATCGTCGCCCGGCGCTCGGGGCGGTCGGTGATCTTCTCTCCTTCCGTTCCTCCCGTGCGTCGAACGACCACGAGAGCGGGATCCGAGGAGGCGTACTCGGGAGCCGGATGCTGGTCGAACGCGGCTCGCACCGCCTGGAGCTCCTCCTCGGTCTGGGCGGCGTGCAGGCCGCGGACGAAGTCGCCGAACCCGGAGCCCGGAAGGTGGATGTCGAGGAAGCGGGCCGGCGTCTCACCCGTCACGGAGAAGGTGTGGACGACCTCGGGCGGTACGAACACCCACGTCTCCGGCCCGATCCGGTGCTCGCCGTCCTCGAGCCGGAACGTGAGCTCGCCCTCCAGGACGAAGAACGCCTCCGCGTGCCGCGCGTGCGCGTGGAGGGGTGGAGCGACGCCGCCCGGCTCCGAGCGAACCTCGACAGCACCGATGTGCTCCGTGTCCACGAGAAGCGTTACTCCGAGCTTCTCGTCCCCGGTGATGCGCTCGCCGTCCCGGATCTCGATCATCCCCCGGCAGCCTAAAGATGCGTGCCGCCTATGTGGAGCTGCACTGTCACTCCGCGTACTCGTTCCTCGACGGCGCGTCGCAGCCGGAGGAGCTCGCGGCGCGCGCCGCCGAGCTCGGCTACGAGGCGCTCGCGCTCACCGACCACGACGGCGTCTACGGGTCGCTCGAGTTCGCGCACGCTGCGAAGGCGCTCGGCGTCCGTCCGATCACCGGTGCGGAGGTGACGCTCGACGGCGGCGCGCACGTCACGCTGCTGGTGGAGTCGCGACGGGGGTACGGGAATCTCTGCCGCATCCTCACGACGGCGCATGCCGAGACCCGCGCGTTTCGTGTAGGGGCCGGGCATGCCCGGCCCCTACAGCCGTCGGTGTCGCTGGATCTCGTCGCCAAGCTCAGCGAAGGGCTCGTCTGCCTCTCCGGGTGCGCTCGACGCGGCCTCGGCCTGCTCGACCCGAACGCCGCGGTGCGCCTCGCCGCCGCCTTCGGTCGCGAGCGCTTCTTGGTAGAGCTCCAGCGTCCGTTCGAGCGAGGGGACACGCGACGGCTCAACCTCCTGCGCGATCTCGCAGCGCACCTCGACGTCGAGACGGTCGCGACCGGCGATGTCCACGCGCACCATCCGCGCCGCACGCTCCTGCAGGACGTCCTCGTCGCGATCCGCTGCCGCACGTCGCTCGAAGGCTGCGAGCCCGAGCGGCGGGGGAATCGTGAGAGCTACCTGCGTGCGCCGGAGGAGATGCTCGAGCGCTTCCCGTTCGACCGCGCCGCCGCGGAGCGCAGCGCCGTCCTCGCCGAGAGGCTCGAGTTCGACCTCACCGAGGAGCTCGGCTACCGCTACCCGGACTTCTCCGGCGGCGACGAGCCGGCCATACGGCAGCTCGCGGCGATCTGCCGTGCCGCACTCGACGACCGATATGGCAGTTCGAGGGCGACGCAAGCGTCGCCCCTACAGGCGCGCGTAGGGGCGAGGCTTGCCTCGCCCTCAGCCCTTCGAAAGGCGGCATCCGAACGCCTGGACAGCGAGCTCGCGCTCATCGAGGAGCTCGGGCTCGCCGGCTTCTTCCT
>DASUCN010000123.1:0-16499 GCA_036276015.1 Gaiellaceae bacterium | reverse complement strand
CTCGGCGACGAGGCCATCACGAGCACCTTTCCCGTCCGGGGATCGAGTGCGACCACCGCACCGCAGTTCTCCCCGAGTGCGTCCTGCGCGACCTGCTGCGCGTCGAGGTCGATGGTCGTGACGACGTCGTTGCCCTGGATCGGCTTGCCACGCAGCTCGTCGAGGGCCTTGTCGAGCGCGGTGGAGAGGTTCGCGTTCGACGCTGTCAGGTAGTCGTTGAGCGAGCGCTCGAGGCCCGTCCGCGAGCGCCCGACCGTCGAGTAACCCACGACGTGCGCCGTGAGCGACCCGTACGGGTAGCGCCGGAAGAAGAGCGTCCTGCCGTCGATCTCACGCGGGCGGTTGCGGGCGAGTCGCCGTCGCGGCTCGAAGGAGAAGATGAGCCCACGGTCGATTGAGAACTCGGCAACGCGCCGGATCGAGTTGTCCGCCCGTGCGGCGAGCTCCGGCGCCGCCCAGGTCTGCCAGTACGTCGTCATGGCGACGAGGACGGCGACGAGGCCGAGGGCGACGTACGTGAGCCGGACGATCTGGCGGTTCATGAGAGCTCTCTCCATGGGGAACGTCCATGTCGCGATGCAGCGCTGAGCGGCGCGATGCCGCGTCCTCGGTCGCGCCCATGTGTCCAACATGGGCACTCCCTGCGTCCTTGCCTCGCGCCGCCCATCATCAGCCTCACGACGGGCGATCCCCATGGAGAGAGCTCTGGGCGTTCGCGCGGTTTGAGACGAGCAGCAGGAGGGCGAGCAGGACGAAGTTGGCGACGATGCTCGTTCCCCCGTAGGAGACGAACGGCAGCGTGATCCCCGTCAGCGGGACGACGCGCAGGACGCCGCCGACGATGATGAACGTCTGCAGCGCGAAGCCGAACGTGAGGCCGGCCGCAAGCAGCTTCGAGAAGCCGTCGTCGGCCTGCAGCGCGACGCGCATGCCGCGCACGACGAAGAGCATGAAGACGAGGAGGAGCCCGGCCGCGCCGATGAGGCCGAGCTCCTGGGCGATCGCGGAGAAGACGAAGTCGGTGCGGAGGTACGGGATGAGCTGCGAGCCGTCGATCGACGTGAACGTGCCCTCCCCGAGGCCCGTGCCTCCGAAGCCGCCGTTGGCGATCGAGTAAAGGCTCTTCACGAGCTGGTAGGAGGCGCAGTTCTGGCGGAGCTCGAGCTCGCCCGTCAGCGCGCAATACACGGGCTCCTCCGTCCACGGACGGAGCCAGATCGTCACGCGGTCCTGGACGTGGTCGATCGCCGTGTACAGGACTGCCGCTCCCGCGACGAAGAGCGCGAGCCCGACGCCCACGAAGAGCGCGCGTCCGGTCGCCACGTAGAGCATCGCGAGGAAGATCCCGAAGTTGAGGAGCGCGCTTCCGAGGTCGTTCGTGACGAGGATGACGAGCATCGCCGCGCCCCAGATCGCGAGCAGCGGCCCGAGATCCTTCAGCTGCCAGCGGGCGAGCGACTCCCGCTTCTCGCGGAGGTAGCCCGCGAGGAACAGGATGAGGCAGATCTTTGCGAGCTCACCCGGCTGGAACTGGACGACGCCGAGGTCGACCCACAGGCGGGCGCCGTTCACCGTCTCGCCCAGGCCCGGCACCGACGGCAGGAGAAGAAGCACGATTGCGGCGACGCCGAAGAGGTAGCGGTATTCCTCGAGGACGCGGTAGTCGTGGCGGAGCCAGATCAGCGCCGCCGCGAGCACGACGACGCCGACGGCGATCCACACCGCCTGCCTCCGCCCGTCGTCCGAGTCGAGCCGGTAGAGGATCGTGACGCCGAACACGGTGAGAACGCCTGCGAGGGGCAGGAGCGCGCTGTCGGCGAACGGCGCAGTGCGCCGGATCACGACGTGCGCGACGACGTAGAGGCCGAGGAAGACGGCCGTCCAGGCGAAGACGTCCGGGGAGAGCTCCGCGTCGCGCGCGAGCGTGACGATCGCGAGCGCCACACTTGCGATGAGCCCTGCCAGGACGAGCCCGAAGAGCTCGCGCCGGCGTGCGTTCACCGACTGATGCCCCAGTACAGGACGAGGAGGCCGACGACGACCACGAGCGCGATGAGCCCGATCGCGCCGAGCCGCCCGCCCGGACCGGCTCCGTGCGTGCGGATCTCTGCCGACGCCGCCTGCGCAGTCTCCGCGACGGGCTCCACCGGTGGCTCGGGTGCGACCGGCGCAACCTCCGGCTCGCCGTCGACGAGCTCGAAGAGGACGACGGTGATGTTGTCCTCGCCCCCGTGCGCGTTGGCCGCGGCCACGAGCGCCTCCCCGGCGGCTCGAGGGTCACGGCCGGTCCCCTCGATCGCCGCGGCGATCTCGTCGTCACCGAGCATCGCGGAGAGACCGTCGGAGCACAGGAGGAAGAGGTCTCCGACCTCGGCGGGAACGGTCTGCACTTCGACCTCGACGGCCGGCTCGGTGCCGAGCGCGCGTGTGATGGCGGAGCGTTGCGGGTGCCGCTCGGCCTCCTCGGGGGTCAGGACGCCGCTCTGGACGAGCTCGGCGACGAGCGAGTGGTCGGTCGAGAGCTGCACGAGGTTCTCCCCGCGGAGCAGGTACGCGCGAGAGTCGCCGACGTGACCGAGCGCAACCGTCCCGGCTGCCGCGTCGACGAGCGCGGCGGTCACGGTCGTTCCCATCCCCGCCGTCGCCGGATCGGCGAGCGAGCGCTCCCAGATGCGCCGGTTCGCCTCCTCGATGAGGGAGGTCACCGCGGCCTCGCCTGTCTCAGTGGCGGTCGACTCCTCGAGGGCACCCGCCGCGAGGCGCGCGGCGATCTCGCCTGCGCGCGCGCCGCCCATGCCGTCCGCGACGGCGAAGAGGGGCGGTCGGACGACGAGGGTGTCCTCGTTCCGCATGCGCCGCCGCCCCGTGTCCGTGACCCCCGCTGTGCGGCCGATCTTCACGCCTGCACCTGCAGCTCCGTCGCGCCAATCTTGATGGTGTCGCCGGGCTTGGCGACCACTGCGCGCTTCAGCTTCGTCCCGTTGACGAACGTCCCGTTCGTCGACCCGAGGTCGTCGATCCAGGCGCCGTCGGAGCGAGGCTCGATCCGCGCATGCCGCGCCGAGGCGAACTCGTCGTGCTCGAGCCGGACGCCGCTCGTTGCGTCGCGCCCGACAACCATCGGCCCGGTGACCTCGATCGCGCTGCCCGGAGCGAGGTCCGGGCTCGCGACGACGACGAGGCGCGCCGTCGGCCCGCTGTGCGCGGCCCGGAGCGCATTCGCCTCGGCTGCGCCGAGGACGATGCTCTCCTGCGGAGCCTGCGTCATGCCCCTCGTCGCCGACCGCATGACGTAGAGGATGAAGATGTAGAGGAGGACGAGAAAGGCGATCTTCCCGATCAGCAGGGTCTCGTCCGTCTCGAGGGCGAGCAGGGTCACGACGGCAGCGCGCGTCCGAACACGACCTCCGTCGAGCCGAGCGTGATCCGATCGCCGTCGCGGACGCGGCTCTTGTCGACGCGCTTGCCGTTCACCTCGATGCCGTTCGTCGAGCCGAGGTCGACGATCCAGTAGCCAGCACCCTCCTGCCGCAGCTCCGCGTGGCGGCGCGACACGTTGACGTCGGAGACGCGGATGTCCGCCTCACGTGAGCGGCCGAGCACGACAGTCGGCTTCGTCACTTCGTGCTTGCGACCGGCGATCGTGAGCGTCACGACCTCGCGCTGAGCCTCCGGCGCAGGCGCGTCCGGCACCGCTGGCTCGGGTGCCTTGTAGATCATGGTCTGCGCCGGCTCGGCGACGGGTAGCGCGGGTGGCAACGCAGGTGCCGGGCTGCTTTCCGAGGCGACGAGCCGCGTCGCGATTCCGAACTCCCCGACGGCGAGGTCGTCGTCGACGGTGACAGCGACGCGGGGGGAGTCGAGCAGCGCGTAGCGCTCGCGGCGTGCGTGCTCCGCGAGGTACTCCTGCAGCTCGCCGACGAGCGCCTCCTCGTAGCCGGCGAACTGGGCCCGGTCGTCGGGCGAGAGGTAGACGGTGTACTCGTTGGGGACGTAGACGTTCGAGACGGAGACGTTCCGGTGCTCGTCCATCTCCTTCACGAGCTTCCGGGCGAGCTCGATCGGCTGGACGTGCGACCGGAAGGCACGTCCGAAGACGCCTTCGAACAGGCCTTCGATCTTCGCTTCGATGGTGCGCAGGACCGCCATGAGCAGGGAGTTCGCGACGAGTGTAGTGGTCGGCCCGGTGTCGCTCGGTCAGGCGCGACGAGCGGTTGCGACGAAGAGTGCGAATGCTCCCCAGACGAGCAGGACGACGACAGTGCTCGCGATGCCGGCGCCACCGAGCACCGACGCGGCGGTGACCCCGAAGCCGACCGCCGCGACCCCGTAGCGCGAGCGCTGCTTCGCCCAGGGGAGGAGCGCTGCAGCCGCTCCGGCGACGAACGCTGCGGCGAGAACGGCGGGCTCGCTCGCGAGCCAGCTCCACACGGCGGCCGCAATCGAGCCCACGGAGTCGAGCGGGCCGATCCCGAGTGACGAGGGCTGTCCGCCCGCGATCGGCACCTCCTCACCTGCGACAGCGGCGAGCAGCACGGTTGCGAGTACGGCGACGACTCCGTGCGCGGCGCGACGGACGGTGCTGCGAATCGGCAGCAGGACGAGAGGGACGAGTGGAAGCAGTCCGACCGTCGCGAGCAGCGGCCCGGCGACGAACCACAACCCGTGCCGCGCATCACGCCAGCTGAGGACGATCCAGCCGGCCGCGAACAGCGCGTAGAGCAGTGCTGCGGCCGCCGCAACGTTCCCGAGTGGGAGGATCGGCGTCGAGAGGGCGACGGCGAGGCCGAGGCGCGGGTCGAGCCAGGACGCGAGTGCAGCTCCGACGGCGAGCAGGGCGACCAGTTCGGGCGGCCAGAACGGGAGGATCGTTGCCCCGAGCGCCGCCGTCAGTGCGCCGAGGACGACGGGGACGACTCGACGGGCGTGCCGGCGTGCGGGTGCGACGTCCGGCTCCGTGGACGCTGTCTCGCGCTGCGCCCGGGCCGGGCGGGTCTGCGGCTTCCTCAGCGCGTTGCGAAGCTCGGCGGCGAAGTCGGACGCGCTCGGGCGCGCGCGGGGATCGATGGAGAGCGCGACATCGACGGCGGTCACGAGGCGCCGAGGCAGACCACGCCGCTCCGAGGCGAGTGGGGGAGCGCCCTGCTGGATCGCTCGCGCGACCTCCTGGATCGGCATGCCCCAGAACGGATGCCGATCGGCAAGTGTCTCCCAGAGCAGGACGCCCACCGACCACACGTCGCTCTGCGGTGTCGCATCGCTCCCCGCGAGGCGCTCGGGCGCGATGTACGCGAGGGTGCCCGGGACGTCGCCGACGGCCGTGAGCGTGTCCGCTCCGTCGAACTGGGCCAGGCCGAAGTCGAGCAGGCGCACGGCGATCTCGTCGCGATCCTCGAGGAGGATGTTCGCGGGTTTGACGTCGCGATGGACGATGCCCGCCCGGTGGGCGTGGGCGAGTGCGTCGAGGACCTGTGCGGCCGCCTCGACGACGTCGGTATCCGAGAGCGCACCGGAGCGGATGGCGTCGCGCATGGTGCGGCCCGGGATGTACTCGTACGCGATGTAGACGTGCGCGGAGTCGTGCCCGACGTCGTACGCACGGACGCAGCGCTCGTGACGGAGCCTCCGCGCGGCCAGCGCCTCACGCTCCGCACGGGCCGCGGCCTTCCCTTCGCGCGGGATGATCTTCAGCGCGACGTCGAGGCCCGTTTGCCCGTCGAGCGCGAGCCAGACCGAGCCCGATCCGCCGGTCCCGAGTGGGCGCATGGGCCGATAGCGCCCGAGAACGAGCTCCTGCGTGGAGGGGACGACCGCAACCGACGACACCGCGTCACACTCTTTGCCATGCGTCGGCCGACTCCTTGCACGCGTGGAACGCTCCGATCGAGCGTCTAGAGTGAACCGCCGGCGCATGAGTACGCGCGACGAAGACATCCTGGATTTCGACTTCTTCGACGAAGAGGACGCGCCCGCGTGGCAGGAGCCCGAGGGTGCCGAGCCGATTCCGTCGACGACGGCCCGCGGCCGCGGCGGGGGCGGGTCCCGGTTCAAGGCACCCCGCAACCTGACTCCGCTCCTCCGGCTGATCGGCCTGATCGCCCTCGCGATCCTCGTCGTCGTGCTCCTCGTCGTGTGGATCGAGGGCTGTACGGCCGACGCGAAGCGGGATCGGAACGAGACCTACCTCGCCGAGATCGGCGCGATCGGAAACGCGTCGGCAAAGCTCGGGCAGCAGCTCGCGACGACCCTGACGACGCCGGGCCTCAACCAGGAAGATCTCGACGCGAAGCTCGGCGGCTACGTCCAGACGGCCGAGAACCAGGTGCAGCGGGCCGAGGACCTGAACGCTCCCGGGCCGATGGTCGGACCCAACACGGGTGCGGTCGAGGCGCTGCAGTACCGCGTGAACGGGCTTCGCGGCCTGCAGACGGCGTTCAAGGAGTCCGTCGACGAGACCGACGCCAGCATTGCCGGCGCGTCGCTCCTCGCGCAGACACAGCGACTGCTCGCGAGCGACATCATCTGGACGGACTCGTTCCAGGCGCCTGCCGAGGCCGTGCTGCAGGACGAGGGCATCGAGGGTCTCCCCGTCCCGTCGTCGGAGTTCGTCACCGCCGACGATCTCGTGAGCCAGAGCTCGCTCGCTGCGATCTGGCAGCGGATTCAGGGTGCCTCGACCGGAGGAACGCCGAGCGGTCTCCACGGCAACCAGATCGCCTCCGTGAAGGCGCTCCCGAGCGGACAGGTTCTCTCGACGACGTCGGAGACGACGATCAAGGTCACCGACGAGCTCGCGTTCGAGGTCGCCGTCACCGACTCGGGCGAGAGCCAGGAGGTCCGGGTCAAGGTCACGCTGACGATCCCGAAGCAGCCCGACCCGATCGTGAAGACCGCGACCATCCCGATCATCGACCCGGGCGAGACGAAGACGGTGACGTTCACCGTGGGAGCGCTCGTCCCGTTCGGCGAGCAGACGACGGTTAAGGTCGACGTCGATCCCGTGCCGGGCGAGACGAACACGTCCAACAACACGGCCGAGTACCCCGTCATCTTCACGCTGTGACCGCGGCGCTCGCCGTCGCCACCGCAGCCTGTGTTGCGGCGCTCGTCGCACTCGCGGTGACCCTCGCGCTCTGGCGGCGAACGTCGCGCCTCGCCGCGGCGCAGTCGGTCGTCCTCGGTCAGAGCTCGGGCGACCTCCTCGAGTTCGCCGTCGCGCTCCAGGGCCGGATCGACGATCTTCACCGCGCGGTCGACGAGGTCGCCTCCGGACTCTCACGCGTCGATCGCCGGGTCGACGGCGCCGTGACGAACACGGCCGTCGTCCGCTACGACGCGTACGAGGGGACGGGCGGCCAGCAGTCCGCGTCGCTCGCGCTTCTCGACGCCACGCGAACCGGAACCGTGGTCACCGCGATCCAGGGCCGGGACTACGCGCGCATCTACGTCAAGGACCTCGACCGCGGACGCTCGTCGGTCGCCCTCTCGCCGGAGGAGCAGGAAGCGGTCGATCGCGCGATGGCGCGCTGACGTACGTCAGGCGGCCGCTGCCGCGGACTCGAGCCCGGGGAGGTACCGCCGCCACACGTCCGGCACGTGCTCGGCCGCGAGGCGGATGAAGAGCACCGGGGTCGGTGCACGCGGCGGCGTGTGGAGCGTCATCGACGTCTCCTCGAGCAGCCGGTCGCCCTTGCGGTGGTTGCACGGGGCGCACGACGTGACGACGTTCTCCCACACCGAGGTCCCGCCACGCGACCGTGGGACGACGTGGTCGAGGGTCAGCCTGTTGCCGCCCGACCCGCAGTAGACGCACTTCCAGCCGTCGCGCGCGAAGAGGACGCGCCGCGAGATCCGCTTGGTGACGCCGCGCGGCACGCGCACGTACGAGACGAGTCGGATCACGTGCGGGCGCGTGAACGTGGAGGACGAGGTTCGGAGCGGCTGGCCATGGCTCTCGAGCACCTCCGCCTTCCCCTTCCACACGAGGACGTGCGCGCGACGTACCGAGCACACGTTCAGCGGCTCGTAACTCGCGTTGAGGACGAGGACGCGCTCCACCGCGCGCGCAATGTACCACCGTGGTTATGCCGCGGGCCCGCGACTTTCGACCCGAGATCGCGTGCTGCTGGGAGCCGTGAAGTCCAAGCACTAGGCAGTCGTCGAGCGCGGCCGGTCGCACCTGTCGAGAATCCGCGTTCGCATGTTACGCAGTTCTTCTGCATAATACGACCCTATGGCGACCGTGGCGATCGTCGGTGCATCCGGGTACGCGGGTCAGGAGACCCTCGACCGCGTGCTCACGCACCCCGCGCTCGAGCTCTACGCGCTCGGCTCCGACTCGCTCGCCGGCCAGCCGGCCGGCACGCTCGACCCCAGGCTCGGTCGCAACGGCTGGAGCCGCATCCCGCGCTTCATCACGAACGAGGCCGCGCTGGCCGCAGGTGCCGACGTCACCTTCCTCTGCCTCTCGCACGAGGAGGCAGCCGCGATCGACGTACCACCCCGAGGCGTCGTCGTCGACCTCTCGGGCGCGCACCGCTTCCTCGATCCGGCCGTGTACACGGAGTGGTACGGGTTCGAGCATCCCCAGCCCGACGGGCTCGGAGAGTGGTCGTACGGGCTCCCCGAGCTCAGCGTTCCGAGCGGTCGTCTGATCGCGAACCCCGGCTGCTACGCGACCGCGGTGCTGCTTGCGCTGGCACCGATCGTGGACGAGATCGAGCCGGCGGGTGTGGTCGTCGACGCGAAGTCGGGCATGACCGGCGCGGGCCGGTCTCCTCGACCGTCGTCGCATGCGGGTGTCGTCCTCGAGAACGTCGCGCCGTATCGCGTCGGAGCGCACCAGCACGCACCCGAGATCGCCATGCACCTCGGCTTCCCGGTGACGTTCGTCCCGCATCTGCTGCCCGTCCGCCGAGGCCTTCTCGCGACCTGCGTCGTCCGCTCGCGCGGCGCCGACCTTCGCGCAGTCCTCACGGAGCAGTACGCGGACAGCCATGTCGTGGACGTCCTGCCCGAGGGCGTCGTTCCGGAGCTCGCCCGCGTGCAACAGACCGACGGGGCGGAGATCGGTGTTTTCGAGGATCGCTCGACGGGCGCCTCGATCGTGATCTGCGCACTCGACAACCTCGGCAAGGGCGCCGCCGGCCAGGCGATCCAGAACGTCAACCTCCTGTACGGCCTGGACGAGACGGCGGGCCTCCGCCTCTCGGGGGTGCTCGTCTGATGTCCGTCACCGCCGCGACCGGGTTCGAGGCGAGCGGCGTCCACGCGGGGATCCGACGCTCCGGGCCGGATCTCGCGCTCGTGCGTTCGACCACTCCTGCGGTCGGCGCGGCCGTGTGGACGACGAACCGCGTGCTGGCCGCACCCGTCGTCGTCTCGAAGCGCCATCTCGAGGAGGCGGAGCCGCAGGCCGTGGTCATCAACGCAGGCGTGGCGAACGCGGCGACGGGCGAGCGTGGCCTCGCCGACGCGGAACGAACGGCGGAGGAGGTCGCGGCGGCGCTCGCGCTCGCCCCCGACGAGGTCGTCGTCCTCTCCACCGGTGTCATCGGGGTACCGCTTCCGCTCGATCGCGTGCTCGCGGGAGTGCAGGCGGCTGCGGCGGTACTCGATCCGGCAGGCGGAGCCGATGCCGCGCGCGCCATCCTCACGACGGACCGCTGGCCCAAGCAGGCGGTGGTCGAGAGCGACGGATTCGTGGTCGGCGGAATGGCCAAGGGCGCGGGGATGATCCATCCGCGGCTCGCGACGATGCTCGCCGTCGTCACGACCGACTATCCGCTCCAGCCCGGTGAGCCGGCTGCCTTCCTGCGTGCTGCGGTCGATGCGAGCTTCAACCGCATCTCCGTCGACGGCGAGTGCTCGACGAACGACGCGGTCGTCCTCCTCGCGAATGGTGCAAGCGGTGTCCTTCGGACCTCGACGCGTGACGCGCAGTTCGCGGATGCCCTCGGTGAGGTGTGCGCAGCGCTCGCCCGTGAGATCGTCGCCGACGGCGAGGGCTCGACCGTGCTCCTCGAGATCTCCGTGTCGGGCGCGGCTTCCGACGCCGAGGCCGAGGCAGTCGCGCGGCGGATCGCAACCTCGCCTCTCGTGAAGACGGCGGCCTTCGGACGCGACCCGAACTGGGGACGCGTGCTCGCGGCGGCCGGGTCGGCGCCGTTCAACGGCGGGTTCGCGCACGTCGAGGCGGAGCAACTGTCGGTCTCGTTCGACGGCGCACCCGTATTCGTCCGGGGCGAGCCGACGGGGACGACGCCGACGCTCGGTGGCTCGTCGGTCGCGATCGACCTCGATCTCGGCCTCGGCACCGGCGCGGCGTCCTATCTCGCCTCGGACCTCACGTACGACTACGTGAAGCTCAACGCGGAGTACACGACCTGATGGCGCGGATCGTGCTCAAGCTCGGCGGGCGGGTCGCCGCCGACTCGATCGAGCTCGTCCTCGACCGGCACGTGGCCGGCGACGAGGTCGTCGCCGTGCACGGTGCCGGCCCGCAGATCACCGCCGAGCTCGAGGCGGCCGGGATCACCGCCGAGTTCGTGGGCGGTCGTCGGGTCACGAATCCAGCGGCCATCGCCATCGTGCGCCGGTCGCTGGTCGCCGTCGGGGCCGAGCTGTCCGCCGCACTCGGCCCTGCGGCTCTCCAGTTCGTCGGCGACGAGATCGGGCTCGAGGCAGTGCCCGTCCCGGCGCTCGGACTCGTCGGAGAGCCCCTTCCGTCGAGGCCGCTGCCTGTCCTGGAGGCGCTGGCAGCAGGGTCGATCCCCGTCGTGACGCCGATCGCCGTCGGGCCGCTCAACGTGAACGCGGACGAAGCCGCAGCCGCCCTCGCGGCGGGACTCGGCGCGGACCGCATCCTCTTCGTCTCCGACGTGCCGGGTGTCTACGTCGAGGGCTCGGTCGCGCGGCGACTCCATGTCGACGACGCCGACGATCTCCTCGAGGCGGGCGCGTTCGAAGGCGGGATCGTGCCGAAGCTCCTCGCCGCGGTCAGGGCAGCGCGACTCGGGATCAGCGCGGAAATCGGCGAGACGGCGGTGGTCGCGTGACCGCGGCACCGAGTGGCATCGCGCAGCAGGGGCTCGAGCGCCTCCTTCCGACGTACGCACGTGCGGACCTCATGCTCGTCCGCGGCGACGGACGCACGGTGTGGGACGTCGACGGGCGCGAGTACCTCGACTTCGGCGGTGGGATCGCGGTCGTCTCGCTCGGCCACTGCCATCCCGCACCGCTTGGCGCCGCGCAGGCGCAGCTCGAGCGGCTCTGGCACGTGTCGAACCTGTACCGCACGGAGCCAGCCGAGCAGCTCGCGGCTCTGCTGTCCGGGCGCTTCGGCGGCGCGCAGGCCTTCTTCTGCAACTCTGGCGCGGAGGCCATCGAGGCGGCGCTCAAGTACGCCCGGAAGGCGACGGGCAAGCCGGGCGTCGTCGCTCTCGAAGGCGGGTTCCACGGCCGCACGCTCGGCGCCCTCTCGGCGACGGGCCAGCCTGGGAAGCGTTCCGCGTTCGAGCCCCTCGTCCCGGGCGTCCGCTTCGTCCCCCCGAACGACGTGGATGCGCTGGAGGCGGCCGTCGACGGCGAGGTCGGGCTGATCCTCCTCGAGCCGATCCTCGGCGAAGGAGGCGTGATCCCGCTGCACGAGCCGTTCGTCGCCGCTGCTGCCGAACTCGGCCCGCTCCTCGCCTTCGACGAGGTGCAGAGCGGCATCGGGCGTACGGGAACCTTCTTCGCGTTCGAGCACCTCGGCGTCCGTCCCGACCTCGTCACGCTCGCGAAGGGCCTCGCGAACGGCCTTCCGATCGGGGCGCTCCTCGTCGCGGACGAGGCGGCGGGCGCCTTCGCCCCGGGCGACCACGGCTCGACGTTCGGCGGCAACCCCGTGTCGTGTGCGGCCGCGGTCGCGGTCGTCGAAGCGATCGACACCGAGCTGCTCGCGAACGTACGCAACCGAGGCGCGGACCTCGTCGCCAGGATCGGCTCGCTTCCCGGCGTGATCTCGATCCGCGGCCGGGGACTTCTGCTCGGCGTCGAGATCGAGGGCAGCGCAGGAGACGTCGTCGATGCGGCGCGCGAGGACGGGCTGCTCGTCCTCACGGCCGGCGAGAACGTCGTGCGGCTCGCGCCGCCGCTGACCGTCACCGCGGAGGAGGTCGCCGCGGCCGCGACGATCCTCAGCCGCATATTTTGCTAGCCTGCCGCATACTATGAATCGTCGGGAGAGACAGAACGCCATCCTCGAGCTCGTTCGCGAGCGCGCACTCTCGACCCAGGCGGAAGTGGCGTCGGCGCTCAAGGAGAACGGGTTCGACGTCGTGCAGACGACCGTCTCGCGCGACATCGCCGATCTCGGCCTCGTCAAGGTGCGGGCTCCGAGCGGACGCCTCGTCTATGCCCCCCCGGGGACGAGTGACGGCGACCGCCTGCGTGCACTCGGCGCTGCGATGCGCCGGTATGCGATCAGCGTCGAGGCTGCGGGAGCGCTCGTCGTCGTGACGACACCTTCCGGCTATGCGAACGCGCTCGCACAGGCGATGGACGAGGCGGCGCATCCCGCGATCGCCGGAACTATCGCCGGCGACAACACGATCTTCGTCGCTGCTCGCGACGGTATCTCCGCGCAGTCGCTCGAGGATGAGCTCGCCGGCCACTTGCTCCAAGGGGCCGCATGAACAGGACTGCCGTCGTCGCGTACTCCGGTGGGCTCGACACGAGCTGCATCCTCGCGTGGCTGAAGGAGGACTGGTACGGCTTCGACGAGGTCGTGGCGGTGCTCGTCGACGTCGGGCAGGAGTTCGACCTCGAGGAGTCGATCACGCGTGCGAAGGCCGCGCAGGCCGACGACGTGCTCCTCGTCGACCGCAAGGACGCGTTCGCCGACGAGCAGTGCGCCCGTGCGATCCTCACCAACGCGCTCTACGAGGGGAAGTACCCGCTCGTCTCCGCCCTCTCGCGCCCGGTCATCGCCCAGGCGGTCGCGGAGATTGCGCAGGAGCTCGGTGCCGAGGCCGTCGTCCACGGCTGCACCGGCAAGGGGAACGACCAGCTCCGGTTCGAGCTCGCGTTCAAGGCCCACTACCCGGGCGTGAAGGTGATCGCACCGCTGCGCGACAGGATCTGGACACGCGACGAGGAGATCGCCTACGCGCGCGACAAGGGCATCCCGGTGGTGGCGACCGCCGCCTCACCGTTCTCCATCGACGAGAACCTCTTCGGGCGTGCCATCGAGGCCGGCGTGCTCGAGGATCCGTGGAACGCACCGCCGGAGGAGCCGTACGCGCTGACCGCCGACCCGGCGAGCGCGCCTGCGCCGATCGAGATCGTCGTCGGGTTCGACAAGGGCCTGCCTGTATCGCTGGACGGGGACGAGCTCTCGCTCGCCGAGCTCATCGCGCAGACGAACCGGCTCGCGGGTGCGTACGGGATCGGGCGGATCGACATGATCGAGAACCGCGCTGTAGGCATCAAGAGCCGCGAGGTCTACGAGGCACCGGGTGCGATGACGCTCATCGCGGCGCACTCCGCCCTCGAGGACGTCGTCCTGACGAAGGACGAGGCGCGGCTCAAGCGCCCGCTCGAGCAGCGCTGGACGGAGATCGTCTACGAAGGACGCTGGTTCAGCCCTGCGCGCGAGGCGATCGACGCGTTCGTCGACGCCACGCAGCAGCTCGTCACGGGCGAGGTTCGTGTCGAGCTCCGTCCGAACGCACCGGCGATCACCGGCCGCCGCTCGCCGCACATGCTCTACGCGGAGAAGCTGTCCTCGTACGGCTCCGGCGAGACATTCCCGCACGACGCCGCGGAGGGCTTCATCCGCATTTCCTCGCTCGAGACCGAATTGCACGCGGCACGCGAACGCGCGAAGATCGACGTGTGACGACCTGGGCGGGCCGGGTCGAGGGTGCCCTCGACCCCGATGTGTGGCGCTTCCTGCGCGTCGACGACGTCGAGTTGCTTCCGTACGACTGCGAGGCGACGGCCGAGCATGCGCGGCGGCTCTCAGCTGCCGGGATCCTGACTCCGGAGGAGCTCGATGAGGCCGAGGCGCGGCTCGCGGAGATTGCGCAGGACCCCGACGCGTATCTCGAGACGGACGAGGACGTCCACTCGGCGATCGAGCGCCTGCTCGGAGACGTCGGGCGCAAGATCCACGCGGGCCGCTCGCGCAACGACCAGGTAGCTGCGGCGTTCCGCATGTACGTGCTCGACGCGTGCGCCGAAGCGCGCGAGGCGATCGACGCCCTCGCGCTCGTCGTGCTGTCGTTCGCGGAGTCGGAGGCCGAGACGGTGATACCCGGCTACACGCATCTCCAGCGCGCACAGCCGGTAACGCTGGGACATCACCTTCTGGCCTGGGTCGAGATGCTCGACCGCGACCGGACGCGCTTCGCGGCCGCCGCCGAGGCCGCCGCCGAGAGTCCGCTCGGCGCTGGTGCCCTCGCCGGCTCCACGCTTGAGCTTCCGCCCCCGCCACGCCAGATGCGCAACTCGATCGACGCCGTCGCCGACCGCGACTTCGCGCTCGACTACCTGTACGCGGCGGCCGTGCTGTTCACGCACCTTTCGCGCATCGGCGAGGAGATCGTGCTCTGGGCGACCTCGGAGTTCGGGTTCGTCCGGCTGCCGGAGACCGCGGCGACGGGCTCGTCGATGATGCCCCAGAAGCTGAACCCCGACGTCGCCGAGCTCGTCCGCGGCAAGGCGGGCACGGCGATCGGACGTCTCACCGGCCTGCTCGCGACGGTGAAGGGCCTTCCGCTCGCGTACGACCGCGATCTGCAGGAGGACAAGGCGCCCGTCTTCGCGATGCGACACGACACTCGCCTCGCGCTCGAGGCGCTCACCGTGCTCGTCAGCGGTCTCGAGGTCGACCGCGAGCGCATGGCCAAGGCCGCGTCCGACCCACTCCTCCTCGCCACCGACGCGGCGGAGGCACTCGTACGCGGCGGCGTCCCATTCCGTGATGCGCACGAGCAGGTGGCCGAGAGCGTGCGTGCGGGGACGTTCAAGAAGCCGCGCGAGGGCGCGAAGCGCGCCTCTCCAGGCCCGGGTGGGATCCACGTGGCGCTCGAAGAAGCGCGCCACCGCTTCGTCGACAACCTGTAGTTGTCCGCAGTTCGGACTCCGCTCGCGCAGAGTCCGAACGCGAAGATCCCTGAAGGCACGCGCGTGCGCCGTGGCGACTGGCCTATGCCCCGGCTGCCAACGCGTCGTACACGCGGCGCTGGAAGTCGGCGATGAGCTGCTCGCTCTCCGCCATCAGCCGACCCTGCGGCACGGCGCCCGACTCGAGCCCGCGCTGGACGGACTGGACGAGTGACACGTCCTCCTCGGCGACCTGCGTGTCCCAGGCCATGAGCTCCTCGATCTCCGTGTCGGAGACCTCGACGCCGAAGTAGTAGTCCGTCACCTCGACGGTTCGCCGGAGCCCGTCCGGGTTGTACCGCTCGAGCGAGATGTTCGGGATCCCGGGCGCGATGTTCATCGTGGTCGACGGGAACAGGAAGTGGTACTGCGACTGCGACACTGCTCCCCGCGGCGTGTACGCGGCCTTCCCGTTGCCGTCCAGCGCCGAGGCGCGCACCGGGCCGATCTGGCTCGCGAACGTCGGATGCACCTGCAACAGGTACGCATCGGGGTTGACGTCGATGACCTTGCTGAACCCGGGATGCGCGGCCGGGCAGTGGTAGCACTCGAGGAAGTTCTCCAGCACGACCTTCCAGTTCGCCTCGATCGGCCACTCGTGATGCGAGTGGAAGCGAAGTGCGCCGACCTCGAGGCCGCTCCGCGCGACGATCTCGGGGAGCCGGCCGAGCGCGGCGGAGAGCGGCGCGGGCTCGGGATCGGGGTTGACGAAGACGAACGGCCCCCAGGTGTCGACCGACACGGGCGTGAGCGAGAGGCCGCTCGGGTCGAACCCGGGCTCGCGGTCGGAGCGCGGCGCCTTGCGCAGCGTCCCGTCGAGGGCGTACGTCCAGGCGTGGTACGGACACTGGAGCGTCTCGCGGCAGCCCGTGCCCTCGACGACGAGATGGCCTCGGTGGCGGCAGACGTTGACGAATCCGCGCAGCACTCCCTCCGAGCCGCGAACGACGGCGACGGGGACGTGCCCGATCTGCGCCGCGAAGTACGACCCCGGCTCGGACACCCACTCTGCGGGGCCGGCGTACGTCCACGCGCGCGCGAAGAGGCGCTCGCGCTCGACGGCGTGCACGGCGGGATCCGTGTACCAGCTCGCCGGGAGCGTCCACCCGTCCTCGAGCGGGTGCTCGAGCGGCGGAAGCGGGGAGGTGAAGGTCGTCGTCTCGGACATGCGCTCGCTTGATCCTGACTGTCCTGTCAGTCAGGATACTGCGCATGCCGGGAACCGAGCAAGCGACCCCGTCTCCGGCAGCCGCCAGCCGTGTCGACGAGATCCTCCGAGCGGCGTGCCGCGTCGTCGTCACGGGTGGCGCCAGCGACCTCCGCATCGGCTCGGTCGCGCAGGAGGCCGG
>DASUCN010000122.1:0-2826 GCA_036276015.1 Gaiellaceae bacterium | reverse complement strand
ACGTACGCCACGCAGACGGACGGCCGGAACGCGTACGTCAGCGCTGTCGACGTCGCGAGGAAGCGAACGCTGTGGCGCAGCCCCGCGCTCGTTGCGAACGCGCGCACGTTCGTGGTGGTCGGCGACTGGATCGTCGCGGGCTACGGGTTCACCGCCGAGCCGGACTTCCTCTACGTCCTCCACCGCCGCACGGGAGGGGTGCTCGACCGCCTCCCGGTTCCGTCGGCACCCGAGATCGTCAAGTTCCGAGGCGACCGCCTGCACGTCCGCACGTACGACCGCCAGCTCGTCGTGCGGATCGCGCGCTAAGTCGAGATCTCGGCGGCGCCGTCGCGCATCGCGACCAGGCGCGGCACCACGTCGAGAACGCTCTCGCGTGCGCAGAAGGCGATGTCGGCCTCGAGGTGTGGCGCGTTCTCGAGGAGGTTGCGCCCGCTCTTGGAAGCACGGAACGCCTCTTCCGACCCGCTCCAGGTGGAGATGAGACGCACCGAGGCCTCGGCCGCGTCGGTGCGCTCCCAGCCGAGCAGCTCGACGATGCGCCCCGCGACGAACGTGTCGTCGAGGTTCATCGTCCCCTGGACGCCCGCGCACACCACGACGACGTCGTCGCCGGCGCTCCGTGCGGCCTCGACGACCGCTTGCAGGTTGAGAAGCGACGCGATGAGCACGCGTTCGCACCGCTCGGCGGCGGCGATCACGGCGCGGGTCCCGTTCGTCGTCGAGAGGATCAGCGTGGATCCGGCCGGCTCGAGGTACTCGCGCGGCGAGTTCCCGCGGTCGAATCCCGGGATGGCGACCGCGTGGCGCTCACCGCCGAGGACGCCCTCACCGAGCGCGTCGCGCAGCGCGCGGGCCTCCTCCACCTCGGCGGCACAGAAGACCCGCTCGTACCCGGCCGCCAGCGCCTGGCAAATCGTCGAGGTCGCCCGAATGACGTCGATGACGATGCCGGTCGGGGCTGCGCCGGACTCGTCCGGAGTGAAGACGACGTCGACGCGCACGTGGGTACGCTAGCCGCGCCCGTGGAGCCCCTTCGCTGCTACCGCCACCCCGACCGGGAGACCTACGTCTCCTGCTCCGACTGCGGGCGCGGGATCTGCCCGGACTGCATGACCTATGGGCCCGTCGGCATCCGCTGTCCGGACCACGCGAGCACGGGCGGCAAGACCGCCGCACCGCGCCGAGCCACGCGGACGGCGTCACGCTCGCTGTCCGCGTATGGCCCCTACGTCACGTTCGCGCTCATCGGGATCAACGTCGCGATGTTCGTCCTCGAGCTCGCGACCGGGGGGCAGCTCAACGGCACGGGGAGCTGGATCTACGAGAAGGGCGTGCTCGTCTCGAGCGCGGTCGACTCGTCGGGCCAGGTCGTGGGCGTCTCGGAGGGCGAGTGGTGGCGCCTTCTCACCGCGACGTTCCTCCACTACGGGCCGCTTCACCTCGGGATGAACATGCTCGTCCTCTGGTTCATCGGGCCGGCCCTCGAGGAGTACTTCGGACACGGGCAGTATCTGCTCGTCTACGTCGTGTCCGGCCTCGCGGGGTCCGCGGGAGCGCTCGTCTGGTCGCCGAACGCGCTCACCGTGGGAGCGTCCGGGGCGATCTGGGGGATCATGGGCGCGGCGCTGGTGCTCGAGGCACGCCGGATCTGGGTCTTCGGTGGACAGGCGATGGGTCTCGTCGTCTTCAACCTGGCGATCACGTTCCTCATCCCCGGAATCTCGATCGGGGGGCACATCGGAGGGCTCATCGGCGGCGGCCTGTGTGCGCTCGCGTTCTCGAGCCTTCGGCGCTCGCCTGCTCTTGCGACGCTCGCGATGGTGGGCGTCGGAGTCCTCAGCGTCGGCGTCGCCGTCGCGCAGGTCGCGTAGCGGCTCAGCCGCCGATCGCGACGGCGGTGACTCCCGCCTCCGCGAGCGCCGCCTGCGCCGCGGCGAGCCGTGCGAGCGGCACGCGATACGGCGAGCAGGAGACGTAGTCGAGGCCGAGTGAGTGGCAGAAGGCGACCGAGCGCGGCTCGCCGCCGTGCTCGCCGCAGATACCCATCTTGATCCCGGGCTTCGCACTCCTCCCCCGCTCGACCGCGATGCGCATGAGATCGCCGACGCCGTCCTCGTCGATCACCTCGAACGGATTCCGCTCGAGGATCCCGTGCTCCAGGTAGTAGGTGAGGAACTTTCCCTCGGCGTCGTCGCGGGAGAACCCGAGCGTCGTCTGCGTGAGGTCGTTCGTCCCGAACGAGAAGAAGTCGGCGACGGAGGCGATCTCGTCGGCGCGGAGCGCCGCGCGCGGCAGCTCGATCATCGTCCCGCAGTGGTATTCGACGGTCGGCTCCTCGGCGGCGACGCGCTCGGTGAGCTCGCGCAGCCGTGAGAGCTCCTCGATGAATCCGACGAGCGGGTGCATGATCTCCACGAGCGGCGCCTCGCCCGTACGTTCGGCGACCGCCCGCGCGGCACGAACGATCGCGCGCACCTGCATCTCGTAGATCTCGGGGAACTGCAGCCCGAGCCGGCAGCCGCGCGTGCCCAGCATCGGGTTCGCCTCGTGGAGCTGACGGATGCGGTCGCGCATCGCGTCCGACGTCGCCTCTTCCAGCGACGGGAGGAACTCGTGCAGCGGCGGGTCGAGCAGCCGGATCGTCACCGGGAGCCCCGCCATCGCCTCGAAGATCCCCTCGAAGTCCGACTGCTGCATCGGGAGCAGCCGGTCGAGCGCCGCTCGGCGCTCCTCCTCGTCGCGCGCGAGGATCATCTCGCGGACGACGGGCAGCCGGTCCTCGCCCATGAACATGTGCTCGGTGCGGCAGAGGCCGATGCCCTC
>DASUCN010000121.1:0-8390 GCA_036276015.1 Gaiellaceae bacterium | reverse complement strand
GGCATGTCCTCGTCGCGGACGATGTCGTCCATGCGGTTGCCGTCGCGCTGGAACGTCCACGAGATGAAGGCCCGGAACCCGCGCGTCTCGTCCTGAAGGGCCCGGATCTTGCGCATGTGCTCGACGCGCTCCTCGAGCGTCTCGACGTGGCCGTACATCATCGTCGCCGTTGTCGACATCCCGAGACGATGCGCCTGCCGCATGACGTCGAGCCACTCCTCGGACTTCGTCTTCTTCGGAGCGATGATGCGGCGCACGCGGTCGACGAGGATCTCCGCTCCGCCTCCGGGCACCGAGTCGAGCCCCGCGTCGCGCAGGCGGGTCAGCGTCTCGGGCACCGTCAGCTTCGAGCGCCGCGCAATGTGCTGGATCTCGGGCGGGGAGAGCGCGTGCAGGTGGATGCGGTAGCGCGCCTTGATCGAGCGGAAGAGATCCTCGTAGAAGTCGATGCCGAGATCGGGGTGGTGACCGCCCTGCATGAGCAGGCCGGTGCCGCCGAGCGCGAGCGTCTCCTCGATCTTCTTGAAGATGACCGGCTTCGGCAGCAGATAGCCCTCGCGGGTGTCTCCCGGCCGGCGGTAGAACGCGCAGAAGTCGCAGTCGGTGACGCAGACGTTCGTGTAGTTGAGGTTCCGGTCGACGATGAACGTCACCTTCGAGGGGTCGTTCAACCGGTTTCGGATCTCGTTCGCGGCGCGCCCGACCGCCACCAGGTCGCGCGAGCGCAGGAGCGCGACGGCGTCCTCGTCGGAGATGCGCTCGCCGTCCAGTGCCTTCTCGAGCACGAGCGACACGAGCGGAAGATCGCCTTGTGACACTGTGTCACTTGGTGCCGTGGGTGGCTGCGCGGCGATCGTCACGCGACGACCTCCTGGCGCACGAAGCGCAGCTCGGGGACGTGGTCGAGCGCACCCACGTCCCGTGCCATCTCGAGGAAGGTGTAGAGGCCGGCACGCTCCCTCGGCCCGAAGCTGTAGCGAAGCTTCTCGAAGTAGCGCGCGAGGAAGCCCGGCGGGTAGCCGTACGTGTCGCTCGCCTGCATGGCCAGGCGCTCGGGCTCGGAACGAGCGAAGCGTACGGAGGCAACGAGCGCGTGCTCGAGCTCGATCAGCCCGTCGACGAGCGGCTCCGGCGCGGCCCAGACGGCGAACACCATCGGAAGTCCCGTGCGCTCGAGCCAGAGCTTGCCGAGGTCGTAGTGGGGCGTCGGATCCTCGAACGCGCTGCGTAGGGCCGCGTCGCCGATGAGCATCTTCGCGTCGGCCTCCGTCCCCAGCGGGAGGATCTCGGCGCGCGGCAGGAGGATGCGCGTGAGCACGACCGACGTCGCGCTCTCGGGCGTCACCGCCACCGACCGCACCTGGCCGAAGGGGACGCGCGAGACGAGCTGGATGGAGTCGACGGCGCCCTCCGAGGAGACGCAGAGCCGCGGCAGGATGCGCAGGCGGTCCGCGTTCCGCGCGTAGTCGATCGACGGGATGGGCGCGATGTCGATCTCGCCGTCGAGCAGCATGCGCGTGAGGTCGGTGGGAACGCCCGAGACCTCCTCGACGTCCGCCTCGAGGCGGTGGAAGACGGGCGCCATGTTCACGTAGGAGATGCGCCCGAGCCTCATCGCCGCCTCCGAACGAGCCAGATCCCCAGCGCGACGAGCACCATCGCCCCCCAGAGAGCGATCGCGGGGAGCGAGATGTCGGCGTCCACGGGCACGTCGTCTGAGAGCACGAGCGCACCGAGCGTGAAGAGCGCCGAGAAGAGGAAGATCGCGCCGGCGAGGATCCCGAGCCCGTAGACGAGCCACACCCAGATGGGCGTCCCGGCGGCCGGCGCCGAGGCCTTCTCCTCCCTCTTCGCCGGAGCGCCCTCGCGACTCACGTCGATCAGCTCCAGCGCCGGATCTCGCGATAGAGGGTGTCGCGCTGCACGGGGATGCGGCCGGCTTCGCGGACGAAGCGGACGAGCGCCTCGATCTTCTGCTCGGTCTCGGTGCGCGCCCCCGCGGCGTGGAAGATCTGCTCGCGTACCACGGTGCCCTGCACGTCGTTCGCGCCGAAGTGGAGCGCGACGGCGGCGAGCGGCATCCCCATCATGATCCAGTAGGCCTTGACGTTCGGGACGTTGTCGAGCATCAGACGCGAGAAGGCGAGCATCTTCAGGTCGTCGGCGCCCGTCGTGTGCCGCCAGCCGCGCCGCTCGAAGACGGTGTTCTCGGGATGGAAGGCGAGCGGGATGAACGCGAGGAAGCCACCCGTGGCGTCCTGCTGGTCGCGCAGGCGGAGGATGTGGTCGACCCGCTCCTCGTACGTCTCCACGTGCCCGTAGAGCATCGTGCAGTGCGTGGGGATGCCCATCCGGTGCGCCGTGTCGTGGACGTGGAACCAGATCTCCGCGGGCTCCTTGCCGGGAGCCACCAGCCGCCGTACCCGGTCGGCGAACACCTCGGCGCCGCCTCCCGGCAGCGAGCCGAGGCCGGCGTCCTTCAGCTCGCGCAGCACCTCCTCGTGCGTGAGCCCGGACAGTGTCGTCATGTGGTGGATCTCGGAGGCCGTGTAGCACTTGAGGTGCACGTCGGGGAGCGCCTCGTGCAGCGCGGCGATCGTGTCGCGGTAGAAGGCGAAGTCGACGTGCGGGTTCTCGCCGTTGACCATGTGCAGCTCGGTGAACCCGGTGATCTCCCGCTGGGCGAGCACGTCCTCCACGAGCTCCTGGGTCGTGAACGTGTAGGCGTGCTCCTGCTTCCGCGTCGCCGCGAAGGCGCAGAACTTGCACTTCACGCGACAGACGTTCGTCTGGCTCACGTACAGGTTCTGGACGAAGAAGACCTCGTCGGTGCCGCCGCGCACGCGGCGGGCGAGGTCGGCGAGCGCGCCGAGCTCGAGCAGGTCGTCCGACTCGAGGATGGCGACGCCGTCGTCGAAGTCGAGGCGCTCGCCGGCCTCGATCTTCTCCCGGATCGGCTCCAGCGTCCGTAGCTCGAGAACGGCGATCAGCTCCTCCTTTCCACGACGGCCCGCGTCAGCGCTTCGAGCTCGTCCCGGCGGGGAGCGCCGTCGAGGCGTGACCTGGCCTCCGAAGCGTAGTGGAGCGCCAGCTCGCGGGACCGATCGAGCGCACCGCTCGCGGCGACGCGCACGAGCACGCCTTCCTTCGGCCCGCCGGCGAGCGCCTCGCGCACCACGGGATCGTCCTGCGCGGCGAGCAGCAGGGGCAGCGTCGGCGTGCCGTCCTGTAGGTCGGTGCCCGGGATCTTTCCGGTCTCGATGGTGTCGCCCGAGCAGTCGAGCACGTCGTCGGCGATCTGGAAGGCGACGCCGAGCAACCGGCCGTAGCCGCCGTCGCCGCCGCCGAGCACGCAGGCGGCCTCGAAGAGGCTTCCCGTCTTGAGCTCGCAGCGCTCGAGATACGCGTCCACCGTCGTCGAGGGGTCGTGTCGCTGGAGCCGCTGCATCGCCTCGCCGCGCGCGAGCGCGAGCGACGCGTCCGCGAGGACGACGACCGCGCCCGCGTCGCCGGTCTCGGCGAGCACCGAGAAGGCGCGGGCGAAGAGGTAGTCGCCTGCGGCCCGGGCGGCTCCCTCGCCGTGCTCGCTCCAGGCCGCCGCCCGCCCGCGCCGCAGCGCGGCGCCGTCGATGAGGTCGTCGTGGACGAGCGTCGCCAGGTGCACGAGCTCGACGGCGACCGCCGCCGCGAGCGGCGGCTCGTCCTCGGGCGACGAGGAGAGGAACGCGAGCGCGGGGCGGAGGCGCTTGCCGCCCGCCGCCACGGCGCCGGCGCCTACCGCGGCCACGACCCCGGGGTAGCGCCCGACCTCCCGACGGAGCTCGCCCTCGACCTCGGCGAGGAAGTCGTCGAGCCCCTCCGTCGCGCGGACGACCTCGAGCGCCGTCACGACGGCGTCGTCCCGACGTGGAGCGCAACGATCCCGCCGCCCAACAGCCGGTAGCGCACGTTCTCGAAGCCCGCGCTCTCGAGGAGGGCGGAGAGGTCCTCCGGTCCGGGGAAGCGGCGGACGCTCGCGGGGAGATAGGTATAGGCCTCGCCGCCTGGGAGCACGCGTCCGAGGAACGGGACGACGACGTCGAACCAGAGCCGGAAGAAGGGCCGCAGGAGGCCGCGCGGTCGCGTGATCTCGAGCACGGCGAGCTTCCCGCCGGGACGCAGCACGCGAGCGAGCTCGCGCAGCCCGCCCTCGAGGTCGGCGAGGTTGCGCACGCCGAAGCCGACCGTCGCCGCTTCGAACTCTCCGTCCGCGAAGGGCAGAGCGAGCGCGTCGCCCTGCACCCATTCGATCGCGCCGGACTTGCGCCGGGCGCGCTCGAGCATCCGGCCCGAGAAGTCGAGGCCGACGACGCGCCCCCCGTGGCGCTCCGCCTCGACCGCGAGGTCGCCCGTCCCGCAGCAGGCGTCCAGCACGCGATCGCCCGGCCACACCACCTCGCGGACGGCGAGCTTGCGCCAGCGCCGGTCGAGCCCGGCGGTCATGACGCGGTTCATCGCGTCGTAGACCGGGGCGATCCGGTCGAACATCCCGCGGACGGACTCGGGGGCAAGCCTTCCGGACTCGTAGGTCACGCGGAGTCGCCCCAGCGCGCGACGAGCGCGTTGTCGATCCCGATCTGGTCGAGGCAACGCGCGACGACGAAGTCGACCAGGTCCTCGATGGTCTCGGCGCCGTGGTAGAAGCCCGGCGCGGCGAAGAGAATGACCGCGCCCGCCTCGTTCAGCGTGGCCAGGCCGCGCAGGTGGATCGAGGAAAGCGGCGTCTCGCGCGGAACGAGCACGAGCTTGCGACGCTCCTTGAGTGCCACCGATGCGGCGCGATGGATGAGGTTCTGCATCGCGCCCGAGGCGAGCGTGCCGACCGTCGCCATCGAGCACGGGCAGACGACGTAGGCGTCGACGCGCGCCGAGCCGCTCGCATACGGGCTGCTGAAGTCGTTCTCGCCGTACACCGTGACCTGCGCAGCCGTGCTCCCGACGAAGCGCTCGAGCACCTCCTCGCGCGCGAGCGACGGGTCCCGGTAGAGCTCGGTCGCGAGCACCTCGATCCCCGAGCGCGAGGCGCAAAGGCCGATCTCGCAGTCGACGGCGGCGAGCGCGCGCAGCAGCCGCTCCGCGTAGGGGGCGCCGGACGCACCGGTCACGCCGAGGAAGACCCGCATGCCCGAAGGCTACGTTCTAGATGGTTGACCGGTAATGCCCGTCGATGCGGGGATGGCTGAGACCGAGCCGGGGACGCCGCCCGATCGAGCGCGTATCGGGAATACGGGCAAGTGAGGGCGGCGCCATCCGGCGATGTGTCTCAGCCACCATCCGCGCGGCGAGGAATTGCCGGTTCAACCATCTGCGTCCTGCGGGCCCTGCGAGGCGGCGAGGAAGACGCCGAGCGCGTTCAGGTTCTCCTGGCCCAGGTACGCGTACGAGCCCATGACCGTGTTCCCGAACGCCGCCGGGTTGGTCAGGTAGCGCACGAAGTACTCGGCGTCGTTCGTCTGCCCGACCTCGGTGAGGTCGGGAGCGCCGAGAGTTCCGGAGCCTTGCCCCATGTACGTATGGCAGTTGAGGCAGCCCGTCTGTGCGAAGAGCTCCGCGCCCGCCACCGCCTCGGGATCGTCGGCGAAGCCCTGCTCCTCGGCCCAGTCGGGAACGAGGGCGACGAGCTCCGAGCCGAGCGCCTCCTTCGCGGTAGCGCCCTTCCACGTCAGGACGCCCATGGAGACGACGGTGAGGATCGCGGCCACCATCGCGACGGGCCGATGCAGCGGCCGGCGCTCGCGGCGACGGTCGTAGAACGGGAGCCCCATCAGGAGGATGAGCAGGACGGTCGGAATGCCGACGGTCGCGATGAAGACCGTCTCCGGCCACTCGAAGATCCGCAGGAGATAGAAGAGGAAGTAGAAGTACCAGTCGGGGCGCGGGATGAAGTCCGTCGTCCCCGCGTCGGCGGGCTCCGTGTACCACGGCCCGAGGAGCCCGGGCTCGACGCCGTCCGCGTCGTAGTACCAGATCGCCGCGAGCGCGACGATGACGCACACCACGATCAGCGACATCACCGTGTCGTGCCAGATCGCGAACGGGAAGAAGCCCTTCCCCTCCTTCTTGACGTCGTCCTTGTAGCGCGCGTACTCCTCGCGGTTCAGCTCGCCGAGATCGCGGGCCATCAGTCGCCTCCGCTCCCGCGGACGAGGCCGGCTCGCGCGCCCGGCGACGGCTGCGGCGCGGGGCGCTCGCGGCCCGCCGCCTCGCTCGACCACGGCGGCGACGCGACGCCGAGCCGGGTGACGAGGTAGATGTGGACGACGATCAGCGCGATGAGCGCGCCGGGTATGAGCAGCATGTGCAGCGCGTACCACTTCGGCAGCGTGTCGGACCCGATCTCGGCCCCGCCTGCGAGGAACTGCGCGAGCCACGGGCCGGCGAAGGGCGCCGTGCCGTTCAGGTTGATCCCGACGACGGTGGCCCAGTAGGCCGTCTGGTCCCAGGGGAGCAGGTAGCCGGTGAAGCCCATCAGCATCCCGGTCACGAGGATGAGCACGCCCGTGATCCAGTTCAGCTCACGCGGGTACTTGTACGCGCCGAACAGGAACACGCGGCCCATGTGCAGGAACAGCAGGATGATGAAGACGCTCGCGCCCCAGCGGTGCATGCCGCGCACGAGCCAGCCGAGCGTGAGGTCGTTCGTGATCGCCTCGATCGACGAGTACGCGACCGGCTTCCCCGTCAGTGGATCGATCTCGGACGAGGGCTTGTAGTACATCGCGAGGATCGCGCCCGTGAGCGTCTGCACGATGAAGGCCGTCAGGGCCGCGGAGCCGAGCGTCTGCCCCCAGCTGATGTCGCGCGGGACGTTGCGGAAGAGGAACCACTTCGTCCCTCGGACGAACGCGGTGCGCTCGTCGATCCAGTCGAGCGGAGCCAGGACGGCGGTGTCGACGAGCTGCTGGCGCTTGGACTTCGTCGCCATCTAGCCCGTCACCTGGCTCGGGACGATGGGATACAGCCATGCCTCGACGCCGTCCACATGCGTGCCCGGCACCGACCAGGGATAGCGCGAGATCGTCGCGTTCGCGCCCGTTCCGCTGACGTTGCCAACCGCGTAGAGCTCGCCGAGGACGAGGCGCCCGTTCTGGATCGAGAACGTCAGCCGGTCGAGCGAGCGGACGGGCGGGCCGGCCTGCCTGTTGCCCTCGGCGTCGTAGAGGCCGCCGTGGCACGGGCAGCCGAACGACTGCGCGAGAACGGGGCGGAGCTCGACGCCCTCGATCTCCGTCGTGTTCTCCTCGTCGATCGGGCCGTTGGGCTGCACGGGGCAGCCAAGGTGGACGCAGCGGCTGTAGAGGATCGTGAAGCTCCGCTCGCCGCCCTCGCTGAGGCCGTTGTTGCGCACGAACACCGTGCGGCGCGAGACCTCGCCCTGGCTCGGCTTGGCCAGGTACGACGCAATGACGTACTCGCCCTCGGGGAAGTTCTCGATCGGCCCGAGATCGGCTTCGCCCTCCTCGATGTTCGTGAACGAGGGGAGCACCGTGAACCCGAGCACCGGCAGCGTGACGACGGCCCCGATGGCGGCGCCGACGCCGATGGTCGAGGCCTCGAGGAAGCGCGAGCGCGTGTAGGCGGGCAGCGGCGCGTCCTGCGCGCGTACGGCGCTCTCGGCGCTCGGCGCGTCGGCCACGGCCCGCGTCTCGGGCTCGATCACCGGGACCTCGTCGCGGACGTCCCGGGTGACTTCGCGCGCCCAGAGGAAGCCGGAGACGACGGCGATCGCCGCGCCCACCGCAGCCACGATCCAGCTGATCACCAGTCCGAGCAGGAGACAGGCGACCCCGATCGCGAAGGCGATCGGCCACAGGCTCGGGCCGGGGACGTGCGGGGTGTCGTGTCCGGGATCGCTCAAGGGCGGGCTGCGGCGGATTCAATCACTTGGAGCCGACGGGCGCGGAAGGAAGGTGCGGACGAGTCCTCCACGCCACCGCGGCACGAAGCGGACGCCTCTAGGACAGCGCGCCAAGGCCGTACTCGGCCCAGCGGCGCGTCACCAGGTCGCGGATCTCGTCCGACATGAGGATCTCCTCGGGCCATGGGCGCGCGTCCTCCTCCGGAAGCTTGTGCGTGGCGTCGATGCCGAGCTTGCCGCCATAGAACTGCCGCCCCGGGGCGTGATCGAGGTGGTCGAGGGGCCCCTCCGTGATCAGGACGTCGCGCTTGGGATCGACGTTCGCCGTCACGCGGAAGAACACGTCCTCGTAGTCGTGGACGTCCACGTGGGCGTCGACGACGACGATGGACTTCGAGAGCGAGAGCATCCCGAGCCCCCAGAGCGCGTGCATGACCTTCTGCGCATGGCCGGGGTAGGCCTTGCGGATGGAGACGATGACGCAGTTGTGGAA
>DASUCN010000120.1:0-6572 GCA_036276015.1 Gaiellaceae bacterium | reverse complement strand
CAGCCAGCGATCGTCGACCGAGTAGCGATGGAAGCCGCCGCCGACCACGTCGTAGAAGCCGCCGGCAGCCATACCGTCGAGCGTCGCCGTGACCATCTCGAGCGCGGGCTCGTCCCCTCTGCGGAGGAGGAACTCGAGCGTAGACGCGGCCGGGAACTTCGGCGCGCGTCCGAATCCGCCGAACGCTCGCTCGAACGTCGCAGCGATCGTGCGCGCCGCCTCGACGAGTAGTGACGAGGCGAGGGGCTCGGTGGACGGGCCTGAGCTCGTCGTCGAGCGGAGGGCGTCGTCGATGCGCGCGGCCTGCCGCTCGATGTCCTCGCGCCGCTCGCGCCAGGTCTGCGCGACGGCACGCAACAGCTCGGGGAAGCTCGGAATGCCGTGCCGCGGCTCGGGCGGGAAATATGTACCCGCGTAGAAGGGCCGCGCGTCCGGGGTCATGAACACCGTGGTGGGCCAGCCGCCCGACCCGGTCATGCCGACGGTCGCCTCCATCGTCACGGCGTCGACGTCGGGACGCTCCTCGCGGTCGACCTTCACGTTCACGAAGAGCTCGTTCATGAGCGCAGCGGTTGTCTCGGACTCGAACGACTCGTGCGCCATGACATGGCACCAGTGGCACGAGCTGTACCCGACCGATACGAGCAGCGGCTTGTCCTCGACCCGCGCCCGTTCGAACGCCTCGTCTCCCCACTCGTACCAGTCGACCGGGTTCTCGGCGTGCTGGAGGAGGTAGGGAGAAGTCGCGTCGCCGAGGCGGTTCACCCCGCCAGGGTACGCGCCGCCTCAGTACGTGATGACGCGATCCGCGTCGAGCGCGAGCTCGACGAGCCGCGCCGGCAGCGCCAGCTCGACGGGCTTCCCCTCGAGGTCCCCGTCCCCGAGCCCGCGTGCCTTGCTGGACATGCCGGACGCGTAGATCCGCGTCCCCGCGGCAACGACCGCGTCGTAGGACTCCCGCAGGCTTCCGGTACCGAGCCCGTTCAGCGTGTCGAGCACGGAGTCGCGAAGGAGTTGCACCGCGTCGCCGGCGAGGAAGATCGAGACCTCGTGCCCCTCGTCGACAGCTGCCTTCGCGACGAGGAAGGTCAGCGCAGCCTTCGTCGGGTTCTCGGGGCCGCACGTCCCGTGCACGAGGATCTTCGCCACGGAGCGAGTCTTACAGACGCGCAGGGTCTTGTCACCGTCCGCCCGATGCGAGAGGATCACGCGCCATGAAGAGATCCTTTACCTGGGTGGTGCTCCTCGGCGGCATCCTCGTGGTGCTCGCCGTCCTCTGGCAGGCGTTCTCCATCGCGGCGTACGCCCGCGGGGCTGGCGACGGCGCCCTCGATGCGCACGGACTCGGCTCGCTGTTCGTGCACATCGGCCAGCTCATGATCGTCATCGGTGCGCTCGTCGCGTATTGGGGTAACTGGCCCATGGTCGGCGGCGCGATCGGGTTCCTCGTCCTCTCGGTCGCCCAGCTCGGCTTCCTCGGCGACAACGAGAAGGAAGGGGACTGGATCAACGGCCTGCACGGCTTCCTCGCGCTGATCGTCCTCATCTGTGGCCTGCTCTACGCGCAGCGGGCCGGCCGCGAGCTCGGCCTCAGGCAGTCGAGCGGCGCTTCAGGTAGTGCCTGACGACCTCGACGAGGAGCCCGAGAGACAGCGCGATACCGAGTGCGAGGAGGACCCCGAGCAAGGGGTTCTCCTCGAACGTCTTGCCGCCGAAGTACCCGAGGAGCGCCGCGTACGTGGCCCACAGAACACCTGCCACGACGTCGTAGACGATGAAGCGTCGCCAGGGGAACGTGTTGACGTAGCCGGCCGAGAACGTGACCGCCGTTCGACCACCCGGAATGAAGCGGGCGATCAGGATGATGTACGCGCCGCGCTCGTCCAGCGTGCGCTCGGCCCACTCCAGCCGACGGTGCCATTTCTCGCTGGCGAAGACACGTTTGACGGTCTTCTCGCCGACGAAGTGGCCTATCCAGAATGAGATGTTGTCGCCGAGAACGGCGCCCGCGGCTCCGGCCAGGATGACGAGCCACAGCACGAGATCGCCGGAGCTGGCGAGATTCCCGCCGATGACGACGAGCGACTCGCTGGGGACTAGCGGGAAGAACGCGTCGACGACGGCGACGGCGAAGATGACGAGGTAGCTCCACCACTCACCTGACACCCACTCGGTGAAGCGGTCGAAGTCGAGCCAGTTCGGCATCGGCGCATCCTCGCAGAGCGGCGATGATGCTCCGATGGCGTTCCACCCTCTGAGCGGCATACGTGTGGTCGACGTGACGACGTCGATCGCCGGGCCGTACTGCGCCGAGATCCTCGCCGCGCTCGGCGCCGACGTCGTCAAGGTCGAGCGGCCGGACACGGGTGACGACGGCCGCGCGTGGGGGCCTCCGTTCTGGAACGGCGAGAGCGCCATGTTCCTCGCCGTCAACGCTGGAAAGCGCTCGCTCGCGGTGTCGCTCTCCGACGAACGCGGCCGCGACGTGGTGCAGCGTCTCGCCGATCGGGCGGACGTGTTCCTCCAGAGCCTGCGTCCCGGTCTCGCGGAGCACCTCGGACTCGGGCCGGAGGAGCTGCGCGCACGGAACCGCCGGCTCGTCTACTGCTCGATCGGCGCGTACGGCCACGCCGGCCCGCTTGCGAACGAACCGGGATACGACGCTCTCATGCAGGCTGCGGGCGGTCTCATCAGCATGACCGGAGAGCCGGGACGTCCGGGTGTGCGGGTGGGCTCGTCGCTCATCGACATGGGCACCGGGATGTGGGCCGCACTCGGGATCGCAGCGGCGTTGCTCGAACGCGAGCGCACAGGCGAAGGGACGACAGTCGACACCTCGCTCTACGAGACCGCGCTCGCGTACATCGGGTACCACCTCGTCGGCTATCTCGCCGACGGCACGGTGCCGACCGGGCAGGGCACCGTCTTCCCGATGGTCGCGCCGTACCAGGTCTTCCCCACGCGCGACGGCGAGCTCATGGTGGCCGGCGGGAACGATCGCCTCTTCGCGCTCGTCTGCGAGGTTCTCGAGCTGCCCGGTCTCGTCGACGACGCCCGCTTCCGGACGAATCCCGACCGGGTGGGGAATCGGGAGGAGCTCGCCGCCATCGTCTCCGAGCGGCTGCGCACGCGAGACACGGCGGACTGGCATGCACGCCTGACCGCGGCGGGCGTCCCTGCAGCGCCGGTGGCGGACGTCGCGGACGTCGTCGCGTCCGAGCAGACCCAGGCGCTCGGGCTGCTCCAGCACCTCGCGCACGCCGAGATCCCAGGGCTGCAGCTGCCCGCGCTTCCACTCTCGTTCGACCGGGAGCGCGCCACACACGCGTCGGCGCCTCCGGCCGTCGGCCAGCACACTGCGGAGATCCTCGCCGAGCTCGGCTGCGCGTCCGAGGACGTCGCCGTACTCGAGGCGGCCGGGGTCGTCCGCGTGGCAGGCTGAGGTCGTGACGCACGTCTCTCCTTCTTTCAGCGCGACCCTCCGCCTGCGCCTCGAGGACGCGCCCGGAACGTTCGCTCGCGTCGCCGAGGCGATCGGCGACGCCGGGGGCTCGCTCGGCGCCATCGACATCGTCCGCGTCGAACCCCACTACAAGGTGCGGGACGTCACGGTCTCCGCAGCCGACGAAGCGCACCTCCACCGGATCGCCGACGTCGCCCACTCGATCGAAGGCGTCGAGGTGCTCCGCGTGTCGGACCGAACGTTCCTCATGCATCTCGGCGGCAAGATCGAGATCGCGTCGCGAGTACCGTTGAAGACCCGCGACGACCTCTCGATGGCCTACACCCCCGGCGTCGCGCGCATCTCGCAAGCGATCGCCGACGATCCGTCGGCCGCCTGGAATCTCACGATCAAGCAGAACACCGTCGCCGTCGTCTCCGACGGCACGGCCGTCCTCGGCCTCGGCGACATCGGACCGGAGGCGGCGATGCCGGTCATGGAGGGGAAGGCTCTCCTGTTCAAGGAGTTCGGCGGGGTCGACGCCTGGCCGCTCTGCCTCGCGACCAAGGACGCAGACGAGATCGTCGCTGTCTGCAAGGCGATTGCGCCGGGGTTCGGCGGGATCAACCTGGAGGACATCTCCGCACCCCGCTGCTTCGAGATCGAGGCGCGTCTGCGCGAGGAGCTCGACATCCCCGTCTTCCACGACGACCAGCACGGCACGGCCATCGTCGTCCTCGCCGCTCTCGTCAACGCGCTCGAGGTCGTCGGCAAGCGCATCGAGGACGTGAAGATCGTGACGACGGGCGTCGGCGCCGCGGGAATCGCAACCGCGGATGTCCTCCTCGCGGCCGGAGCGCGCAACCTCGTCGGCTGCGACCACGAGGGGGCCGTCTACCGCGGCCGGCCGAACCTCCCTCCGCACAAGGCGTCCTTCGCCGAGCGCACGAACCCGGAGAACCAGGGATGCTCCGCGGACGAGGCGCTCGCAGGGGCGGACGTCTTCATCGGCCTCTCCGCGCCGCGTGCCGTCACGCCTGCGGGCGTTCGCACGATGGCGAAGGACGCGATTGTGTTCGCGATGGCGAACCCGACCCCCGAGGTGCTCCCGGAGGAGCTCGACGGCGACGTCGCGGTCGTCGCGACCGGGCGCTCGGACTACCCGAACCAGATCAACAACGTGCTCGCGTTCCCCGGTGTCTTCCGTGGCGCGCTCGACGTGCGGGCGACGACCATCACCAAGGAGATGGAGGTCGCGGCCGCGCGCGCGATCGCCTCCGCCATCCCGAAGGAGGAGCTCGGGCACGAGTACGTGATTCCGAGCGTCTTCAACCGCGACGTCGCACCGCGTGTGGCGGCCGCCGTGGCCGAGGCGGCCGAGGCGTCGGGCGTCGCGAGACGGCCGCGGGCGTAGGTCTATGGGCGAGGCAAGCCTCGCCCCGACGGAACGAGGTTGACGGGACGGCGGGTCAGACCCGTGGGGTCTGACCCTGAAGCGGTGTGAGGTCAGACCCTTCGGGCCTGACCTCACACGTCCCGTCACTCGTAGGCGATCGCCTCGAGCGGATCCAGCTTCGCGGCGCGCCGCGCGGGGAAGATCGCCGCCACGATCCCCACGAGCACCGCAGCGACGACGAACACGACGATCTGCGTCGTCGGGAACGCGAAGTCGATGAACTCGACGCGCGCGATGAGGATGACGGCGAGAACGACTCCGAGGACGATTCCGATCAGCGCCCCGATGAGCGCGGTGATGACGCTCTCGTGCCGGATCATCCGCCGCACCTGGCGTCGCGTCATCCCGATCGCGCGAAGCATCCCGATCTCGCGGGTCCGCTCGAACACGGTGAGGACGAGCGTGTTGACGATCCCGAAGAGGCTCACGAGCACAGAGAGCGCGAGCAGGACGTAGAGGATGTTGAGCACCGAGTTCAGACCGGCGATCTGGTTGTCGATGAACTGCTCCCGGGTCTGCACCTTGGCGTTCGGGAAGTCGGCGAGGACGGCCTCCAGCTCGGCCGTGTTCTCGTCGGTGACGTCACCCTCCATCGCGATGAAGGTGTAGAGGTTGCGCGGGTTCTCGACGAGCGCGTCCCACGCCTCGGTCGAGATCGTGATGTTCCCGAACGGGGAGCCTCCGGTCGGCGGGTCGAAGATCCCTTCCACCGTGAAGCTCTTCGTCGTGCCGTCGGGGAACGTCACGTCGATCTGGGAGCCGACCTCGAGGTCGTTCGAGTCCGCGTAGTCGTCGTCGACGAAGGCGCCGCCCTCGCCGAGATTCGCGAGCACGTCCTGGGAGCCGTCCTTCCACTTCAGGTTGATGAGCTCGCGCGCGCTGGGATCGACCGCGGTTGCAAAGCTCGTCTCCTCGAAGGCGCGGATCTCGCCGGTGCGCACGTTCATCACCGCGACGACTCCCGGTGCCTTCGCCGCGGCGTTCGCAGCGTCGACGGGGATCGGCGAGAAGTTGTTCTGGGCCGTGATCGCGTAGTCGGAGTCGGACGCCTTCCAGAGATCGTCCACCGCGCCCCTGAACGTCTGCACGATGCCCGCTGCCAGCGTCGCGACGAGGGTCACCAGCGCGAGGCCGATCATCAGTGCGCTCGCGGTCGACGCCGTGCGCTGGGGGTTGCGTCGCGCATTCTCCCGGCCGATGTTGGCCGTCGACCTGTCGGGGATCACGCCAGGGAACTCGATTGGCCACTCGGGTCGCCAGCGCGTGACCGCCTTCCGGATCAGCATGACGAGCACGACGACGAGCACGAGCGGGTTGATGAGCGCGCCCGCGAGGAAGGCGAGGACTCGCTGCCCCGCCGCTCCCGGGCCCCAGGCGCCGCGCCGCAGCAGCCAGTACGGCAGCGTGAAGAACGGCCAGACGAGCACGCTCAGGAGGAACACCGACCAGCGCGCGATCGGCGACGCCGCAGAGGCAAGGCCGGGGATGAGCCGGGTCGTCACGCGTGCGACACCGAAGAACACGAGCAGAACGCCGATGCCGATCCAGAGCAGCACTCCGGTCGTCCCGAGCCCCGGCACGAAGAGCCCGTAGAGCAGGGCCGCGAACCCCAGCGCGCCGGAGACGACGGCGCCGACCGTCCTCGACGGGAAGAGCGAGCAGCCGAAGAGGACG
>DASUCN010000119.1:0-3042 GCA_036276015.1 Gaiellaceae bacterium | reverse complement strand
CGGCAACCCGAACAGCGCGCGCTACGCCGCGCCGATCGCGGTCGACAGGGCGCATCCACTGCTCAACTGCAAGCCGCTGCCCTGCTTCGGGCAGGACACGGTCCTCGACCTGAAGAAGACCGGCCCCGGCGCGTTCCGCCTGCTCAACCTCGACGGGTCGAAGGGCGGCACGGGCGGGAAGATCGACGCGGACTGGATCCTGCGCGGTTACGACGGCTACATGCCGCTCGGCTGGTACGGCTCGGATCCGGGCGCAGCCTTCAACGACCAGAAGATCAAACAGGCGCTGAGCATCCGCGTCGGCGACGAGCTGCTCTTTCCCATCTACGACTCGGTCAAGAGCAACGGCGCGAACTTCGAGTATCGCGTGATCGGCTGGGTCGGCTTCGTCGTCACCGGCTTCACCGCCAACGGCAACAAGGGCATCGTCGAGGGTCGCTTCGTCCGCGTGATCTGGGAGGGGATCCTCTCGGAGTCCGGGTCGGGCGCAGAGGACTTCGGTGTTCGTGCAGTAGAGCTCGTCGAATAACAACCGAGAAAGAGGAAGAAAAGAGACGCTCATGACGTACAGGGTCAAAAACATCACCATTGCCGTCGCGTTGGCCCTCGTCGCTGCCCTGCTGACGAGCTTCTACGTGACGAACTATCAGCGAAACGTCCGCCAGGACGAGACGAACGTGCCGATCTGGGTCGCGAAGCGCGACATTCCCGCCGGCACGAGCGGCGCCGACATCGCCCGGAAGGGCATGCTCGAGAAGAGCGAGATCGTCCGTCGCAGTGTCGTCCCGGGCGCGATCTCGAACCCCGATCAGGTCGGCGAGCTCGTCACCACGCAGCCGATCTTCGCCGGGGAGCAGGTCTCGACGCGCCGCTTCTCGACGCCGTCGCAGCGGGGGATCAAGGCCCAGCTGACCGGCGTCCAGCGCGCGATCCAGGTCGACGGCGACCAGCACTCGCTGCTCGCCGGCACGCTCAAGGCCGGCGACAAGGTCGACCTCGTCGCGACGTTCGACTCGGGTGCCCTCGTCGGGGTGGTCACGCGGATCGTGCTCCGCGACATCGAGGTGCTCCGCGCGCCCGCGAACGTGAACACGACCGACAAGCTCGCCTCGGGCTCCGACCGCGGAGGTGCGTTCTCCGTGATGCTCAAGGTCACGGACACGCAGGTGCAGAAGCTGCACTGGGTCTACACGGCGGCCGAGGAGTGGCACCTCGAGCTCCGCCCGGGCATCGACAGCGCCGACAGCCCGGAGAACGTCGAGAGCTGGTACTCGGTGCTGCGCGAGGGCGTGCGCCCGAAGCAGCTCGAGGATGCCGGCGCGATGAACATCCAGCCGGTCGGAGGGAACAGCAATGAATAGCGAGAGCATCCGCATCTACGTCACGGGCTCGTGCGAAGGCCTCGACAACCTTCGCGACCAGCTCGCCAACCACCCCGATCTCGACTTCGTCGGCTGGAGCGAGAACGTCGCCGAGGCGACCACCGCGCTTGCGGGGGGCCACCTCCGGGTCGTCGTCCACGCCACCCGCTCGACGTCGTTCCCCGCCGGCGAGGTCGCCGCGATCCGGGAGCACACGCGCTCGCCGATCGTGATCCTCGCCTCGGGCGAGTCCTCGGCCCTGCTCGAGGACGCGCTCGACGCCGAGGGCGTCGCCGACGTCCTGCTGCTCCCGCAGCTGACGGAGAACGTCGTCTTCGCGCTCCGCAAGGCGGCGCACGCCGGCCGCCGGCTCGTCGCGGAGGGCGCCCAGGGCCGCCGAGGCAGGATCGTGACCGTGTTCTCGCCCAAGGGCGGCACGGGCAAGACCGTCACCGCGACGAACCTCGCGGCCGCGTTCGCCAAGCACGAGCAGAAGCGGACGCTCCTCGTCGACCTCGACCTGCAGTTCGGCGACGCGGCGATCATGCTCGGGCTCGAGCCCGACAAGACCATCTACGACCTGGTCGTCGCCCCGGGCGAGCTCGACTCCGAGAAGCTCGCGGGCTACACGACCAAGCACACGTGCGGGCTCGACATCCTGCCGGCGCCCTTGCGCCCGGAGGACGCCGAGCTGGTCACGGAGACGAAGCTGGCCCGGCTGCTCGAGGTGGCCCGGGAGTCGTACGACATCATCGTCGTCGACACCTCGCCCTTCTTCCACGGGCCGATGCTCGCCACGCTCGACCGCACCGACGAGCTGCTGATGCTCTGCGGTCTCGACGTGCCGACGCTGAAGAACGTGCGCCTCTCGATGCAGACGCTCGAGCTGCTCTCGTTCCCGGCCTCGCGGATCCGCTTCGTCCTCAACCGGGCCAACTCCAAGGTCGGGATGAAGAAGAGCGAGGTCGAGGGTGCCCTCGACATCAAGATCGGCTTCGAAGTGCCGTCCGACCGGGCCGTCCCGCTCGGCGTCAACCGGGGTGCTCCCCCGGCCATCGCCGACACGGGCTCGGACTTCGCCAAGGCGATCCGCGAGGTGGCCAAGTCGCTGCTCGTGAACGAGCAGCCCAAGAAGCGGCGCAAGTTCGCCGCACTGGCCAAGGCGTAGGGCCATGGGCCTCCACGACAGACTCTCGAAGCAGAACGGAAACGGGGCCGCCGGCGTGACCGCCGAGCGTCCGGTCGCGCTGGCCGGCCCCGTTGCCCATCCGACGCAGCAGCAGTCGCCGGCGCCCAGCACGGGCGCCAGCGACCCCTACGGCGAGCTGAAGAGCGGCATCCACCACGCCGTGATCGCGAAGCTCGGCCCGGAGCTGTTCAAGCGGGAGACGGGCGAGGACCTGACCGAGCGGGTGCTCCACGCTGTCACGGAGCAGCTCGCGCTCGACCGGACGCCGCTGACGCGCGAGGAGCGCCGGCGGATCGTCCGCGAGATCGCCGACGACGTGCTCGGCTACGGGCCGCTCGAGGAGCTGCTCCGCGACGACTCGATCACCGAGGTGATGGTCAACCGGCACGACATGGTCTTCATCGAGCGGGACGGCCGCATCGAGCGGACGAACGTCTCCTTCGCCGACAACGCGCACCTGCTCCGGATCATCGACAAGATCGTCTCGCAGGT
>DASUCN010000118.1:0-18471 GCA_036276015.1 Gaiellaceae bacterium | reverse complement strand
CATGACGTTCTTCCTCGCTGCCGCCGAGGACGGCGCCGACGCCGGTAAGGCAATCGCGCTCGCCCTCGGCATCGGTCTCGGCTCCCTGGGAGCCGGAATCGGCATCGGCAACATCTTCGGCTCGATGATCCAGGCCGTCGCCAGACAGCCGGAGTTGCGTGGCGAGCTCACGGGTATCCAGTGGCTCGGCTTCGCCCTCACCGAGGCTGTCGTCTTCTACGGCCTCATCGGCGGCCTCCTCGCGTACGTCCTCGTCTGAGCGATGTCGTTCCTGCTCGCCGCAACGGAGGAGTCGTCCGGGGGTCTGATCGACGTCGTCCCCGGGCTGATGATCTGGACGCTCATCTGCTTCGCGCTCACGTTCTTCGTGCTGAGGCGGTTCGCGTTCGGCCCGATCCAGAAGTCGATCGACGAGCGCCGCGACCGCATCCGCGCGGCCGTCGACGAGGCGGACAAGGCTCGCGACGAGGCGCGTGAGCTGCTCGAGCAGCACCGCCAGCTCATCGCGGAGGCGAAGGGCGAGGCGGCCGGCATCCTCGCGGACGCACGCAAGGTCGCCGACGCCCAGTTCGAGCGCGTGAAGGAGGAGGCCGAGGAGGAGCGTGCGCGCCGACTCGAGGAGACGAAGCGTCAGATCGACGCCGAGACGAAGCGCTCGCTCGACCTCATCCGCTCCGAGGTGGCCGACCTCACGCTCGCGGCGACCGCCCGCGTCACCGGCAAGGTGCTCGACTCCGAGGACCAGCGCCGGCTCATCGACGAGGCGATCGCGGGGCTCGACTTCTCCGCGCTGGAGAAGGAGCAGGCCTAGTGGCCGTTGCGCAGCGCATGTACGCGCGCGCGCTCTTCCAGGCGGCGCAGGAGGCCGGCCGCGTGGATGCGGTCGCCGCCGACCTCGGCGCTCTCGCCGGAGCCATGGGCGAGGTGCCCGAGCTGCGTGCGTTCCTTCGCAACCCGCAGATCGATCCCGCCGGCAAGTCCGACGTCCTCGGTGAGCTCACGAAGGACGGAGACGAGCTGGTTCGCAACTTCGTCCGGCTCGTCGCGGAGAAGGGGCGCGGGGGTGAGCTGCCCGAGATCAGCGCGGAGCTGGACGCTCTCGTGGCCGCTGCGCAGAACAGGCTCGAGGTGGAGTTCACGACTGCGCACGAGCTATCCGACCAGGACGCAGCCTCGATCGTGCAGTCGATCGAGAAGGCATCCGGCCGCACGGTGGAGGCCACGCGGTCCGTCGATCCGAGCCTGATCGGCGGCATCGTCCTGCAGATCGGCTCGCACCGCGCGGACGGCAGCGTCCGCGGCAGGCTCGAGAGATTGAGGCAGGAGCTCGTGGGAGCAGCCGGTTGAGGACTCGCTACGACAGCGCCCGCGAAGCGGGCGCCTTTAGGGATTTGCGCGCGCGGGTTCCGCGTGAGCGGAATCCGCGTTCGCGCTCAAAGGAGACACAGTGAAGCTACGCCCCGAAGAGATCACCGCGATCCTCAAGGATCGCATCCAGCAGTTCGACGTCGAGACCGACCTCTCGGAGGTCGGGAGCGTGCTCCAGGTCGGCGACGGTATCGCGCGCATCCACGGCCTCGAGAACTGCGTCGCACTCGAGCGGCTCGAGCTCGAGCACGGCGTCACCGGGATCGCGTTCAACCTCGAGGAGGACAACGTCGGCGCTGCGCTCTTCGGCGAGTGGCAGCACGTGAAGGAGGGCGAGCCCGTCCGCCGGACGGGCGAGGTCATGAGCGTCCCCGTCGGCCCGGGCCTCCTCGGTCGCGTCGTCGACCCGCTCGGCAACCCGCTCGACGGGCTCGGTCCGATCGAGGCCGCCGAGCGCCGTCCGCTCGAGTTCAAGGCGCCCGGCGTCATCCAGCGCCAGCCCGTGAAGGAGCCGATGGCGACCGGCATCAAGTCGATCGACTCGATGACGCCGGTCGGCCGCGGCCAGCGCGAGCTCATCATCGGAGACCGCTCGACCGGCAAGACGGCGGTTGCGATCGACACGATCATCAACCAGCGCGGCGGAGACGTGGTCTGCGTCTACGTCGCCGTCGGCCAGAAGGGCTCGACCGTCGCGCAGGTCGTCGAGCGGCTGCGCGACTCGGGTGCGATGGAGTACACGATCGTCGTCTCGGCTCCCGCCCAGGAGGCGGCGCCGATCAAGTGGATGGCGCCGTTCGCGGGCTGCGCGATGGGCGAGTACTTCCTCTACAACGGTCAGCACGCGCTCTGCATCTACGACGACCTCTCGAAGCACGCCGATGCGTACCGGCAGCTCTCGCTGCTCCTGCGCCGGCCGCCGGGGCGCGAGGCGTTCCCGGGCGACGTCTTCTACCTCCACTCGCGGCTGCTGGAGCGCGCGTGCAAGCTCTCCGACGACCTCGGTGGCGGCTCGCTGACCGCGCTGCCGGTCATCGAGACCCAGGCGGGAGACATCGCGGCGTACATCCCGACGAACGTCATCTCGATCACCGACGGGCAGATCTTCCTCGAGTCGAGCCTCTTCTTCTCGGGCGTGCGTCCGGCGATCAACGTCGGCACGTCGGTGTCTCGCGTCGGCGGCAACGCGCAGACGAAGGCCATGAAGAAGGTCGCCGGTCGACTGCGCCTCGACCTCGCGCAGTACCGAGAGCTCGAGGCGTTCGCGCAGTTCGGCTCCGAGCTCGACGCCGCGACGCAGAGTGCGCTCGGCCGCGGCGAGCGGATGGTCGCGACGCTCAACCAGCCGCAGTACCAGCCTTGGCCGATGGAGGAGCAGGTGGTCGCGATCTACGCGGGCATCAACGGCTGGCTGGACAAGATCCCCGTCGGGCAGGTGCCGCGCTTCCATGCGGAGCTGCGCGAGCACCTGAAGACGGAGGGCACGGTCTACGCGGCGATCCGCGAGACGGGCGACCTCACCGATGAGATCACCGAGAAGCTCGTGAAGGAGCTCGAGCACTTCCAGGGCGTCTTCAACATCGCCGAGGAGAAGGGCCTCGCGGGCTAGATGGCCTCGGTCCAGGACCTCAAGCGTCGGATCAAGTCCGTCCGCAACACGCGGAAGATCACGCGCGCCATGGAGCTCGTCGCGGCGGCGAAGCTGCGTCGTGCGGAGCAACGCATCACGGCGCTCCGTCCGTATGCCGAGACGATGAACGAGCTCATCGCCGGGGTGGGGCGAGCCGCGTCGTCCGTACGGCTCCCGCTCCTGGAGCAGCGGGACACCGTCGAGACGGTCGCGATCGTGCCGCTCACGGGAGACCGCGGCCTCGCGGGATCCTTCAACGCCCAGGTCCTCCGGCGGGCCTTCGCGATCGAGCGGGCGCTCGAGGCCGACGGGAAGGGCGTTCGCTGGGTTGCGGTCGGCAAGAAGGGGCGCTCGACACTGACGTTCCGGCGCCGCGAGCTCGAGGGCGAGTACCTGGGCTTCACCGATCGTCCCGCCTACGAGGACGCCCAGGCGATCGCCCACCGGGTCGCCGAGCTCTTCACGTCCGGCGAGGTCGATCGCGTGGTCCTCGTCTACAACACGTACGTCTCGGCGCTCACGCAGAAGGTGACCGAGCAGGACGTCCTGCCCATCTCGCCCGACATCCTCGAGACCGACGAGGACGAGCGCGCGGCCGACACGCTGCGCGGCGACTTCATCTTCGAGCCCGAGCCGGAAGAGATCCTCGAACGCCTGCTTCCGGTCTACCTCGAGACGCAGATCTACCGTGCGCTGCTCGAGTCGACCGCGTCCGAGCAGGGGGCGCGGATGACGGCGATGCGCAACGCCTCGAAGAACGCGGGTGAGATCATCGACTCGCTCACGCTGCGCATGAACCGCGCACGCCAGGCTGAGATCACCCAGGAGATCCTCGAGGTCGTCGGCGGCGCCGAGGCGCTGACGTAGGACGGCGGGCGAGGCAAACCTCGCCCCTACGAGCAAGCGCGAGGCTCTGTCGAGGCTGTAGGGGCGAGGCTTGCCTCGCCCTCGCCCTCGCCCTCGCCCTCGCCCGCGACTCCTCTCAGACGTTTCTTAGATGCGCCGAGCTCGCACTTCCCTAACAAACCACGTGCCGCCCGCGTAGAAGTAGGGGACGTGGCCGTCCCGAGCCCTCAGCCCGAGGCAGATACCATCGCGCCCGTGGAGCCGGTGACCTCGGCTGCGTCGGAGTCCGCGCGGTTCGAGCGCGCGGCTGCCGTCTCCGACCGCCTCGCGGACAACATCGAGACGGTCGTCTACGGCAAGCGCGACGAGATCAAGCTCGTGCTGACGGCGCTCGCGTGCGACGGCCACGTGCTGCTCGAGGACGTGCCCGGAACCGCGAAGACGGTGCTGGCGCGCGCGATCGCGGGAAGCATCGAAGGTGCCGTCCCGCAGCGCATCCAGTGCACGCCCGACCTCCAGCCGACCGACGTGACCGGCCTCTCGGTGTTCGACCAGCGGACGCGAGAGTTCGAGTTCCGGCCTGGACCGATCTTCGCGAACGTCGTCCTTGTCGACGAGATCAACCGCGCCACGCCGAAGACGCAGTCGGCGCTGCTCGAGGCGATGGCAGAGCGCCAGGTGACCGTCGACGGCGTCACCCGCGAGCTGCCGTACCCGTTCCTCCTGCTCGCGACCGAGAACCCGATCGAGTACGAGGGCACGTTCCCGCTGCCGGAGGCGCAGCTCGACCGCTTCTTCCTCCGGACGGCGCTCGGCTACCCGGGTCTCGACGACGAGCTCCGGATCCTCACCGAGCAGCGCTACACGCATCCGCTGGACGACCTGCAGCCCGTCGTCGCGCTCGAGGAGATCCAGGAGCTCCGTGTCGCCGCACAGCACGTCTACGTCGACGAGGTCCTCCATCGCTGGGTCGTGGAGCTCGTGCGCGCGACGCGGGAGCAGGAGTCGGTCGTCATCGGGAGCTCCGTGCGCGGGAGCCTCGCGCTCGAGCGTGCGGCCCGAGCGTGGGCGCTCCTCGACGGTCGCGGTTACGTGACTCCGCAGGACATCGAGCGGTTGTTCGCCCCGGTGCTCATCCATCGCGTGGTGTTCACGCCCGCCTTCGTCGCACGCGCCAGGGCGACGGGTTGGGCCGAAGCGATCGAATCCTTCCGCACGAGCTGCCTCGAGCTGGCGCCGCAGCCCGGATCCGAGGACGACGCCCTCTTCGAGGGCGGAATCCGGCCCGCGTCAGACGCCGAGTAATCGGCCGTGCCCGGCGCGCGTCTCTCGTTCCCGCTCGTTCCGCGCCGCCGCGTCATCGGTCTCTCGTTCGGGACGATGAAGAGCCTGCGTCGCGGTGCGGGCACCGACGTCGCGGGCTCGCGACCGTATCGGCCGGGCGACGACGTCGACTCGATCGACTGGGCCGCCTCCGCGCGGCTCTCGACCGCCCGCGGCGGTGACGAGTTCGTCGTCCGCGAGCGGTTCGCAGAGGAGGCGCCGAAGATCGTGATCGTCTGCGACCGGCGTCCGGAGATGGCCTGCTACGGCCCGCCGCTCCCGTGGCTCGACAAGCCGGCCGCCATGCGGACCGTGGTCGAGCTCGTCCTCGCGAGCGCGGGAGTTGCGGGAGGGTTCGTCGGCTACCTCGACTACGCCGACGGCGACGCGCACTGGCGCCAGCCGAAGGGGGAGCGCAAGCTCATCGAGTTGCGCGACGAGCGCCTGTGGTCGCTCGAGTACGGAGGTCCGGCGGACTGGCTCGAGCGGTCCTTCGACCACCTGGCCTCGCACACGCGCGCGGTCACGCCGGGGACCTTCGTGTTCGTCATCTCCGACTTCATCCCCGAGCCGCCGCGCGACCTCTGGCTGGCTGCGCTCGAGCACCGCTGGGACCTCGTGCCGATCGTGCTCCAGGACCCGACGTGGGAGCAGAGCTTCCCGGACGTCGACGGCATCGTCGTCCCGCTGCGCGAGCCGCGGAGTGGTGCGGTCTCGTCCGCCAGGTTGCGCCGGAAGGAGATCGTCGCGCGGCGCGAGCACAACCGGGCACGGACCGCGTCGTTGCTCGAGAGCTTCCGCTTCCTCGACGTCGATCCGGTCGTCGTCACGACGAACGATCGTGGTGCGATCCTCGCCGAGTTCCTCGTCTGGGCCGACCTCCGCCGCACGCGACGGGTGATCGGAGCGTGAGTTGATGCGAAGCCGTCTCTTTCCGCTCGCCGGGCTCGTCGCGGTCGCGCTCGTCACGGCGCTCGCCGTGGTCGGGCTGGCGACCTACGGCGACGGCGGCGACGGCACTGGCGTCGTCGCTCCGTCCGAGGACCTCGATCCCGGCGAGGCACGTCCGCCGGGGAGCGGGCTCCCTGCCCAGGGCATCGAGGCGCGCGGGACGATCGAGCCGAGGATCATCCTCTTCGGCGACACGATCCAGGCGCGCGTCGACGTCCTGCTCGACCGTCGGAAGGTCGACCCGCGAAGCGTGCGAGTCAGCTCCGACTTCATTCCGTGGGAGATCGTCGGACCGCAGGCGCGCGTCCGGCGTGACGCGGGCTCGAACTCCCATCTGACGACGACGTTCACGCTCCGCTGTACCGGAAGCCCGTGCCTCCCGAACAACGAGTCGAGCGCCCTCGAGTTCAACGCGGCGCGACTCTCGTACGCGAAGCCGGGCGCCGCCCCGGGCGCCCGCCAATCGATCGCGATCGACTGGCCGCTCCTCCTCGTCTACTCACGCTTCGCGGCCGCCAACGCCGAAGGGCCATCCTCGTCGAGCAGCATTCCCTGGCGCGCGGACCTGGAGTCGGTCCCCGCTGCGAGCTATCGCATCTCGCCGGGTCTGCTGCTTGCAGTGCTGCTCGGGCTCGCCGGAGCCCTTGCCATCGCCGGCGGTGTTCTCCTCTACCTGGCCGTCCCACGCCGGCGGGCGGAGCCGGAACCCGAGCCGGAACCCGAGCCGGAGCCCGTCGTGGTCCTCAGCCCGCTGGAGCAGGCGCTGGTGCTGCTCGAAGACGCCGGCCTGGCGGACGGAGCCGAGGATCGGCGGCGCGCGCTCGAACTCGTCGCGGAGGTGCTCGAGCGCGACCATGCGGATCTGGCCCGCGCGGCACGGACGCTCGCGTGGTCGGAGGACGACCCTCGCGTGGAGCAGACGAGCGGTCTCGCGACGCGCGTCCGGACGACCATCGACCTGACGAGCGAGAACGGGAACGGGCGTGTCCATTAGGGATCGCATCGCGCCGCGGACGGTCGGCGTGGACAGCCACGACATCGGCGCGCTGCGCTCGATCGTCACGCGCACGAACGTCATCCGGCTCGTGCTCGCAGGTCTGGCGCTCGCACTCGTGCTCGCCGCGGCTGCGTCGGCACGGAACCCGCAGGCGGCGGAAGAGGCGCTCGTCCCGCCGGATCGGGTCGGCGTCGTCGTCCTCGACCTCTCGCTCAGCATCACCGATGCCGACTACGCCTCGATCCGCCGCACGCTCCGGCGCCTGGTCGCGGAGGAGGCGTCCATCGGGCTCGTCGTGTTCTCGGACGTCCCGTACGAGCTGCTCCCGCCCGGGACGCCTGCGCGCGAGCTCGCGCCGATGATGCGGCTGCTCGTCGCGCCTCGCCTCGGACCGGTGCGGAACCCCTGGACGCAGACGTTCCGCGCCGGGACGCGCATCTCCGTGGCGCTCGAGCTGGCGAAGACGCTCCTGGAACGCGACGACGTCGCTGCGGGCTCGGTCCTCCTCGTGAGCGATCTCGAGACCGCGCCGGACGACGTCCCCGCGCTCGCCCGGGCGATCGCCGGGCTCGATCAGGCCGGGATTCGACTGCGCGTCGTTCCGCTCGCCCCTTCGAACGACGCGCTGAGCCTGTTCCAGGGCCTGTTGGAAGACGACGCGATTTCGGGCTTCGCGCAGCAGACGCCGTCGGGGGTGGAGCCGGAGGCACGCTCGTCCGGAGTCGAGCTGCCGGTCTGGCTGCTCGTGTTCGGGGCGTTCGCGTTCCTGCTTCTCGCAGCGCACGAGCGATTCGCGGGCAGGCTGGCGCTTCCCCGGGCGAGCGGCCACGGGGGGACTGCATGACGCGCCGCGAGCTCATCGCACGTGGTGCGGTCGGCGCTGCCGCGGTGCTCTGCCTGGTCCTCGCAGCGGGTCTCGCGCTGCTCGCGTTGGACGTCGCACGAAGCAGTGCCGCGGTTCGCGAGGGCGACGTCGCGTTCCGGATCACGCCCGAGAAGACCGGGCTCTGGCGAACCGGCACGGTGGTGCCGTTCAACCTTGCGGTGGCGCTCCTCGGAACCGAGGACGACGTCGAAGTGCGCCGCGCGATCCGCTCGGTGCGACTCGCGCGCCTCGACGATCCGACCGTGTTCGTCTCCGATCCGGAGCTGGCTCTACTCCGCAACGACGCGCAGGCGCGCCTTGACGCCCTCGTCGCGAGCGACGCCGACATGAAGGTCCGCTCGCGGGCTGCGGGGCTGCTCGGCGTGCTCGGGCTCGCCCGTCTCGTCTCCGAGACGCAGGATCGCGTCGCGCTGCTCTCGGCCACGGTGGCGAACCTCCAGCTCGCGGTAGCACTCGACCCCACCAACGACGATGCGAAGTACAACCTCGAGCTCGCGCTGCAACGGTCGCGCGGAATCCAGCTCACCGAGGGTGCGGGCGGTCAAAACCCGTCCCCCGGCGGAAGCGGCTCGAGCGGTGCCGGTGCCGGCGATCCCGGGAGCGGCTACTAGCGTGGGGGAACCCATGGTTCCCCCACGTGACTCCTTCTCGGCAGTCCAGCCCGAGGTCGGCGAGGACAGCGGGGGCGTCTTGCGTTGACGCTGAGCCTCCTCACCCCGATCGGCGTGCTGCTCGCGATCGGACTCGTGGTTCCACTCATCTCACTCCTGCGTGCGCGCGCGAGGGCCGACCGGGTGCGGGCCCAGCTCGGCGTCGAGTCTCCCGCTCGGCGGAGGCTCGCCGCTCCCGTCACCGGGCTCGTCCTCGGCGGTCTCCTCCTCGGTCTGGCGGCGGCACAGCCGGTCGTCGCGTGGACCACCGACCGGCGGATCCGTACCGACGCCGAGGCCTTCGTCGTACTCGACGTCTCCCGGTCGATGCTCGCGCAGAAGAGCCTCGACGACCCGATGCGCATCGAGCGCGCGAAGGCTGCCGCGACGACGATTCGCACCACTCTCTCCGACGTGCCCGTCGGTGTGGCGTCGCTGACCGATCGCATACTCCCGCACCTCTTCCCGAGCACGGACGGCGACGTGTTCGCGGCGACGCTCGAGCGTTCGGTCGGCATCGAGCAGCCACCTCCGCGCTCGTCGTTCCTCACGGGCGCGACGTCCCTCAACGCCCTTGCGACGCTCCGCGGCCTGCGCTACTTCCGACCCACGAGCGAGAAGCGGCTTGCGGTCGTCCTCACCGACGGCGAGACGCAGCCGGTCGCGAACGCGCGAATCGGCGGGCTCTTTCGACAGGTGCCGCCGATCGAGGTCGTCTTCGTCCACTTCTGGGACGAGGACGAGCAGGTCTTCAGTCGCGGCGTCCCCGAGCCGCAGTACATCCCGGATCCGTCGGCCAGGTCCGCGCTCGACCGCCTCGCCGCCTCGGCGAAGGGAACGGCCTACGCGGAGAGCGACATCGACGCCGCGGCGCGGAAGGCGCGGGAGCTACTCGGCGGAGGCCCGACGGTCATCGAGGGCAAGCGGGCGGGTGAGGTCGCGCTCGCCCCGTACCTCGCCGCCGCCGCGCTGCTGCCCTTCGGGTTGCTGCTCTGGCAGAGAGACAGGTAGTCCGCCGGTTCAGTCGCCGAACCAGGGCTCGACGGCCTCCGGAAAGCCACTCTCGTCCATGTACGAGATCGCGCGGCTCGCAAGCCACAACACGGCGGCCGGGCTCGCCTCGGCGAGAACGGTGCGTACGGCCTCGTCGCCGCTCTCCGGGCCGCCCCGTTCTCCCGCCCGTGCGCGGCGCAGCCGGCAGAGGGCGACAGACGCCCGGTCGACCTCGTTGCCGTGCCGGCGGTACCACTCGACGCCCACCGCCTGCTCGAGGAGGGGGATCGCCTCCTCCGCGAACGCGCCGGCGTCCTCGGCGGCGACGAAGTTGCTGCTATCGCGCTTTTCCGACCTCGGGGAACCGGGTATCTGCACGGCGTGGAACTCCCTTCTAACCGAATTGGAACTGCGTCGTCACAGAAGTATGATCCTGCACTTGACCATGGCGACGGAGGCATCTGGATCGGCGGACTGTGGCTGGTGTGCCGGCCTACCCGCCAGCGCACCCGGCGATCCGGCCGCCCCACGCTTTGGTGAAGATAGGTAGGAGACCACTCGGATGGAGGGAGTACATGCGTAAGCGTTCACTCTTGCTGCTGGCGGGGGCGGTCGCGATCGTCGCGAGCCTCGTCGTCGGTCCGGCAGCTACGGCCGGCTCGGAGAAGGTGTCGGCGGGAACGGTCGTGTTCATTCACGACCAGGAACCGCCCAACCTGCGCCCGAGCTGGGTCGACAACTCGTTGTACGCGACGAGCCTCGTCGTGAACAACATCTTCCTGGGCGGCCAGATTCGGGACAACAACGCGAAGTGGGTGACGCGGCTCTTCACAGGTCCGCCGAAGCTCCTCAAGACGAACCCGATGACGGTCCAGTTCACCTACAGCCCGAAGGCCGTCTGGTCGGACGGCAAGCCCGTCACCTGTGCCGACTGGCGCTCGACGTGGCAGATCTGGATCAACCCGGCCAACAACCCGGCCAGCCGCTCGGGCTACGAGGACATCAGGTCGGTCACCTGCAAGGGCAAGACCGGCACGGTCGTCTTCAAGAAGGTGTACGCGGACTGGGAGACGCTCGTGAACAGCGGCGTGTGGCCTGCGCACCTCACCGCCGGCAAGGATGCGAACAAGCTGTGGGAGGATTCGATCCCGGTCTCGGCCGGCCCATGGCGGTTCCAGAGCTGGCAGAAGGGCACGCAGATCACCGTTGCCAAGAACCCGCGCTTCACGATCGCGCCGATGAAGCTCGACCGTGTCGTGTTCCGCTACATCGCCGACACGAACGCCCGCTTCCAGGCCATGAAGGCCGGTGAGGGCCAGGCGATGGAGCCGCAGGCACAGCTCCAGATCGCCGACTTCCAGAAGGACAGCAACTTCACCGTCAAGGCTGTCGCCGGGTACTCGTACGAGCACCTCGACATCCAGTTCGGCCCGAAGGGCGCAGCGCCGCTCAAGCAGCGCTACGTCCGGCAGGCGCTCATCACCGGGATCAACCGTCCGCAGATCGCCTCGGCGCTCTACCAGACGATCGCTCCCGGCCTGCCGACGCTGCAGAGCAACATCTTCAAGACCTTCGAGGATGGCTACGTCAAGCACTACGGGACGTACCGGTTCAACCAGGCGAAGGTCATCTCGATCCTCAAGGGCAAGGGCTGCACCGGTGGGCCCGACAAGCCGAGTGCGGGCAACGACAAGATCTTCACGTGCCCGGCCGTCGGCAAGCTCTCGTTCCGGTTCTCGACGACCGCCGGCAACCAGCTCCGCGCGCTGACCTTCGAGGTCATCCAGCGGCAGCTCAAGTCGGTCGGCATCGAGCTCGTCCCGCGCTTCCAGCCGGCGGGCCTGCTCTTCGGCACGACGCTCCCGTCGAGCGACTGGGACATCATCATGTTCACGTGGGTCGAGTCTCCGTCCTCGAAGATCACCTCGAAGGACAAGCTCGCCTGCGGCGGTGAGATCAACTACGGCAACTACTGCAACCGCAAGGCGTCGGCATTGCTCGAGAAGACGGCAACGACTCTCGACAACGCCACGCGCACGAAGCTGCTGAACCAGGCCGAGTCGATGATGGTGGCGGACGTTCCGTCGATCCCCATGTTCGTCCGGCCGGTCTTCACCATCGCAGCGAAGAACCTGAAGGGTGTCACGACCCCGACGACGCTCGAGGGCACTCCCTGGAACGTCAACACCTGGACGATCAGCTAACGACCGAAGAAGCGCGTGACAGGCGCTAAGCCTGCACGACAACCGTCCCGCCCCCGCCGCACAGGCGGGGGCGGGACGACCCACTAAGATCGGAGGCGAGGATGCTCCAATACGTCTTGCGGAGGCTGGCCTACAGCGTCATCGTGCTCGTCGTCGCGAGCTTCCTCGTCTTCACCTTCGTCGCGAAGACCGGCGACCCGCTCGCCGCTCTCCGTCTCAACCCGAGAATCTCCGAGCAGTCGGTCCAGAACATCAAGGACCGCAAGCACCTCGACGACTCGATCTTCGTCCGGTACGGCTACTGGGTGAAGGACGCGGTCACGAACGGCTTCGGCACGACGATCCTCGGCGACAAGCCGATCCTCCCCGATCTGTGGCGGGTGATGAAGCACACGCTGCAGCTCGTCATCGTCGCCGAGCTTCTCGCGATCCTGATCGCCGTCGGAATCGGCGTGTACTCGGCCTTACGCCAGTATTCCGTGTTCGACTACACGGCCACGACCTTCAGCTTCATGGGGCTCGCCCTACCCGTCTTCTGGTTCGCGCTCATGCTCCAGGTGGGGGTGGTCTACGTGAAGGAGTGGACGGGCTACAACATCTTCCCAATCGCGAGCCTGAGCTCGGTCGACCCGGGCAGCGGGATCCACTTCTGGATCGACCGCGCCCACCATCTCGTCCTTCCCGTACTCGTCCTCATGATCGCCAGCATCGCGACCTACTCGCGCTTCATGCGCGCCTCGATGCTCGAGGTCGTGAACTCCGACTACGTCCGCACGGCCCGCGCGAAGGGACTCACCGAGCAGCGCGTCACCATGAAGCACGCGTTCCGCAACGCGCTCATCCCGCTCGTCACGCTCGTCGCGATCAACTTCGGAGCGCTGCTCGGAGGGGCGATCGCGACCGAGTTCGTCTTCTCGCTCGACGGCATGGGCCTCTACTACATCAACGCGCTGAACGCGAACGACCCCTATCCGGTCATGGCGTGGCTCATGGTCACCGCGACGCTGATCATCCTCTTCAACCTCATCGCCGACATCGCCTACGGGTACCTCGACCCGCGCGTGCGTTATGACTGATCGCGAGCCGCGCCACGGGATGGTCCAGTCGACCGTGCAACCCGGCGCGGTCGGCGGCGTGCCGGACCCGTCTGTTGCTCCGATCAGCTCGGAGGCAGAGCTCGCCTACGAGGCAGGGGTCGAGCTCAAGGCGCGCAGCCAGTGGTCGTACGCGCGGATCCGCTTCTTCCGCCACAAGATGGCGGTCATCAGCCTCGCCGTGCTCATCTTCTTCGCGATCGTCGCGATCTTCGCGAAGCAGCTGGCGCCGTACGGGTTCGACGAGATCGACCTCACCAACCCCGACCCGACGACCGGTCTGGCGAAGTCGCCCCGGCTCGACGACTGGCACATCTTCGGGACCGACCAGCTCGGGCGCGACTACCTGAGCCGGATCATCTACGGGATCCGCACCTCGCTGTGGGTCGCCGTGTTCGTCGCGTTGCTGGCGACGGCCATCGGCACCGCCATCGGGGCGATCGCCGGCTTCTACGGCGGGCAGGTCGACAATCTCCTCATGCGCCTGACCGACCTCTTCTTCACGGTTCCCGGGCTCGCGATCCTCCTCGTCGCCGCCGTCTACCTCGGCTCGGACGACTCGGAGATCACCCAGATTTCGCTCCCCTTCACGGACGCGAGCATCTCGTTGCCGTTCACGATCCCGATCTACCAGCCGATGAAGATCGGCATCATCCTCGCGTTCCTCTTCTGGGTCGCGCTCGCCCGTGTCGTCCGCGGACTGTTCCTCTCTCTACGAGAGAAGGAGTTCGTAGAGGCGGCCAAGGCCGCCGGTGCGAGCGACATGCGCATCATCATCCGACACATCCTCCCGAACTGCATCGGGCCGATCGTCGTGTTCACGACGCTCATCGTCGCCGGCGCGATCCTCACGGAGGCGTTCCTCTCCTTCGTCGGCTACGGAATCCAGCCTCCGAACGCCGCTCTCGGCAAGCTCATCGTGGACGGCCAGAGCGAGGGCTTCACGCTGTGGTGGCTCGTCGTCTTTCCGGGCCTCGCGATCTTCCTCATCGCCATGTGCATCAACTTCGTGGGCGACGGCCTGCGGGATGCCCTCGATCCGACACAGCGGCGATCGCGTTAGCTCCATGGCCGAGCCGATCCTGTCCATTCGCGACCTGACGGTCGAGTTCATGACCGAGGACGGTCTCGTGAGAGCCGTCACCGGCGTGAGTTATGACCTCGCCGCGGGCGAGGTGCTCGGCATCGTCGGCGAGTCGGGATCGGGAAAGAGCGTCTCGATGCTGTCCGTTCTCGGCCTCATCCCGATGCCGCCCGGCCGGATCGCGTCGGGAGAGGCGATCTACAAGGGCCGGGATCTCATCGCGATGCCCAAGAAGGAGCTTCGCGAGCTGCGGGGCGGTGAGATGGCGATGATCTTCCAGGACCCGATGACCTCGCTGAATCCGGTGTTCACCATCGGAGACCAGATCTCGGAAGCGCTGCTCACGCACAACGAGGGCATGAAGGAGGACGCGGCGCGCGCACGCACCATCGAGCTCCTCGAGAGCGTCGGCGTCCCGTTCGCGGAGCGTCGTGTCGACCAGTACCCGCACGAGTTCTCCGGCGGAATGCGTCAGCGGGCCATGATCGCGATGGCGATGGCGAACAACCCGAGCGTCCTCATCGCCGACGAGCCCACCACCGCGCTCGACGTGACGATCCAGGCGCAGATCGTCGAGGTCATCAAGGCCGCGCAGGAGCACACGCACGCCGCGATCATCCTCATCACGCACGATCTCGGGCTGATCGCCGAGCTTGCCGATCGCGTCGTGGTCATGTACGCCGGGCGGGTCGTCGAGATCGGCGACGTGTTCACCATCTTCGACTCGCCGCGCCATCCGTACACGGTCGGGCTCATGAACAGCCTCGCCCGCGTGGACATGGACCGGGAGCGGCTCGAGCCCATCCCGGGGCAGCCGCCGAGCCTCATCAGCGCTCCACCCGGGTGCGCTTTCCACCCGCGCTGCGTACAGTCGCACGGGCGGGCCGTGTGCCGGACCGAGATTCCCGCGCTCCGCGCGACGGACGACGGCGCGGAGGGCCATCGCTCGGCGTGTCACTTCTCCGAGGAGCTCGCGCACGTACGATCGCCGGTGGCGGCCGGGGGATAGAGCGGAATGAGCACGACAGAGGCGGCGGCAGCGGAGACCACGGCGGGGGCGCCGTCGTCCAACGGCTCGGATCTGCTGCGGGTCGACGACCTCGTCAAGCACTTCCCGATCAAGGCCGGCTTCTTCCGCCGGACCGTCGGTCAGGTGCGCGCGGTGGACGGCGTATCGCTGAACATCAAGCAGGGCGAGACGCTCGGCGTGGTCGGCGAGTCGGGCTGCGGCAAGACGACGCTCGGCCGCACGATCATGAAGTTGGTCGAGCCGACCGCAGGGTCGATCGTCTTCGACGGCCAGGAGATCACGAACTTCAAGCGGAAGCAGATGCGAGCGGTGCGGCGCGACATTCAGATCGTCTTCCAGGACCCGTACGCGTCGCTCAATCCACGGATGACCGTCCGCGATATCGTCGCGGAGCCGCTGAAGATCCACGGGCTCTATCGACGCGGCGAAGGCGGGCGTCGCGTGGAGGAGCTTCTTCGCACGGTCGGACTCTCTCCGGAGCACGCGAACCGCTTCCCGCACGAGTTCTCGGGCGGCCAGCGCCAGCGGATCGGCGTCGCCCGCGCGCTCGCGCTGAACCCGCGGCTCATGGTCCTCGACGAGCCGGTCTCCGCGCTCGACGTGTCGATTCAGGCGCAGGTCGTGAACCTCCTCGACGAATTGCAGTCGCAGTTCGGGCTGACGTACCTCTTCATCGCGCACGACCTCTCGGTCGTACGTCACGTCTCCGACCGTGTTGCCGTGATGTACCTCGGCAAGGTCATCGAGCTCGGCACTCGGGAGCAGATCTACGGCACGCCCATGCATCCCTACACGCAGGCGCTGCTCTCGGCGGTGCCGATCGAGTCGCCCGCGCAGCGCGGAAAGCGCTCACGCATCGTCCTCGAGGGAGATGTCCCGAGTCCCGCGAACCCGCCCTCGGGCTGCCGTTTCCGGACACGGTGCTGGAAGGCGCAGGAGATCTGCGCCGAGCAGGAGCCCGAGCTCGTCCCGCGTGCGGGAGGCGACCACCCCGTGGCGTGTCACTTCGCCGAGGTCGCCCGGCCGTTGAGTCTCGTGGACGCGCCGCCCCCCGGAGCGCCCGTCACGACGGCCGGCGCCTAACCAAGCCGGATCCGTGACGTCACAAGGACTATGAGCGCGGTGCATCCGCTGAGTGTGTGCGCACGAGTGCGAGAGCAGGTCTCGCTCGAGCTCGACGGCGAGCTGTCGCAGCTCGAGCAGCGCATGCTCGCGTCGCACCTCGACCGCTGTGCCGCATGCGCGACGTATGTGGCGGACGTTCGAGACGTCACCGAGCGAATCCGGAGCGCGCCGCATGCGGTGCCGCAACGGCCGGTCGTTGTGCGGCGCCATCGTTCGTTCACCACGGTGCGCATGCAGGTTGGGGCGGCCGCGGCGCTCGCGCTCGCGGCGCTCGGTCTCGGGACGCAGCTCGCGATCTCACCCGCTTCGGAGACCGGACTGGCCCGCTTCGAGGGACGGCCGTCGCTGAACCCGCCGCGCAACGTGCTCGAGCAGGAGCAGGCGATCCTTCGCGTCGTCAGGCCTGGACGCCCGCTGCCGCCGCCTGGCTCCCTGTTCTGAGGCCCTCCCCCAAGCGACACGCTGTGACCGCATCTCGCCTCCTCCTCGTGCTGCTCCTGGCCGTCGGCATCGTCCTCGGCGGATGTGGAGGCAGCAGCGAGCCGTCCACCGAGGAGTTCGCCGACGCGGTCGTGTTGAATCGCAACCGTGCCGACTTCGCGCTCGGTCGGATCACGAGGGCGCAGTCCGTGGACGAGCTGCTCGCGCGCATGGACGAGGCGGCCGTCGTGATCTCGAAAGCGGCCGACGAGCTCGAGGACACGGGAGCGCCGCCCGAGTACCAGCCGGAGGCCGACGACCTCGTGAAGTCGCTCCGTCAGCTCTCGGTGGACATCCAGGCGACTGCCGATCAGGCTCGCGTACCCGGCTTCGAGTACCTCCTCACCGACGCCGGGCTTCAGGGCTTGAGCTTCGAGAGCTGGGATCAGACCAACAAGGCGCTCGCCGGGCTCGCGGGCAAGGGGATCGAGGTCACGATCCTCCAGCCGAAGGGCGGCGAGTAGCGCAGTCCGGCGGGTCTACGCCGTGCGTATCGGAGCACGGTTCGCGCCTCAAGCCGCACACGACCCCAGCTAGACTCGCCTGCGGCGCGCGGGTTCCCGCGGCCTCGTCCCTCGCCTAGGAGAACCATGTCCGAGAACGGTCAAGAACGCACGAATACGGGCCGGATCATCGAGATCAAGGGCGTCGTCATCGACGCCGTCTTCCCCGACCGGCTCCCCGAGATCTACACGGCACTCGAGATCGAGATCAGCCAGGACGGCGGCCCGCGCACGCTCGTCGCGGAGGTGCAGCAGCATCTCGGAGACGACCGCGTCCGCGCCGTGGCGATGGACTCGACCGACGGTCTCGCTCGTGGCGTCGTCTGCGTCGACACGGAGAAGCCGATCTCGGTTCCCGTCGGCCCTGCAACGCTCGGACGGCTCTGGAACGTCATCGGCGATCCGATCGACGAGCTCGAGCCGATCGCGGCGGACACGGAGCGCTGGTCGATCCATCGCGACCCGCCCGGCTTCCGCGATCTCTCCCCAAAAATCGAGACTTTCGAGACGGGCATCAAGGTCATCGACCTCATCGCGCCGTACGTGAAGGGCGGCAAGATCGGCCTCTTCGGCGGCGCGGGCGTCGGCAAGACCGTGCTGATCCAGGAGCTCATCCACAACGTCGCCCAGCAGCACGGCGGTGTCTCCGTCTTCGCAGGTGTCGGCGAGCGCACGCGGGAGGGGAACGACCTCTTGCTCGAGATGACCGAATCCGGCGTTCTCGACAAGGTCGCACTCGTCTACGGGCAGATGAACGAGCCCCCGGGCGCGCGTTTGCGCGTCGCCCTCTCCGGCCTGACGATGGCGGAGTACTTTCGCGATCAGGGTGGCCAGGACGTCCTGTTCTTCATCGACAACATCTTCCGGTTCGTCCAGGCGGGCTCCGAGGTGTCGGCGCTCCTCGGCCGCATGCCGAGCGCGGTCGGCTACCAGCCGACGCTGGCCACCGAGATGGGTCAGCTCCAGGAGCGGATCACCTCGACGCTGACCGGCTCGGTGACGTCGGTGCAGGCGATCTACGTGCCCGCCGACGACCTCACCGACCCCGCGCCCGCGAACACGTTCGCGCACCTCGACTCGACGACGGTGCTCGAGCGCTCGATCGTCGAGAAGGGGATCTACCCCGCGGTCGACCCGCTGAAGTCGACGTCGCGTGCGCTCCAGCCGGGGATCGTCTCGGACGAGCACTACGAGGTCGCGACACTCGTCCAGCAGATCCTGCAGCGCTACGCCGATCTGCAGGACATCATCGCCATCCTCGGGATGGACGAGCTGACGGACGAGGACAAGGTGGTCGTCGCGCGCGC
>DASUCN010000117.1:0-39893 GCA_036276015.1 Gaiellaceae bacterium | reverse complement strand
GCCGATGGTCTACACCGGCGGTGCGGTCAAGGGCTTCGACGCGACGTATGGCTACGTCACGCGCGCTCTTCGACTGCTCCGAGCGAAGGCGGGTGCCGACGTGCAGATCCATGTCGCAGGCGGAGTCGCCGACCGGCTCGGTGCGGAGGAGCTCGCCGGGTTCGCGGCGGCCGTCGAGGATGACGGTGCGACGATCGGCGTGAGCCTGTACGACTGGCTGACGACGCCCGCACGCGCGTGGAAGCAGATCGCGCAGGTCAGCGACTAGGCCAGGCCGCCCGCAGGCGGTCTCGGGTCGCGAGCAGGTGCTCGGGGATCACCTTCACGTCGGCCAGCACAGGCATGAAGTTCGTGTCGCCGCCCCACCGCGGCACCACGTGCTGATGGACGTGGTCGGCGATCCCGGCACCCGCCACACGTCCGAGGTTCCAGCCGAGGTTGAATCCGCCCGGGCCGTAGACGCCGCTCAACACCTCGACGGCCAGCACCGCGAGTCGGTGGAGCTCGAGTGCCTCTTCATCGGTGAGCTCCGCGAGCGCGCCGACGTGCCTCCTCGGAGCGACCATCAGGTGCCCCGACGAGTACGGGAACTTGTTGAGGAGGGCGATCGTGGTCTCGCCTGCGTGCACGACGAGGGACTCCGCGGGGGCTATTGCTCCCGCCGACTCGTCGCAGAAGACACAGCCCGACTGCTCGTCGGCTTGCGCGATGTACTCGAGTCGCCACGGTGCCCACAGTTGCCTCGTCATCCTGCGTTTCTACCACCGCTTGCATGCCCGTACCGGCCCGTCGTAGACTCCTGCGCGGATGGCCTCCTTCGTCATCAAGCTCGGCGCAGCGTGCGTCGGGTTCCTCCTCCTCGGCGTTCTGGGCATCCTGATCTTCGAGGACATCTGGATGCGGGTCGGCCTCGGCGCGGCGATCGTCGTCGTCTGTGGCGGCCTTCTCCTCTTCGCCTGGACGACCGATCGCAAGGATCGGGCTCGGCGCGCCGGGCTCGACGACATCTAGCCCAGCTGCGACTGCCTCTTGCCATGGTCGCCGTCGTCGCGGCGCTCGCCGGATGCGCCGAGGCCGAGGTCGAGGTCGCGGCTCCCGAGGTCGCTTCCGTGGAACGCGTCGGTGACGGCGACACACTCGATCTGCGAGGCGGCGAGCGGGTCCGCCTGCTGCAGATCGACGCGCCGGAGCTCGGCGAGGGTGAGTGCTATGCGCGCGCATCGCTCCGCGACCTCGAGCGGCTCGCGGGGGAAGGGACCCGCGTGCACCTCGAGGCCGACCCGGACCTCGACGATCGCGACCGGTACAGGCGCCTCCTGCGCTACGTGCGCGTCGACGGCACGCTGGTGAACCTCGAGCTCGTCCGCCTCGGCGCGGCGACGCCCTACTTCCGCGGCGGCGACGAGGGTGTCCACGCCGACGCTCTCCTCGCCGCGGTGGAGGAGGCGCGGGCCGACCGCCGAGGCATGTGGGGCGCCTGCCGCGTCACCTGGGAGCCCGATCGTGCCGTGGTCACCCGATCGAGGTAGCGCCTCACTCGGACGAGTGAGGCTCGTCGCGGGAACCCGGACCTTCGGCGCATCGACTCTGGACCTCAAGCGGGCGCTCACCGAAGCCGATGACGCTCAACTGTGACCCTGTAGTCGAAGACGAAGAGGGAGGCGGCGCAGTGACTGCGGCCCAGTTCGAATTGATCGACGAGACGGAGGCGGAGGCAATTCTTCGATGGCGGTTCGAAGAGCTCGTCCGTTCCGGGTACGACATCGGATCGGCGCTCGTTCTCGCCTCACACGTCGAGATCGATCTGCACGATGCGTCGGCGCTGACGCGCCGCGGCTGCCCTCCCGAGACGGCACTGCGGATTCTCCTCTAGCGAGTGGCGGCACCACGGGCCGGAGCCCCGATGCGGCGGGGGTTCCGGGCCGTGTCGACCCAGACTGCGAGTCCGTTGGCCGCACGGCGCCCGACGGCTTACAGCCAGCGACGCCAGCGGAAGAAGCCGAGCGTCGCGGCCGAGACGACGAGGAGCGCGACGACGATGACCCAGAAGGCCTCGTGTGTCCCCTCTCCCGGGAAGAGGACGTTCATGCCGAACAGGCCGGTGACGAGTGTCAACGGGAGGATGGTCACGCTGATGACCGTCAGCAGGCGCAGCACGTCGTTCTGCCGGTGCGCGAGCACCGACTCGTTCGTCGACTCGAGGCCGTCGACGACCTCCTTGTAGTTGTCGAGAAGGTCCCAGATCCGCTCCGCGGCGTCGACGATGTCGTCGAAGTAGTCCTCGAGATCTTCGGGGAGGAAGGCCTCGACGCGCCGCTCGAGCACGCGTAGGGTCGACCGCTCGGGCTTGATGATCTTCCGGTACGAGATGATCTCCTGCTTCACGTTGGAGATGTCGCGGACGACCTCCTGCGAGCGGCCCTCGAACATCTCGTCCTCGATCCCGTCGAGCTTGTGCGCGATCTTGTCGAGGATCGGGAAGCAGTAGTCGAAGAGGTCGTCGAGGATTTCGTACAGGAGGCGCCCCGAGCCGCGCGCGAAGAGCTGCTCGCGAAGGCCGTCGTCCGCCTCGCAGCGGTCGAACAGGCGTGTGACCGGACGGAGCTCGCGGTTCGGGATCGTGACGACGTAGTCGTGCCCGACGAAGACGTCCAACTCGGCGGCGTTCAGCCGCTGGACCTGGTTGTCGTAGATGGGGAAGTGGAGGACGGCGAAGAGGTAGCCCTCGTCCTCGTAGTCGTCCACCTTCGGCCGCTGGCGCTTGGACACGATGTCCTCGACGTCGAGCGGATGCCAGCCGAAGCGATCGGCCAGTTCCTGCGCCGTCTCGACGTCCGGCGAGACGACGTTGAGCCAAGTGAGTCCGCTAGCCGAGAGCTCGTGGATTACCGGCGCCGGCGAGACGACCGGCGTGCCGCCACGGGCGCGTGAACGACGGATGCGAGGGAGGCTCGGCATGGGTACTCAGCGGGTCGTCCTTCGTCAGCGCCATGTTCGTGATGGTACCCCCGGTGCCCTGCCCCGTCACGTTGCGATCGCGGGAAGCGGGTTGCGACGCGCGCGGCTCGGCAGCGCGCCCTCGACGGCGATCGTGCAGGCCGCGCCGACGGCGCACAGCGCCGCGGCGGCGATCCACACGCCATTCGGCGACACGGCGAGACCGGCGCCGCCGAGCGCAGGGCCCAGGGCGAAGCCGATCTGCCACGAGAGCGCGTTGAGCGCCATGTACCGACCCATCAGGCGCGGTTGCGCGAGATCTGCCGCGAGCGGGCCCGCGACGGCTCCGTGGAGGCACTGACCGATGGCGAACGCGACCATGACGACGACGAGGACGAGGAAGGCGCTCTCGGGCGCAGCAGACCCCGCGAGGGGCACGAGGAGCCACGCACCGGCCCAGATGAGCCCGAAGAGCCCGAGCGTCGGCATCCGGCGCCGCCCACGCGTGAGCCGAGCGATCGGGAGCTGCGAGAACACGATCACGAGCGTGTTGACGAGGAACAGGAGGCCGATCTGCCGCTCGTCGAGGCCCGCCTCGTTCTTCGCGTAGACGGGCAGGACGTCGAACCCCGAGAAGCCGGCGAAGATGAAGAGCGCGTTCAACGCGATGACGGCGACAAACGGACGGTGCCGCAGGACCTCGCGATACGACCCGGTGCGGCCGCCGTGGCCACTCGTGTGGAGGTCGGGCTCAGGCACGAGGGCCAGCATCACGCAGGCGTACACGAGGAAGGTCGCGGCGTCGAGGAGGAAGAGCGCGACGAACGAGCCGGGCGAGTCGGTCGTCGCGATCAAGCCGCCCGTGAGCGCCCCCAGACCGATCCCGAGGTTCATCACGACGCGCTGCATGGCGAAGGCCGAGGGACGCTGGTCGGGCGGGGTCAGTCCTGTGATGAGCGTCGACTGCGCCGGCCAGAACCCACCGACGCCGATCCCGCTGACGATCGCGACGAGGAACCCCTGCCACGGCTCCTGGACGAGCGCGTAGCCCGCATATCCGACTGTGAGGATCGCGAGCGCCAGCGCCAGCATGCGCTTGCCGCCGAAGCGGTCGATCTGCGAGCCGAAGATGGGGCCGGCGACGATGCTCACGACCGCATGCGCGCCCACGATGAGCCCGGCGACGCCGAGCTCGATCCCGCGGACGTTGTGGAGGTAGATGAACATGAATGGGATGACCATCCCGTTCCCGAACGCGTTGATGAGGCCGCCTATCTGCAGCGTCAGCACGGAGCGCGGCAGCGGCGGGAAGTACGTCGAGACGAGGCCGCGCACCGTGGGACACTAGCCGGCGATGCGCGGAGGCTTTCTCCTCGACCCAGACGTCGCGTACTTCAACCACGGGAGCTACGGCGCGTGTCCTGCCGCGGTGTTCGAGGAGTACCAGCGGATCCAGCGGGAGCTCGAGCGCGAGCCCACGGCGTTCCTCGCGCGCGGCTTCCACGAAGCGATGCGCAGCGCGCGAGGGGCGCTCGCAGCGTTCGTCGGAGCAGGGTCCGACGACCTCGTGTTCGTTCCGAACGCGACAGCGGCCCTCAATGCCGTCATCCGCTCGCTCCGGATCAGGCCCGAGGAGGAGATCCTCACGACGAAGCACGAGTACGGGGCGATCCTGCGGACGCTCGCTTCCATCCGCGCGAACGTCGTGCTCGTCGAGCCCGAGGAGCTGATCGCGAATATCGGGATCCGGACGAGGGCGATCGTCGTCTCCCACGTCACCTCGCCGAGCGCTCTCGTGCTTCCGGTCGAGGACGTCTGCGAGGCCGCGCGGAAGGCCGGCGTCCTCTCGATCGTCGACGGGGCGCACGTGCCGGGACATCTCCCGCTGGACGTCGAGGCGGTCGGCGCCGACGTGTACGCGGGCAACTGCCACAAGTGGCTGTGCGCGCCGAAGGGCTCCGGGTTCCTGTGGGCGCGACCCGAGCACCAGGACTGGATCGAGCCCGGCGTCGTGAGCTGGGGCTACCACGACGGCGCCGACTTCGGCGAGCGGCACGGCTGGCAAGGGACGCGCGATCCGTCGGCGTATCTCGCGGTGCCGAAGGCGATCGAGGTGCACGCGACGTTCGATTTGGCGGCGGCATGCGAGCTCGCAGACGAGGCCGAGCGTGCTCTCGCACCGTACGGCCTCCGACCGTTGCGGGGTACACGGTCGCCGCTCATGCGAGCTCTCACCGTCCGCACGCCCGACCCGGACGCGCTCTGGCGGCGGCTGGTGGACGAGCATCGCGTCGAGGTGCCCGTCTACGAATGGGAGGGGACGACGCTCCTCCGGGTCTCGATCGGCCCGTACAACGACGAGGCCGATCTCGAGCAGCTTGTCGAGGCAGTGCGGCTGACTGTCTAGCGTGCGCTCGTCGCGAGCCAGGCGTCGTACGCGGATGCGATCGCGGGAAGCTTCGCCGGCTCGCTCAGGACGTCCGTCGAGTCGACCCACTGGTCGATCGCGCCGACGGGCGGAAGCACCCGGAGCGTTTCATCGCCCACTCGCGCGAGGCATGCATCCACGAACCGCGCGGATCCGAGGACACGGTACGGCCTCGTGTGGAAGAGCCCGACGTTCTCGTCCACTGCGGCGGTCAGGCCGAGCATGTTGTGCCTGCGTGCAAGCTCCCTCACGACGCCGACGAGGGCCACCTCTCGTGCTGAGGGCTCGCTCGCCTCGAGCGCTGCGTCTAGCGGACGTGAAAGCGTCCGGGCCGCGTCGAGGCTGCGGAACGCGGACCCCAGCCACTTCGAGTACGGCGCGTAACGGCGCTCCTGCATGAAGGACAGGCGCATTGCGTCGCGGACGAGCCGGGCGGCCAGCACGCGCGCGCCGAGGTGGTCGCCTACCTCCGCAGCCCGGCCTACGAACGGCTCCTCCTGGTCGATACGCCGCCACTGGCACGCGATCAGCCAGAGCCAGACGTCGTCCGGATACCACTCGATCGTGGCTCTCGCTCTCGTGAGGTCGCCCGTGGCGTCGTGGAACACGGCACCCGCGGTCGCTTCGAGGAGCAGCTGCTGGGGCGTGCGAAGCCAATCCCGCGTGGCGACCCCGCCGAGAGGTTCGAAGCCGAAGCGGCGCTGAAACCAGGCGCCGAGGGTGTCCACCTCGACGTGGTGGGAGACGGGCACCTCGTCCCAGCCGAATCGGGTGGGCCAGCCGGCGTATTCGTCGGGCAGCTCGGACTCGACGATGCGTCGGACGCGCGCGACTTCCGACGCCTCGACGAAGACCTGCACGCGTGGACCCCAGCCGTGATCGGTCGAGCGCTCCGTATCGAGCCCGAGGACGTCCGATCCGCATCCGATCCGCGCGGCCGCGTGTGGCGTTTCCCCGAGCATCTGCGCGACGACGTCCTCGTAGAACGCACGCGAGAGTTCGAGACCGGGAACGAACTCCGGCACGACGCGATCGTACGGCGCTCGGACGAAATCGCAAGACTTCCTCGTTGTGATCCAGGCTGCGATCCAGAAGGTGCTCGACGGTCACGACCTCGAGCGCGCGGAGGCGCGCGAGGTCATGGGCGAGATCATGGCCGGGGAGGCGACACCGGCACAGATCGGAGGCTTCCTCGTCGCGCTCCGCGCGAAGGGGGAGACGGCCGACGAGATCGCCGGCTGCGCGGAGGCGATGCGGGCACACGTGCTTCCCGTCCAGACCGCACGGACCGACGTCGTCGACGTCGTCGGGACGGGCGGCGACGGCGCGAGGACGTTCAACATCTCGACGACCGCGGCGATCGTCGCTGCGGCAGCAGGTGCCGCCGTCGCGAAGCACGGGAACCGGGCCGTGAGCTCCGTCTCGGGCTCGGCGGACGTCCTCGAGGCGCTCGGCTTCGAGCTCGAGCAGTCGCCAGCGCGGATCGCCGAGTCGATCGACACGCTCGGCTTCGGGTTCATGTTCGCCCCGTCGCACCACCCGGCGATGCGACACGCGGCGCCGGTGCGGCGCGAGCTCGGGACGCGGACGATCTTCAACGTCCTCGGCCCGCTGACGAACCCGGCGGGCGCGCGGGCAGGCGTCTTCGGCGTGTACTCACCCGACGTCGCCCGCACGGTCGCGCACGCGCTCGCGGTGCTCGACTCGCACCGCGCCTTCGTCGTGCACGGGGCGCACGGGATCGACGAGCTCTCTCCTGCCGGTCCGAACCTCGTGTTCGAGGTCGTCGACGGCGACGTGCACGAGCGCGTGATCGATCCGGTGGAGCTGGGGATCGAGCGGTGCGATCCGGGCGAGCTCGCCGGCGGCACGCCCGAGGAGAACGCGCAGACCGCCCGCGCGATCGTCGCGGGCGGGGGAGGCGCGAAGCGCGCCGCGGTCGTCCTCAACGCGGCGGGCGCGATCGCGGCGGCCGGGCATGCGGCGGACCTGCGCGAGGGGATTGCAGTAGCCGAGGAGGTCGTGTCGAGCGGTCGCGCGGCGGCTCGCCTGGAGGAGCTCGTCGCGTTCTCGCGAGAATCCCGCTGATGGGTCGTTTCGAGGACGCACTCCGCCGCCCGGGTCTGACCGCGATCGCGGAGGTGAAGCGGCGATCGCCCTCCGCCGGCGACCTCCGTCCTGACGCGGATCCGGCGGCGCTCGCCGCCGCGTACGAGCGGGCCGGCGCGGCGGCCGCGTCGATCCTCGTGGACGAGCGCTTCGGTGGGACGTGGGACGATCTGCGCGCCGCGCGCGCCACCACATCGCTCCCGCTGCTCGCGAAGGGGTTCTTCTCGACCGCGGAGCATCTGCGCACGGCGCGAGACGCAGGGGCGGATGCGGCGCTCCTCCTCCTGCGCGACCTCGACGACGCGGCGGTTCGAGAGCTCCTGGTCGTCGCTGCCGGACTGGGGCTCGAGACCCTGGTCGAGGCACACGATGCCGAGGAGCTCGAGCGCGCGGTTGCGCTCCACGCGCCCGTGATCGGCATCAACGCACGTGATCTCGCGACGTTCCGCATCGACCGCGCCGAGCAGCTCCGCCTCGTCGCGAAGGCGCCGCGCGACTGCGTCGTCGTCGCCGAGAGCGGAATCGAGTCTCGGGCACAGGGCGCCGCGGCGGAGCTTGCGGGCGCGGACGCGATCCTCGTCGGCTCGACGCTCATGCGGGCGTCTGATCCGGCCGCGAAGCTCGCGGAGCTCGTCTCGCGGCCACTGGTCAAGGTCTGCGGACTGACGCGCGAGGAGGACGTGGCCGCTGCAGCCGAGGCCGGAGCCGACATGCTCGGCTTCGTGCTCGCAGAGAAGAGCCCACGTCGGGCCGCCGCCATCCTCCCGGCCCCCGACACGGTGCTCACGGTCGCGGTTGTCGTGGGCACGTACGACGGCAACGGCGCCGATCTCGTTCAGCGCTACGCGCACGAGGAGGGGAAGGTGCGCGGGCGCGACGCCGTCCTCCTGCGCGGAGACGACGAGGTCGCGCGTGTCGTCGACCTGCCCTGGGCCGAGGAGGATCCAGGTCACCTGGAGCGTGCGCGTGCCGTCGAGGGCCGTCTCATGCTCGCCGGCGGCCTCGGCCCCGAGAACGTGCGCGCGGCGATCGACGCGGTCGCGCCATGGGCTGTCGACGCGAGCTCGAGCCTCGAGGAGGCGCCGGGAATCAAAGATCACGCACGAGTCCGCGCCTACGTGGAAGCCGCACGCGGATGACGACACAGGTCTACGGCGAGTACGGCGGTCGCTACGTCCCCGAGACGCTGATCCCCGCACTCGACGAGCTCGAGCGCGGCTGGGCCGAGGCGCAGGCAGACCCCGCGTTCGGCGAGGAGCTCGACCGGCTGGGCCGCCACTACGTCGGCAGGCCGTCCCCGCTGTACGAGACCGAGCGCTTCGCCCCGGAGGGGCGCCGGATCGTCCTCAAGCGCGAAGACCTGAACCACACGGGCGCGCACAAGATCAACAACGCGCTCGGGCAGATCCTCCTCGCGCGCAGGCTCGGGAAGCGGAGGATCGTCGCCGAGACGGGGGCGGGGCAGCACGGCGTCGCCACCGCGACTGTGTGCGCGCGCTTCGGGCTCGAGTGCGTCGTCTACATGGGCTCCGAGGACATGCGCCGCCAGCACCCGAACGTCGAGCGCATGCGACTGCTCGGCGCCGAGGTGAGTCCCGTCGAGTTCGGCACGAAGACGCTGAAGGAGGCGACGAGCGAGGCGATCCGCGACTGGATCGCCAGCGTCGAGACGACGTACTACCTCATCGGCTCCTGTGTGGGGCCTGCGCCATACCCGAGCATAGTGAGAGAGTTGCAAGCGGTGATCGGCAGGGAGGCGCGGGCGCAGATGCTGGAGACGTACGAGCGGCTTCCGGACGCGGTCGTTGCGTGCGTGGGCGGGGGGTCGAACGCGATCGGTCTCTTCGCCGGCTTCCTCGACGACGAGAACGTGCGTCTGGTCGGAGTGGAGGCAGCCGGCGCGGCGAGCCTGGGGGCGGGCCGACCGGCAGTGCTCCACGGCACACGTTCCTCCGTTCTCGCGGACCCGGACGGACAGGTGCTGGACGCCCACTCGATCTCGGCTGGGCTCGACTACCCGGGCGTGGGGCCCGAGCACGCGGCGCTGCGCGACGCCGGTCGCGCGGAGTACGTCACGGCGACCGACGAGGAAGCGGTTGCGGCCTTCCACCGGCTCGCCGAGACGGAGGGCATCCTGCCCGCACTCGAACCGGCGCATGCGCTCGCGCGAGCGCTCGACCTCGACGCCGAGCTCGTCCTCGTCGGCCTCTCCGGGCGGGGAGACAAGGATCTCGCAGAAGTGCTGCAGCATTGAGCAAGGCACTCGTCGTCTACCTCATGGCCGGGCCGGACACGCCCGAGCTCGCGCGCGCAGCCGAGGCGGGCGGCGCCGACCTGATCGAGATCGGCTTCCCCTTCTCCGACCCGCTCGCGGACGGCCCCGTCATCCGGCTTGCCGCCGAGAGGGCGCTGGCCGCGGGGATGCGCACGGCCGAGTGCCTCGAGAACCTGCGTGCGATCCGCGAGCAGGTCGACGTTCCGCTCGTCCCGATGACGTATGCGTCGCTGCTCGAGGCGTACGGTTGGGGGCGGTTCGCGTCGGCCGCGGGAGCGGCGGGCGCGAGCTCGCTCATCGTCGCCGACCTCCCGGTGGACGTGCACCCGGAGCTCCGCCGCGTCCAGCTCGTCGCGCCGACGTCGACGGACGAGCGCATCGCGCTCGCGGCTTCCACGACCGACGGCTGGCTCTACCTCGTCACGGTCGCCGGTACCACCGGAGCGCGCACCGAGCTCTCGCCCGCGCTCGCGCCGCTCGTCGAACGGACGCGCACCCTGACGGACGTCCCCTTGTACGCGGGCTTCGGCATCTCCACGCCGGAGCAGGCGGCCGCTGCGGCCGAGCTGGCCGACGGCGTCGTCGTCGGGTCGGCAGCGCTCCTCGCTGCCGAGGACGGGCCGGCCGCGCTCGAGCGGTTCGTCGCTCAGCTCCGCGCGGCACTCGTCTGAGCGACGAGCCAGTCGCGCGCGATGTGCCATGCCTCGGCACGCGCGTCGATGTGCTCGAAGTGGCCCGTCTGTGTGAGCACGCGGAGCTCACACTCGTCACCGGCTTCGCGAGCGGCCTTCGCGTAGCTCGTCGCGATCCGCATCGAGACGGTGTCGTCGCGGTCCCCGTGCAGCACGAGCTGCGGGATGTCGAGCGGAAGTCGCGCCCGGGGCGAGGCGAGCACGTACCGCTCGTAGTGCGTCTTCGGGTCCCCGAGCAGGGCGCGAGTGGGCGTGGCCGACGGCATGAGCTCGGAGGCGAGAAGGAGATCGAGCACGCCTGCCTGCGAGACGGCCGCGCGGATGCGGACGCGCGGTAACGCTCCGGGAGCTTCGTCCGGCAGGGTCCGTCGCGCCGCGATCCAGAAGGCGAGGTGACCGCCGGCCGAGTGTCCCACCGCGAGGACACATCCGAGATCCAGCGGTGCGTCGAGGTCCGCGAGGAGGTCGACGCCCGCTGCGACGTCCTCGAGCGTCGCCGGCCATCCGCCACCCCCGCCGACGCGCCGATACTCGAGGTTCCACGCGGCCAGCCCGTGGGCGGCGAGATCCGCGCAGACGTCGTTCATGAGCGTGCGGTCGTACTGCGCCCGCCAGTACCCGCCGTGCACGACCACCACGACGGGGTGCGGACCGCGGGTGGACGGCAGGAACAGCTCCCCGAGCTGGCTCGGGTTCGAGCCGTACGGGTGCGTCGACCTCGTCACGGCAGCTCAGCGACGAACCGCTCGATCATGGGCGTCAGCTGGTCGGCTGCATCGAGCTGCTGGAAGTGACCGGCCCCTACGGTGACGCCGATCGCGAGCTCCGGTTTCAGCGCGAGGAGGCGGGTCGGATCGTTGCTGCCGCCCGTTTGCGCCAGGGTCACGAGAACAGGTGCCGAACAGCGATTCAGCGCTGCGACACCGTCCCAGCGGAGGTAGCCGTCGAGCATGGCAGCAGCGATCTCACGTGGAACTGCACACATCGTGTCCTGGATGAGGAGCGCTCGCTCGGCGTCGTCACCCGGACGAAAGAGCCCAGCGACGTACGCGCGTCGCGGATCGCCCGCGGCGAGATCGCCGACCTGTGCAGCGAGTGCGGAAAGTGCCTCACGGGACGTCGGGAGGGGATCGATCGGTCCGGGGTCGACGGCGACCACCGCGGCGGGCAGGGTCGAATGGCGCGCTGCAAGCTCAAGGGCGATGAGGCCGCCCAGGCTGTGTCCGACGATGACCGGAGCGGCGATCCCGAGCTCGCGACAGAGCCATGCGAGCTCCTCGGCGAACGTCGCGATCTCGTAGTCGTCACCCGGGTCGCTCCTCCCGCATCCGCGCAGGTCGTAGGTCGTCACGCTCGACTTCGCGCCGAAGTACTCGAACTGCGGTGCGAAGAACGTGTGGTCGCAACACCACCCATGCACGAACACGAAGGGCTGGGAGCCGGATCCGTGCTGCTCGTAGTAGAGCCTCAACCCGTCTCGCGTCACGTACGCCATCGCACCTCGGATCCGGCGAATCGGATGCGCCCGGCAGGATTCGAACCTGCGACCTCGCGCTCCGGAGGCGCGCGCTCTATCCCCTGAGCTACGGGCGCGGGGAGAGGCCAGTGTATCGGCGGTCGAAATGGTCTCAGCGCAGGCGACGCGCGGATGTCTCGGACGGCGAGTGAACCAACGTCCTAGTCACGAGCTCCGAGCCCAGGCCGCTGGCGCCGCTCGCGCGGACTGAAGTCTCTAGTCTCGGCCTCATGCAGCTCGCCGCCAAGATCGTCCGCCTGCAGCTCGCCGAGACCTTCGTCATCGCGCGCGAGGCGGCGGACTACGCGGACGTCGTCCACGTCTCCGTGACGCACGACGGCGTCACCGGGCACGGGGAGGCGGCGCCCATCGAGCGCTACGACGAGTCGGCCGAGTCGGCGATGCGCTTCGTCGACGATCAAGGACACATCGTCGGCGGCGATCCCTTCGCGCTCGAGGACGTCGGGGAGCGGCTCGGGTCGATCCGCGGTGAGCAGGCGGCGAAGGCGGCTCTCGACGCGGCGCTCCACGATCTCCAGGGCAAGCTGCTCGGCGTGCCGGCGTTCCGGCTCCTCGGCTTCCCGCGCACCGGCCCACCCACGTCGTGGACGATCTGGCTCGGCGACCCCGACGACATGGCCCGTCGTGCGGAAAAGGCGGCCGCCTCGTTCCGTCGTCTGAAGCTGAAGCTCGGCGGCGGGGACGGCCTCGACGTCGAGCGCGTGCGTGCGGTGCGAGCCGTCACCGACCTCCCGCTCATGGTCGACGTCAACGAGTGGTGGTCGCTCGACGAGGCGCTCGAGGCGCTGCCGCAGCTCGCGGAGCTGGGCGTCGAGTACTGCGAGCAGCCGCTCCCCGCGGGCGACGAGGGCGGGCCGACGCTGAAAGACCGCTCGCCGATCCCGATCTACGTCGACGAGGACTGCCACACCCTCGCCGACGTTGCGACGTGCGCCGAGATCGCGCACGGCATCAACATCAAGCTCTCGAAGTCGGGCGGTATCCGCGAGGCGATTCGAATGGTGCACGCGGCACGGGCGCTGAGGATGGGTGTCATGCTCGGTTGCATGCTCGAGTCGGGCCTCGGCATCGCGGCCGGGTGCTGCGTCGCGCCCCTGTGCGACCACGTCGACCTCGACGGCAACCTGCTGCTCCGCGAGGATCCGTGGCCCGGCGTCGAGCTCGTCGACGGCGTCCAAACTCCGTCGGTCGAGGCTGGTCTCGGGGTCGCCCCGCGCGCATGAGCGGGCCTCGCCGCATCCTCATCCTCGGCGAGGGGTTCTCGCACGACCCGCACTACGGCAAGACGATGCGCGGCATTGTCCGCTACGGCCCCGATCCGGTGGTCGCGATCCTCGACTCGCAGCGGGTGGGCGAGGAGCACGAAGGCATCCCCATCGTGGGGAGCGTTGACGAGGCGCTGGCGTACGAGCCGACGGTCGCGGTCGTGGGCGTCGCGACGCAGGGCGGCCGCTTCCCGCCGGCCTGGCGCGAGCTCCTGAAGCAGTCGATCGCATCGGGTCTCGACGTGGAGAGCGGCCTCCACGAGTTCATCTCGGACGATCCGGAGCTCTCGGAGCTGGCGCGGACGCACGGTGTAGAGCTGCGCGACCTGCGGAAGCCGCCACCCGGGCTGAGCGTCCCCACAGGCGCGAACCTCGAAGTCGACGCCACGATCGTGCTCACGGTCGGGAGCGACTGTGCGATCGGGAAGAAGACGGTCGCCGTCGAGCTCGACCTCGACGCGCGCAGGCGCGGGCTTGCGTCGGTCTTCGTGCCAACCGGGCAGACGGGGATCGCGATCGCAGGCTGGGGAATCGCCGTCGACGCCGTCGTCTCGGACTTCCTCGCGGGAGCGGCCGAATGGCTCGTCGTCGAGGGCGCCCGGCGCGGGGGAGAGCTCCTGTTCGTCGAGGGGCAGGGCTCGCTCGTGCACCCGCTGTACTCGGGCGTCACGCTCGGGCTCGTGCACGGCTCCGTCCCGCACGTCTTCGTGCTCTGTCACGCGGCGGGCGCGACGGAGATCGAGGGCTCGCCCGGCCACCCGATCCCTCCGCTTCGCGAGCTGATCGACCTCCACGAGCGCATCTCGCTCCCCGCGCGCAAGGCGACGGTCGCCTGCGTCGCACTGAATACGGCCGCGATCGCGAGCGACGACGACGCGCGCATCGCGATCGCCGAGGTCGCGGAGGAGACAGGCCTGCCGACCGACGATCCCGTCCGCTTCGGGGCGCAGCATATGCTTGACGCCCTCCTCGCTCGTCTCTAGGCTCGTCACGCTGCGGGCAGTGGGGAGCCCGCGTTGGTGGATTGGGAAATGCGGATCCTCGCTGTCGCAACGGTGCTCGCCGCTGCGCTCCTCTGTGGAGCGTCCGTCGGCGTGGCCGCCGACGTCGGTGCGAACGACGACTCGGGGAAGTTTTCGGACGACGGTGGCGCGGCGCTGTACGAGGAGATGGCCGGGCTCGGTCTGCGGCAGACCGTCGTCGGCGTGCGCTTCGTCCCGAGCAACGCGATGGTCGTCCAGGACAAGCCGCTTCTCGACCGGACGATCGCCGCAGCGCAAGCGGCCGGGCTCCGCGTCGTCCTCGCCGTCTATCCGTACCCGCCGCGTGAGATCGAGGCCGGGCTCTCGTCGCCCTCGCTCTTCGCCTCGTACGTCGGCGTGCTCGCCTCGATCTATCCCGACGTCAAGCACTTCGTCATCGGCAACGAGCCGAACCAGCCGGCGTTCTGGCGTCCGCAGTTCGACGCGTCCGGGCAGATCGCCTCGGCACCCGCCTTCGGTCCGTACCTCGCTGCGGCCTACGACGTGCTGAAGGCCGTCGACCCGGAGATCACGGTCATCGGCGTCGGGTTGTCGCCGCGCGGGAACGACCGTCCCACTGCGCGGAACAACATCTCGACGTCACCCGTGCGCTTCCTGCGGGCGCTCGGCGCCTGGTACCGGAAGAGCGGCCGCACCGAGCCGCTGATGGATGGGTTCAGCTTCCATCCGTACCCGAACGAGGCGACCGATCCCCTCGAGCGCGGCTACGCGTGGCCGAACGCCGGGTTCGTGAACCTCGACCGTCTGAAGCAGGCACTCTGGGACGCCTTCGACGGAACGCCGCAGCCGACCACGCTCGAGGGACTGAAGCTCCACCTCGACGAGGTGGGCTGGCAGGTCGACACGGTTGGTCGTGTGGGCTACCGCGGGCAGGAGAACGTCCCGGTGACGGACGAGGTCACGCAGGCGGCGATCTACGGTCAGCTCATCCGGGAGGCGGCGTGTGACCCCGACGTCGCGTCGCTGAGTTTCTTCGGCTACCGGGACGACGGCCTGCGCACCGGGTTCCAGGCGGGCCTCGCACGTACGGACGGCTCGGCGCGTCCCTCGGCGGACGCGGTGCGGGCCGCGATCGCCGCGTCCGGCTGCGCGGGTGTGCCGCGCATCTGGTCTCCGGGTATCGAGGTCCTTGGCACGAAGGTGGCGGTCGGAAGCCAGCGCGCCGCGGTCACGACGCGCATCGCGGCCGGCGAGGACGCCCGCGCGAAGATCTGCGTCCGCTCCACGGACTGGGCGCAGCCTGAGCAGCGGTGCCGGTCGGTCGCCGTTCCCGGCCTGCGCCCGCTCGACGTGAGCCTGCGTCCGGCGCCTACGACGACCCGGCGCGTCGAGGTTACGGTGCAGTTCGCGGCCGAAGCGAACCAGAAGCGCCGCACCCTCGTCGTGCGGCAGGCGTTGCTTCGTCGCTGATCTTGACACCGAACAGGTGTTCGTGTCATGATGCGAACACGTGTTCGGTCGAGTCGTCATTGTCGTCTTCGTCGCGGTTCTCGTCTGGGCCGTGCTCGCACGCGACACGGGCGCCGGGCCGACGCCGCAGGTGCACCGGGTCGAGGCGGGCGAGACGCTATGGTCGATCGCCTCGGAGCGGTACGGAGGTGACCCGCGAGCGGGCGTCTGGAAGCTCCAGCGGGCGAACGGTCTGAGCAGCTCGACCATCGCCCCTGGACAGCGGCTCCTCGTGCCGTAGCGACCGCACGGCGACGGCGTCGCTGGTAGAAACGCGACGATGGCGTCCGATCGCATCCTCGAGCTCCTGCGCCGACCGGTCGACGCCGACGAGTACGCCGAGATCCGCGAGCTCTGGAAGAAGCACTCGATCGCCGAGGACAACCGCGACCTCCCCGGGCTCATCTCGACGCTCACGGAGGACTGCGTCTACGAGGTGATGGGAACGGGTGCTCGCTGGGAAGGGCACGACGGCGCTGCGCGCTTCTACACGGAGCTGCTCACCGCGTTTCCCGACATCCACTTCGATCTGGAGTACATCGTCATCGGGCCGCAGGGCGTGTGCGAGGAGGCCCGCGTGACCGCGACGCACGAGCACCGCTGGCTCGACCACGAGCCGACGGGCGCACGCCTCGAGTGGCGCAACGCGATCTTCTTCCCCTGGGATCCCGCCGAGAAGCTCTTCAGGGGCGAGATGGTCTACACCGATCTCGCCTTCCCGACCGCGTAGGTCTACCCGGCCGCCGCGACGAGCGGCGCCTCGGGCGGTGCGAGCTCGGCCGGCCGTCGCCGTGCGACGGAGAGGAAGGCGTCGACGACCGCGGGATTGAACTGCTTTCCGCGGCCGGCGTGGACCTGGAGCATCGCCTCCTCCGTCGAGAGTGCGGCGGCGTACGGACGGTCGGTTGTCATCGCATCCCACGCGTCGGCTATCGCGATGATCGCCGCCTCCACGGGAATGTCGGTTCCGCTCAGCCGATCGGGGTAGCCGAGCCCGTCCCAGCGCTCGTGGTGGTGGCGAATGGCGGGAACGGAGTCGCGCAGCGACGAGATCCGCGAGACGATCTCCGCGCCACGGGTGACGTGCTCACGCATGACGGCAGCCTCGGCGCGGTCCAATCGGTCCGGCTTCGTGAGGATCGAGTCGGGCATCCCTATCTTGCCGATGTCGTGGAAGAGCGCAGCAGTCGAGAGCGCGCCGAGCTGACGCGCGGGCAGCCGGAGCTCCCGCCCGATCGCCAGCGAGACCCGCCGGACGCGCTGCGAGTGTCCCGCCGTGTAGGGGTCACGGGCCTCGACGGCGGCGTTGAGCGTCTCGATCGTCTCGAGGAGCGTCGCCTCGAGCTCGCGCGACGACTCGACGAGGTCGTGCTGCCGGGCGGCGAGATCCTCGTTCTGGGCCTCGAGGCGAGCCGATGCTCCACGCACGAGGAGCGCGAGCGCGATCCAGAGCACACCGAAGACGATGCCGACGGCGAACCACACCGTGGCGCGGGTGTCCTCGATGATTCCTTCGACGACCGAATCGTCGAGCGACACCTCCGTCACGCCTGCGACGCGTCCACTGGTCGCGTGCAACGGAGTCCATACCTTGACGACGGCGGGGGACGGGCCCTCGGGATCCACGAGGTCGGCGGAGGGCGCGCCGCTTTCGGCCGCCGCCTGCAGGTGAGGACTCGAACGGAGTCGCCCGACGCGGTCGGGTCGCGTGGTCGAGAAGACGAGGCGCCCGCCGCGTGTGTAGACGTTGAGGCCGCGGACGTCGTCCGGGAGGCGCACGGTTCGCGAGAGGCGGCGCAGTGCCTCGGGAGTCACGTGCACGGTCGTTCCGTGCACGAGCGTGGGGCCGAGGATCGCATCCGTGTACGCGGACACGTCGAGGGCGCTGTCCTCGAGCGCCGCCGCGCGAAGGTCGGCCGACAGTCGCGACGAGAGCGCGACGGCGCCGGCCGCCAGGATGACCGCCGAGGCGATGAGGAACGTCCGGAGCAGGGTCAGGGAACGCAGAAGTCCGGACGAGCGGTAGGCCCGCATGCGCCGCATGGGTCCTGTATCGGCGCGCACAAGGGCGGGTTTGAGCGCCCGGTTACAATCCGCCGCCGTGGAGCTCGACGTCGTCTTTCTCGGGACGTCCGGGTCCATGCCGACGGCCAGGCGCGCGCTCAGTGCGACGCTCGTACGGCGTGGCGGCGATCGCCTCCTGTTCGACTGCGCGGAGGGCACCCAGCGCCAGCTCCTGCGCAGCGACGTCGGCCTCGTCGAGCTCGAGGAGGTCTTCCTCACCCACTTCCATGCCGACCACTACCTCGGGCTGCCGGGGATGCTCAAGACGTTCGCGCTGCGCGGTCGCGAGATCCCGCTGACGGTGTACGGGCCACGCGGCCTCGGCGAGCTGTTCTCGACGCTCCGGCGCATCTTCGGGAAGCTGACGTACTCCGTGGCCCTCGTGGAGGTCGAGCCGGGGGAGAGCCTCCCGCGCGACGGGTACCGCGTGGAGACGTTCGCAGCCGCACACGGAGTCACCGCGGTCGGGTACCGGCTGGTCGAGGACGATCGTCCCGGCAGGTTCGACGTCGCCGAGGCCGATCGGCTCGGCGTGCCGGACGGGCGCGAGCGCGGTTTGCTCCAGCGCGGCGAGACCGTGACCCTGGCGGACGGCCGCGTCGTGGCGTCGGAGGACGTGCTCGGAGAGGCGCGGGCCGGCCGGATCGTCGTCCTGACCGGAGACACGGCTCCTGCGGCGTCGGTCGTCGAGGCGGCAACTGGCGCAAACGTGCTCGTCCACGAGGCGACCTTTCTCGCGGACGAGCGCGAGCGCGCGCGGGAGACGGGCCACTCGACCGCAGGCGAGGCCGCGCTCGTGGCGCGGGAGGCGGGCGTCAAGCTGCTCGCGCTGACCCACGTCTCGACGCGGTACTTCGGGCACCAGGTCGTCGAGGAGGCGACACAGCTCTTCCCGCAGACGGTCGTGCCGCGCGACTTCGACGTCATAACGATCCCGTTCCCCGAGCGCGGTGACCCGGAGCTCGTTCGCTCGGGTGCACGCACCCGCCGGACGTCCGCGGACGCGGCCGCTACACTCGCCGAGCCGATCCTTTAACCCGGTCCAGCGAGGCCGGAAAGGAGTTCGTTTGACGACGCACGTCCCCGAAGACGCTACGGCGAGGCTCCTCCTCGACGGCGAGGCGATCGCGAAGGCTCTCTCCCGCATCGCGCACGAGATCATCGAGAGGTGCGACGGCGACCTCGACCGGGTCGCGCTCGTGGGGATCCAGTCACGGGGAGCGCCCCTCGCGTCACGTCTCCGGCGGCTCGTCGCGGAGCGGAGCGACGTCGAGCTGCCGGTCGGCGCGCTCGACATCACGTTCCATCGAGACGACGTCCACGTCCGCGACGGGGGGAGGCCGCCCGGGCGCCAGCCGGTCGTCCGGGCGACGAGCATCGCGTTCCCGATCGAGGGGATGACCGTCGTCCTCGTAGACGACGTGCTGTACACGGGCCGGACGATTCGCGCCGCCATCGACGCGCTCTTCGAGTTCGGCCGCCCGGCCCGCGTCCAGCTCGCGGTCCTCGTCGACCGCGGGCACCGCGAGCTCCCGATCCGCCCGGACTACGTCGGCAAGAACCTTCCGACCGGGAGGGACGAGCGGATCCAGGTCGAGCTCCTGGAGATCGACGAGCGCGACGGTGTCTTCCTCGTCGGTGAGCCCGAGGACGGCGAGCGTGGCTGAGCTGCGGCCTCCCGCGCCGCACCGGCGCCATCTGCTCTCGATCGGCGATCTCGCACGGGCGGACGTCGAGCGCGTCCTCGACACAGCGAGCTCGCTCGCAGCATCCCTCGAGCGGGAGGTGAAGAAGCTCCCGACGCTCCGCGGTCGTACCGTGATCAACCTCTTCTACGAGTCCTCGACGCGGACCCTCGCGAGCTTCGAGCTCGCGGCGAAACGCCTGTCCGCTGACACCATGTCCATCCGCTCGGCCGGCTCGTCGGTCGACAAGGGCGAGTCGCTGAAGGACACGGCGCTCACGCTCGCCGCGTACGAGCCGGACGTGATCGTCGTTCGCCACCCTTCGATCGGTGCGCCGCAGCTCGTTGCGAGCCTCACCGATGCCCACGTCGTGAATGCCGGCGACGGCAAGCACCAGCATCCGACGCAGGCACTCCTCGATCTCTACACGATGCGCGAGGCGCTCGGGCGCAGCGAAGGCTTGCACGTCGCGATCGTCGGGGACGTGCTCCACTCGCGAGTCGCACGCTCGCTCGTCCAGGCGCTCGGGTTGGTCGGCGCGAGCACCGTGCTCGTCGGGCCCCCAACGCTCGTCCCGCGAGGCATCGAGGCGCTCGACTGCGCGGTCTCGCACGATCTCGGCGCGATCGCGGATGCGGACGTCGTCTACGTCCTGCGCATGCAGCACGAGCGGATGTCGGAGGCATTCGTTCCGTCCCTTCGCGAGTACACCTCGCTGTACGGGATCACGCCGGAACGGCTCCGCGAGGGCCAGGTCGTCATGCATCCCGGCCCGATGAATCGCGGCGTCGAGATCGATCCGCGGGTCGCGGACTCGCCCGCCGCGCTCGTCTCCGACCAGGTGCGCTCCGGCCTCTTCGTGCGCATGGCAGTGCTGTACGACGTCCTCACGGTCGCTCCGGTCGCCACGCCAGAGCGGGTGGGAGTCGCGTGACCCTCTTCGTGCGCAACGGACGGTCCGACTCGCTCGTGCTCGAGGGTCGCGTGCTCGCCCCGACCCAGGGGATCGACGAGTCGCTTCGGATCACGGTCACCGACGGCGTCATCAGCGCACTCGAGCCCGGCGGTGCTTCCGGCGTCGTCATCGCGTCCGCATTCGTCGACCCGCACGTCCATCTGCGCACGCCCGGTCGCGAGGACGAGGAGACGATCCGCTCCGGCACCGAGGCGGCCGCGGCGGGCGGATACTGCGCGATCCTCGCGATGCCGAACACGGAACCGGTCGTCGACTCGGCCTCCGTGCTCGGGGCGCTCGTCGAGAGAGCGCGCGACGAGGCGCTGGTCCCGACCGGCTTCATGGCAGCGATCAGCAAGGGTCAGCGTGGGGAGGAGCTGACCGAGATGGTCGAGCTTGCGGAGGAGGGCGCGGCCGCGTTCACCGACGACGGTCGTCCGGTCGTCTCCGCCGGGCTCATGCGGCGCGCGCTCCAGTACAGTGCGCTCACGGACCGGCGGCTCGCGCTCCACTGCGAGGAGCCGACGCTCTCACGCGGTGGCCACGCCCACGAGGGACCGGTCGCAGCGGAGCTCGGGATCGGCCCGTACCCGTCGAGTGCCGAGAGCGTCATGGTCGAGCGTGATCTCTCGCTCGCCGCCGCCGAGGGAAGGCCGCTGCATCTCATGCACCTCTCCGCACGCGAGTCGGTCGAGGCGCTCGAGGCTGCCCTCGCGCACGATGTCGCCGCGACCGGCGAGGTCACGCCGCACCATCTCGTCCTCACCGACGAGGCCGTCCGCTCGCTCGACCCGAACACGAAGATGAACCCGCCTCTGCGCGGTGAGACGGATCGCGACATGCTGCGAGATGCCCTCCGGCGCGGGACGATCTCCTGTATCGCGACGGACCATGCGCCGCACGCGCGCCAGGAGAAGGAGGTGCCGTTCGAGGAGGCGCCGTTCGGCGTGACGGGGCTCGAGACGGCGTTCGCGTCCCTCTACACCTACCTCGTCGAGCCGGGGATCATCTCGCTCGAGACGCTGCTCGAGCGGATGTCGGCCGGGCCGGCCCGGGCATTCGGTCTCGATCGCCCTCGCATCGAGGTCGGCGCGCGGGCGAACCTCGTCACCCTCGACCTGGAGCACGAGTGGACGGTGAGCGAGGACGGCTTCCGCTCGCTGTCGGTCAACTCGTGGCTCCTCGGCGCGACGCTCCGCGGGCGGGTCGTGCAGACGGTCGCCGACGGTCGGCTGGTGTCCGAGGCGTGACGTCGACCGAGGGGTACCTGGCGCTCGAGGACGGCACCGTCTTCCGCGGCCGCTCGGTGGCCGCGGACGGCGTCGCCTTCGGCGAGGCCGTCTTCACGACCGGGATGACCGGCTACCAGGAGACCGTCACGGATCCGAGCTACGCAGGCCAGCTCGTGTGCTTCACGGCGTCGATGGTCGGCAACTACGGCGTCGCTTCCGAGCGCGACGAGTCGGAGGCGCCGCACGCGAAAGCGGCGCTGATGCGCGCGCTCGGCGGTGCGGAGTGGGCTCGCTGGCTCGCCGTGCACGGACTCGTCGGGCTCGAGGGCATCGACACCCGCTCACTCGTGCTGCGTCTTCGCCACTCCGGCTCGATGCAAGCAGCCGCGGTCGCCGACGAAGGAGCGCTGCCGGTCGAGGAGGCCCTTGCGCAGGTGCGCGCCCAGCCCTCGATGGAGGGTCAGGCACTCGTCGCGGGCGTCTCGACGCCCGAGCGCTACGTCTTCAGCGAGGCGGGCTCGCCCCACGTCGCGGTCGTCGACTACGGTGCGAAGCGCTCGATCATGCGCCGGCTCGCCGGCGCTGGCGCTGCGGTGACCGTCCTCCCACACGACGCGACGGTTGACCAGCTCGCGGAGTTCGACGGCATCGTTCTCTCGAACGGCCCGGGCGATCCGGAGCCGCTCGTCGAGGAGACCCGAATCGTGCGCGAGGCGCTCGGACGGGTGCCGATCCTCGGCATCTGCCTCGGCCATCAGCTGCTCGGCCTCGCTACCGACCACCGCACGTACAAGCTCCCCTTCGGCCATCGCGGCTCGAACCACCCCGTGCTCGAGCGCAAGACCGGTCGTGTCCTCGTCACGAGCCAGAACCACGGCTTCGCAGTCGCGCCGACGGAGGGTGCGGAGGCGACGCACGTCTCCCTCTACGACGGCACGGTCGAGGGATTCGACTTTCCCGAGCTGCGCGCCCGCTCGGTGCAGTTCCACCCCGAGGCAGGTCCAGGTCCGCACGACGCCTGGCCGATCCTCGAGCGCTTCGTCGAGGAGCTGCGCGCCTAGATGCCGCGCCGCACCGACATCGAGTCGATCTGCGTCATCGGATCGGGGCCGATCGTCATCGGTCAGGCCTGCGAGTTCGACTACGCGGGCTGCCAGGCGCTCAAGGTGCTGCGCGAGGAGGGCTACCGCACGATCGTGGTCAACTCGAACCCGGCGACGATCATGACCGACCCCGGATTCGCCGACCGCACGTACATCGAGCCGCTCGACCTCGAGAGCGTCGCCTCTGTTCTTCGGCGCGAGCGGCCCGATGCGCTGCTGCCGACCCTCGGGGGCCAGACGGCGCTCAACCTTGCGATCGCACTCGCAGAGGCCGGCGTACTCGACGATCTCGGGGTCGAGCTGATCGGCGCGAAGGTCGACGCGATCCGCCGTGCGGAGGACCGCGAGCTCTTCCGCGACGCGGTCCGCGCGTGCGGCCTGAACGTGCCTGCGTCCCGGATCGTCACCTCGCTCGCCGAGCTCGACCGCGTTCCGGTGCCTGCCGTCGTGCGGCCCGCCTTCACGCTCGGCGGGCACGGCGGGGGCTTCGCCGACGACCGGGCGACGCTGGAGAGCCAGGTCGAGCGCGGCCTCTGGGAGTCCCCGATCGGGCAGGTGCTCGTCGAGGAGTCGGTCCGCGGCTGGGACGAGTTCGAGCTCGAGGTCATGCGCGACCGCGCGGACAACGTCGTGATCGTGTGCTCGATCGAGAACCTCGACCCCATGGGAGTGCACACGGGCGACTCGGTCACCGTGGCGCCGCAGATGACCCTCTCCGACGAGGCCTACCAGGAGCTCCGCGACGCGGCCTGCGCGATCATCCGCGCGGTCGGCGTCGACACCGGCGGCTCCAACATCCAGTTCGCACGGAGCCGCGAGACGGGCGACGTCCGGGTCATCGAGATGAACCCGCGCGTCTCGCGCTCCTCGGCGCTCGCCTCCAAGGCGACGGGCTACCCGATCGCGAAGGTCGCAGCCAAGCTCGCGGTCGGCTACACGCTCGACGAGATCCCGAACGACCTCACGAAGACGACTCCGGCGAGCTTCGAGCCCACGCTCGACTACGTCGTCGTCAAGTTCCCGCGCTTCGCCTTCGAGAAGTTCCCCGGCGCCGATCAGACGCTCGGCACGCAGATGAAGTCGGTGGGCGAGGCGATGGGCATCGGCCGGACGTTCTCCGAGGCGCTCCTCAAGGCCCACGGCTCGCGGGAGCTCGAGCGCGGCGCGCCCACTCCGTGGCCGAGTCTGGCCGACGAGGACCTCCCGGAGGGCTTGCATCCGTGGTTCCGCGCGGAGATCGCCCGCGCACGCGAGATCCTCGCCTCGGGGGACATCGCCGCGGCCAAGCGCGCGGGGTGGGGCGACGACACCGTCGGAGAGGCGCTCGGGCTCAGCGGTCTCGAGGTGCGCCGGCGGCGCCACGAGCTCGGGATCAAGCCCGTGTTTCGGCGTGTCGACTCGTGCGCCGGCGAGGTCGAGGCCGCCTCGAACTACTTCTACTCGACCTGGGGCGAGGCCGACGAGGCGGTGCCCGCGGGCGACAAGCCGCGCGTCGTCATCCTCGGCTCGGGCCCGAACCGCATCGGGCAGGGGATCGAGTTCGACTACTGCTGCGTCCATGCCGCGCAGACCTTCCGCGCGCTCGGCTTCGAGGCGGTGATGGTCAACTGCAACCCCGAGACGGTCTCCACGGACTACGACACGTCGGACCGCCTCTACTTCGAGCCGCTCTCGCCGGAGGAGGTGCTCGCCGTCTGCGACCGCGAGCAGCCTCTCGGAGTCGTCACGCAGTTCGGTGGCCAGACGCCGCTCCGGCTCGCCCGTGCGATCGAGGAGGGCGGCTACCGCATCCTCGGCACGCCGCACGAGGCGATCGACCTCGCCGAGGACCGCGAGCGGTTCGGGCTTCTCGCCGAGGAGCTCGGAATCCGCTGCCCGCCGTGGGCGATCGTCTCCGACCTCGGAGAAGCGCTCGCCGCGGTCGAGGACATCGGCTACCCCGTGCTCGTGCGGCCGTCCTACGTCCTCGGCGGACGGGCCATGCGCATCTGCTACGACGAGGAGCAACTGACCGCGGCGCTCGCCGTGTTGAGCAGCCATGGCCTTTCCGCTTCTCGCGCGACCGGGATCCCAGCGCAAGCGGATCCCGGTCTTGCGCACGGAGTCCTCCTGGATCGCTTCGTGGAGAACGCGATCGAGCTCGACGTGGACGCGCTCTGCGATGGCGACGACGTGTACATCGCCGCGGTCATGCAGCACGTCGAGGAGGCGGGCGTCCACTCGGGCGACTCGGCCTGCGTGCTGCCCGCCCCGTCTCTCACGCTCGCGAACGCGCTCGAGGTCGAGCACGTCGTGAAGCGACTCGGGCCGGCCCTCGGCGTCGTCGGTCTCCTCAACGTCCAGCTCGCGATCGCCGACTCGACCGTGTACGTCCTCGAGGTGAACCCGCGGGCCTCGCGCACGGTTCCGTTTGCGAGCAAAGCGATCGGCGTGAATCTCGTCGAGGCCGCCTGCAGGCTCGCCTCCGGCTCGACGCTCCAGGAGCTCGATCTCCCGGTTCCGCGCCCAGCGCAGGTCAGCGTGAAGGCGGCAGTGCTCCCGTTCGCCCGCTTCCCGGGCGCCGACCCGGTCCTCGGGCCGGAGATGCGCTCGACCGGGGAGGTCATGGCGTCGGCGAACGACCTCCCGACCGCGCTCGCGAAGGCCGAGCGCGCGGCGGGCCGGCCACTGCCCACCTCGGGGACGGCGTTCCTCTCCGTGCGCGACGAGGACAAGCCCGCTGCGGTCGCAGTCGCCGCCGCGCTGGCCGGGCTCGGCTTCGAGCTCGTCGCGACCGAGGGGACGGCCCGGACGCTGCGTGCGGCCGGTCTCGCGATCGGCGAGATCGCGAAGGTCGCCGACGCCGACGACGAGGAGGAGACCGTCGTCGATCTGGTTCGCGCCGGCCGCTGCGACCTCGTCATCAATACCCCGCAGGGCAGCGGGGCGCGCGCCGACGGCTACCTCATCCGCGAGGCCGCGCTGGTCGCCCGGATTCCGTGCGTGACCACGATCGCCGGTGCTGCCGCGGCCGTCCACGCGATCGCGAACGCCCGGGCCGAGTCGGCGCTGTCGCTCCAGGAGCGCATCGGGATCGAGGCGTGAACGCGCGGCGCCAGCGTCTTCCGGTCGCCGGCCGCGAGGCGGTCGGTCCGTACACGCTGCTCCGGCTCGAGCGCGGCGGCCTCGAGCCGGGGTCGCCCGGGCAGTTCTTCATGCTCGAGGCGCCCGGTCGCATGCTCCCGCGGCCGATGAGCCTCTGCCAGGCGCCGCCCGGCGAGCTCGCCTTCCTCATCGACGCGATCGGCCCCGGTACCCGCGCGCTCTGCGCGCTCGAGCGCGGCGACGCGATCCACGTGCTCGGGCCGCTCGGCAACGGCTTCGACCTCTCCGTCGAGCGACCGCTGCTCGTCGGCGGGGGGATCGGGATCGCGCCCCTTCCGTACCTCGCAGAGATGCTCGGGCACCCGCCGGCGATCCTCGGCTTCCGGAGCGACCACCACGCCGCGGCGTCGGCGCTCCTCCGCGGCGCGGAGGTCGTGGTCGAGCCGCGCCTCGTCACGGAGCTCCTTCCCGACGAGCCGGTCGACGTCCTCGCCTGTGGTCCCGAGCCGATGCTCGAGGCGGTGCGCGCGCTCGTCCCGAGGGCGCAGCTCGCGTGGGAGGCGCCGATGGCCTGTGGATACGGAGCGTGCTTCGGCTGTGTGGTCGAGCGTGACGGATGGTTCGTGCGGCTCTGTGTGGAAGGGCCTGTCTTGCGAGACGCCGCATGAGCACCCCGATCCTCAATGCCTCGGGCTGTCTCGATGCCCTGGTTGCCTCCGAGATCGCGCAGACCCTCGACGCGTTCGTGACGAAGACCGTGACCCCGCTTCCCCGCCAGGGCAACCCGCCCCCGCGGATCGCCGAGACCGAGAGTGGGATGCTGAATTCGATCGGACTCCAGAACCCCGGGGTCGAGGTCTTCGTCTCAAACGTCCTCCCGCGTCTGGCGGAGCTCGGCGTGCCGCTATGGGTCTCGGTGGGCGGCTTCTCAGCCGAGGACTACGCCTGCGTCTGCGAGCGCATGGACGAGCGGCCGGAGGTAGGAACGATCGAGCTCAACCTCTCGTGTCCGAACGTCGAAGAGGCGCCGGAGACCGCGGCGCAGCTCGTTGCTGCCGCGCGCAGCGTGACGACCAAGCCGCTCTACGCGAAGCTCTCGCCTGCGACCTGGGACATCGCCGAGTCGGCGCGTGCCGTCGAGGCCGCGGGCGCGGACGGGCTCTCGCTGATCAACACGATCCGGGGGCTCGCTCTCGATCCGTCGACCGCGTCACCGAAGCTCGCGCGCGGTGCCGGCGGGTACTCCGGGCCGGCGCTTCGACCGATCGCGCTCGCGTGTGTGTGGGCCTGCTCACACGCTGTCGAGCTCCCGATCGTCGGCATGGGCGGGATCGGATCGGGTGAGGATGTGCGCGACTTCGTGACAGCGGGCGCGAGCTCCGTCGCCCTCGGGACGATCCTCTTCTCCGACCCGTACGCGCCTGCTCGCGTACGTGCGGAGCTCGTCGAAACGTTCCTGCCCGCGAAGCGTAGTCTTGTCAGAGAACAGTAAAATACCTGCAAATGAGCCAAAACGGTTCTGCTTGACCAAGGGGGCAAGCTTGGTAGACTCGTCCGGCTCATGGTCACGACGAAGTCGCACGCTCAGGCGCCTGCGCGCTCCCTCGACCAGAGGATGGAGGCGCTTCAGCGGGCGAACGACGTCCGCGTCCGCCGCGCACAGCTCAAGCGCGACCTGAAGGCGGGACGCGCGAGCATCGAGACGATCCTCCTCGATCCGCCCGAGTGGGTCGAGACCGCGAAGGTGTTCGACATGCTCATGGCCGTCCCGAAGTTCGGCCGCGTGAAGGCTGCCCGGCTGCTGAACCAGTGCCGGATCAGCCAGTCGAAAACGGTCGGCGGCCTCTCCGAGCGCCAGCGCACCGAGCTCGTCGAGCTCTTCAACCACCGCGGCTGATCCGACGGTGCCGTCAAGGCCCGTCTTCGTCGTCACGGGCCCGTCGGGAGCGGGGAAGGGAACGCTCATCAGAGGTCTGCTCGAGCGAGTGGACGGATTGCAGGTCGCCGTCTCCGCGACCACCCGCCCACAGCGTCCCGGAGAGGTCGACGGGCACGACTACTGGTTCCTGAGCGACGAGGAGTTCACCTCGCGTGTCGACGCCGGCGAGTTCCTCGAGTGGGTGTCGTACGTCTCCGGGAAGCGCTACGGAACGCTTCGCTCCGAGATCGACCGCATTGCGAACGACGACTGCGTCTGCGTGCTCGAGCTCGAGCTCGAGGGAGCGCTACGCGTGCAGGACGAGCTTCAGCGCAGCGTCACGATCTTCATCGCGGCGGACGTGGGCGAGCTCGAGCGGCGTCTTCGCGAACGGGCGACCGAGAGCACGGGCGAAATCGGGGAGCGGATCGAGCTCGCCCGCACACAGCTCGAGCGCGCTCACGAGTTCCGCTACATGGTGCGAAACGACGACATCGAGCGCGCGACTGCCGCGCTCGCCGCACTCGTCGAATGTGAGCTCGCACGCGCGCGGGCCGTGCAGACGTAACGTCTGCGGCACGGGATCTCACCCCAAGACGACTCCACAGGTACCATGGCCCGCCCATGATCTATCCACGACTCGACACCCTGTTGACCCAGGTCGACGGTTCCCGCTACGCGCTCGTGCTCGTCGCCGCGAAGCGGGCCCGCCAGATCAACAACTACCACCACCAGCTCGGCGAGGGCATCGGCTTCGACGAAGCGCCGCCGCCGCTCATCGAGTCCCGCTCGAAGAACTACCTCACGATGGCCATGGAGGAGATCGCGAGCGGGAAGATCAGGCACCTCACTCCGTCCGGCTAGGACGCGAGACGTGGCGCGCATCCTGCTCGGAGTGACCGGCGGGATAGCGGCCTACAAAGCCTGCACGCTCGTCCGCCTGCTCGTCCGAGCAGGCCACGACGTGCATCCCGTGCTGACCGCCGGCGCCGAGCGCTTCGTCACCGCGGAAACCTTCCACGCACTGGCGCGCACGGCTCCGAGCGACGACCCGTATCCGCACCTCGGCCACTTCGATCTCCTCGTCGTCGCGCCGCTGACGGCGAACACCCTTGCACGCCTGGCGCACGGGCTCGCCGATGACGTGCTGACGGAGTCCGTGCTCGCGCATGCCGGGCCGGTCGTCGTTGCCCCGGCGATGAACACGCGCATGTGGCTCCATCCGGCGACGCAGGCGAACGTCGCGACACTGCGCTCCCGCGGCGTGGAGCTCGTCGGCCCGGCCGAAGGTGAGCTGGCCGAGGGTGAGGAGGGAGTGGGACGGATGGCCGAGCCGGAGGAGATCGCGGCGCGGATCGAGGCACTCCTCCGTTCCTCCGACAGTCCCCTGCGCGGAAAGCGGGTGCTCGTCTCGGCCGGCGGCACACGCGAGCCGCTGGACTCGGTGCGGTACGTCGGCAATCGCTCGTCGGGCCGCATGGGCGTGGCGCTCGCCGCCGAGGCACGTGCACGTGGGGCCGACGTGACGCTGCTCGCAGCGAACCTCGCAGTCGCGCCGCCGACGGGCGTCGACGTCGTGGACACGCCCACCGCCGCCGAGCTCGAGCGCGAGGCGCTCGAACGGGCCGATGCGGACGTCGTCGTCATGGCAGCCGCGGTCGGGGACTTCCGGGCCTCGGCTCCGTTCGCGACGAAGCGTCCGAAGGACGGCTCGTCGTGGGTCGTCGAGCTCGAGCCCACCGCCGACGTTCTCGCCGAGCTCGGTTCGCGGCGACGGCCGGGACAGGTCGTCGTCGGTTTTGCGGCAGACGAGGGCGACGCTGGACTCGAGCGCGCACGCGAGAAGCGACGCTCGAAGCAGGCGGACCTGCTCGTCTTCAACGATGTCTCCCGGGCGGACATCGGTTTCGACGCGGACGACAACGAGGTGGTCGTCGTCTCGGAGCACGGCGACCGGCACATCGCGAAGGCGCCGAAGTCTGCCGTCGCGGCTGCCGTGCTCGACGAGGTGGAGCGGCTACTCTCGGCGACATGAGCGACGCCGCTCGCGCGGAAGGCTCCGTCGCCTCGCGGTCGGCGGCCGAGGTGGTCGAGCGCGTCGTGGAGAACCTCCAGCGCTCGGTCCGGGCTCCGCGCGCGACTCTCGAGCTGTGTGTGCTCTGCGTCCTCGCCGAAGGCCACCTCATCATCGAGGACTTCCCCGGCGTCGGGAAGACCGTGCTCGCGAAGTCCGTCGCCCGTTCCCTCCACCTCTCGTTCTCGCGACTCCAGTTCACGCCCGACCTGTTGCCGACGGACGTCACCGGCGTCAACGTCTTCAACCAGCGGACGGGGGAGTTCGAGTTCCGGCCGGGGCCCGTGTTCGCGCACGTCCTCCTCGTCGACGAGATCAACCGCGCGTCGCCGAAGACGCAATCCGCGCTCCTCGAGGCGATGCAGGAGGCCCAGGTCACGATCGACGGCGTCACCTATCCGCTCGAGCAGCCCTTCTTCGTGGTGGCGACGCAGAACCCGATCGAGTACGAGGGCACGTATCCGCTGCCAGAGGCACAGCTCGACCGGTTCACGGCGCGGCTCGCATTGGGGTACCCGCCGTTCGGAGAGGAGGCGCAGATGCTCGCCGAGCAGACGACCGCCCCGCCGCTCGACGCCCTGGAGCCGGTGGCGGATCGCGACGACCTCCTCGGCGCCATCGACGCAGCGCGCGCGGTCTACGTGGAGGAGAGCGTGGGCGAGTACGTCGTGACGATCCTCCGGCATACGCGCGAGAGCACGTTGCTCGCGCTCGGGGCGAGCCCGCGCGCAGGAATCGCTCTCCTGCGGATGGCGAAGGCGCTGGCCGTTGCGCGGAGTCGTGACTTCGTCGTGCCCGAGGACGTGCAGGAGGTAGCGAGCGCCGTCCTTGCGCACCGCGTGATCCTCGCGCCCGAGGCGAGAGCAGCGGGCCTCCGTGGCGAGGATGCCGTCGAGCGCGCGCTCGCGGAGGCACCGGCTCCGCGATGACCGCGCGGCGCGGCGGCTTCGCGCTCGGGGTGACGGCGCTGGTCGCGGCCGTCGCCACCGGATCGCGCACGCTCGGCGTCGTCGGTGTCGGGTTCCTCCTAGCAGCCGGAGTCAGTTGGTTCTGGGCCTGGATCGTGGACAGGCCGCTTTCGCTCGAGCTGGTCGTCGAGCCCCACACGGCGACCGAGGGAGATCGCGTACGCGTCTCGGTCGACGTACGGCGACGCGCCCGACTTCCTCTCGGATCCGGAGTGGCCAGGGCCATCGTCGGCGGGCTCGGCGACCGGTCGTGCAGTCTGCGCGCGCAGGGGCTGAGACTGCACGGGGCGATCGATCTCGGCTCGCTCCCTCGCGGCGTGTTCGCCGTGTCCGAGACGGAGATCGTGCTCGGTGATCTCCTCGGTCTCGCATCCGTGTCGCCCCGTGTCGTCTGCGAGCCCGCGACGATCGTCGTCCGGCCGCGACTGACGGCCCTCGACGGGCTGTTCTCCGATGCAGGCCGCGCGACCGGGGATGCGCGGCGCATGCTCCTGCGGCGGGCGGCCGGCTTCGACTTCCACTCGGTCCGGGAGTACGAGCAGGGCGAGTCGCTCCGCCGCGTGCACTGGCCGACGAGCGCGCGACGTGGCCAGCTCATGGTCAGGGAGCTCGAGGACACGACGCACGACGGGGTCGTCGTTCTCCTCGACTGCGATCCGCGCTGGGCGGTCGGCGAGCCGCCGGACTCGAGCTTCGACGCCGCAGTGCGCGTCGCGGGCTCCATCGTGCAGGCGCACGCCGTCCGTGGCCGGCTCGTCACGCTCGTGCCGACGAGCGGCGCGCAGACCGCGGTTCCCGTACGGTCGACCGCCGACCTCGAAGGAGCGATAGCTGCGCTCGCTGGCGTGCAGCCCGACGCGATCGGCGCCGTCTCGCGCTATCTCCGCAGCGACCAGCGGTGGGCCGCGAGCGGGGAGCTCGTCGTCGTGACGGGGACGACGGACAGCGCAGCATTCGGCGAGGTCGTCGCGCTCGCCACCAGGCGGCTCGTCTCGGTCGTGTGGATCGACGCGGCGAGCTTCGCCGGGCGTCCGACGCGTGCCGAGCCCGGTGTCCTCCGACTCGCCGCGCACGGCCTCCCGACCGCGGTCGTCCGTCACGGCGACGATCTCGCATCCGTCCTCTCGGGGCGCCCGCGGCAGGCGGTGGCGGGTGGCTAGGACGCTTGCGGCGTCGCTCCTCCCGGCGCTCGTGGTCGCGTGGGCATGGCTCGGCCTCGAGAGCCCTGCGCGCGTTCGGGACGCCCTCGCAGTTGCCACGCTCGCACTGGTGCCGGTGCTCCTCCGTTCGGGCGTCGCACGCGCGCTCGGCGCCGTCGCGGCGGCCGGTGGGGCCGCGTGGATCGCTTTCGGCGCCCAGCCGTGGGAGCTCCTGCCGTGGCGTGACGAGCGCGTCGTCGCACCACTCGCGCGCGACCTCGCTCAGGGCGTCGCAGACTTCTACGGCGTGTATCTGCCCTTCGAGCCGGGATCGAACCCGGAGATGCACTCGCTGGTGCTCGCTGCGATCTTCGGCTTCGTCCTCGCAATCGGCCAGCTCGTCGCCGCGCGCAGGCCGCTCGGCGCCGCTGCGGTTACGGTGGCCGGAGTCGGCTGGCCCGCGACGCTCCTCGGCACGCGGGCGATCGCCTTCGGCGTCCTCGCTCTCGTCGCGGCGCTCTCGATTCCACTCGTCCTACGGGCCTCGTCGGCACGCTCGATCCTCGCCGGCGGCTTCGTCGCGGCGCTCGTCGTCGCGGGCGCGACCTTGACCTCGTCGGCGACGACCCTCGCACGCGAGTCGGCACTCGACTGGGAGACGTGGGACATCGGTGGGCCTCGCCGCGACGCGAGCGACATCCGCTTCGTCTGGGACTCGAACTACGACGGGATCAGCTTCCCGCCCGAGGAGACCGTCGTGATGCGGGTTCAAGGCCCGCGGACGCCCTACTACTGGCGGACGACGACACTCGACCTCTTCAGCGACGACCACTGGTTCGAGCATCTGTTCTGGCTCGACCAGGTCGACCACGCCGACCGGAACCTGCAGCGTCCGCAGCTCGTCCCGGAGCGCAGCCAGGTTCCGCGGAACTGGCTCGATCAGCGGGTCGAGGTCGAGGCGCTCGTGGACGACCACCTCGCGGCGGCCGGTACGCCGGTCGCGCTCGACGCAGCAGGGCTCGGAACCGTCTTCCTGCTCTCGGGCGGCGTTCTGCGAGCGCGCGAGGCGGTCTCGGCGGGGGAGGGGTATCGCGTTTGGAGCTACGCGCCCGATCCCTCGCCGCGCGCGCTCGCGCGGGCCGCGACCACATACCCGAATGCGTTGTCGCGTTTCCTCGAGGTCGACGGACGCTTCTTCCCGCACTACGGGGAACCGGGACGCGAGGCCGTCGTTCGCGCGTTCTTCGAGGACCCGGCGTACTCGGACTTCCAGCGGCACCTCCCGATGTACCGGGTGGCCCAGCGCGTGGCGGGCAACGCGCGGACGCCCTACGGAGCGGTGCTCGCGATCGAGTCGTGGCTGCGTCAGACCGGGGGCTTCCGGTACGACGAGTCCCCGCCGCGCGGGAAAGGCCCGCCGCTCGTCTCGTTCGTGACCCGCACGAAGTCCGGGTACTGCCAGCACTTCGCCGGCGCGATGGCGGCGATGCTCCGCATGCTCGGTGTCCCGGCGCGGGTCGCGGTCGGCTTCACGAGCGGGACGCTCGAAGACGACGAATGGGTCGTGACCGACCACGACGCGCATGCGTGGGTGGAAGTCTGGTTCTCCGGGGTGGGGTGGGTCGCCTTCGACCCGACACCCGGGCGCGGGACCCTCGGCGGCGAGTACTCGTTCGCGTCTGGGTCGCAGGATGCCGTCGCGCGACTGCGGCGCGGTGATCTCACGGGATCGGCGCGGCCAACGACTCCGTCACGCACCCCCGACACGAGCGACCTCGGCGAGGCGACCGGCTCGGCGGAACGGAGTCCGGCTCCATCGATCGTCGCCGTCGGGCTCGTCGTAGGCGCGGCCTGGATCGTCCTGCTCGGGCTCGGGAAGGCGGCGTTCCGGCGCGCGCGCTATCTCTCCCGCGACCCCCGCCGCCTCGCGACAGCGAGTCGGCGGGAGCTCGAGGACTTCATGCGCGACCAGGGTGTGGACGTTCCCGTCAACGCCACGCTCGAGGTGTTGCGGAAGACGCTGCACGACGAGTTCGCTCTCGACGGTCGCGCATTCGCGCGAGCGGCCGCGAGCGGGCGGTTCGGCCCGCCCGGGATCCTCGAGCGGAACGCTGCGAATGCGCGACGCGAGGTGCGTCGCCTTCTCGAGGCCGCTCGGAGCGAGCTCTCGCTCTGGGCCAGGTTCCGCGGGCTCGTCTCCCTGCGTTCACTCCGGGCGGGCAGCTGATGAGCGAGACCTACGACCTCTTCCAGCTCGGGCGCAGCCACCTGCGTGGCGGACGTCCGGCACAGGCGACTGTCGCGCTGGAGAAGGCGAAGCGGGCCGAGCCGACCTCACGCTCGATCCGTGAGGCGCTCGGGATCGCGTACTTCCGGATCGGGCGCTGGAGCGAGGCGGAGGCGGAGTTCCGCGCGCTCGTCGAGCTCGCGCCGTCCGACGAGTTCGCCCACTACGCCCTCGGTCGCGCGCTCGTGAACCAGGGCCGGCGCGAGGAGGCGCTCCCGCACATCAAGCTCGGGCGGGCGCTCCGCCCCCGTCCGGCAGGCGACGGCCTCGAATAGCCGTGCGCGCCGTGGTGCAGCGCGTGACGAGAGCCTCGGTCACGGTTGACGGCGCGCGTATCGCCGAGATCGACCATGGCATCGTCGTCCTGCTCGGCGTGGCGAACGGCGACACGGCTGCGGACGCAGACCGTCTGGCCGGAAAGATCGCTCGGCTTCGTGTCTTCGCGGACGAGGCGGGTCGGTTCGACCGCTCGCTCCTCGACGTCGGCGGAGAGGCGCTCGTCGTAAGCCAGTTCACGCTCCTCGCGGATACTCGAAAGGGCAACCGCCCGAGCTTCACGGACGCGGCCGCCCCGGCTGTCGCAGAGCCGCTGTACGAGGCCTTCTGCACCGCGCTCGAGGGCGAGGGAGTGCCAGCCGCGCGAGGCGTCTTTGCGGCCCACATGACGGTCGAGCTCGTGAACGACGGTCCGGTGACGATCGTCCTCGACCTCTAGGCGGCCGTGGTCTGTCGATGCCGCTCGCGCTAGGCACGCGCGTCGGGCCGTCGTATCCTGGAGGTCGGTGCTTCGGACGCTCGCGTCTCTCGTCGTGCTCGCGGGGCTTGCGGTCGGCGCCTCGACGGCGTCCGGTGCGCAGAGCGCGTGCAAACCGACCCTGAGTGACGGCGCCGGGCCGTTCACGCGTCTCGATGCGCCGCGGCGGGCCAAGATCGGAACCGGACACGTCCTGCAGGGCCGCGTGCTGCGTGCAGGCGACTGTGCCCCCGTCTCCGGCGCGCTCGTCTTCCTCTGGCAGGCAGGTCCCAACGGCTACTCCCCTCGCGGACGCGGCAGCGTGCGGACGGACCGGCAAGGCCGGTTCCGGTTCGAGGGGCCGGTGCCGGCCTCCTACGGAGGCCAGCCGCACATCCACGTCGCCGTCGTCCACACGGAGTACGAGGAGCTGCTGACGCGGTACGTCGTCCGTCGCGGCGCGCGCTCCGGAAGGATCACGATCGTGCTCACGCCACTCCTCTGAGGGTCGGGGCGGAGGGCGCCGAGACGGAGGCTCGTGGGTGCTATCCTGCACACACCACATTTCACCGGCTGGACGAAATGGGCGCGAGGCGCCCATTTTTGTTGAGGAGGCCTCTCTGTCCACCACCTTCGCGAGAGAACGCACGCTGCAGGACGAGATCGCACCCGCGGTCGAGTCGCGCGTGCCCGGCGTCGAGGTCCTGGCTGTCGAGCTCCTCTCTCCGAGCCGGTTCTGCGTCTACATCGACCATCCCGACGGCGTCAGTCATGCGCTCTGTGAACGCGTGACCCGGGTGCTCGACGCGTACCGCGCCGACTACACGATCGACGTCTCGTCACCGGGGCCGGAGCGCCCGCTGCGCAGGCAGGAGCACTTCGCCGAGGTCGTTGGCGAACGCGTCTCGATCCGGCTCGAGGGTGGGAGGAAGAACCGACATCGCGGCGTCCTGGTCGAAGCCGGCGACGACACCATCACACTCGACACCGGCGACGGCGGCGAGCTGCGCATCCCGTACGAGGCGATCGTGCGGGCAAATCTGATCGACGAGGGGTTGACGACATGAGCCAAGAGATCATCGAGGGCATCCAGGCGATCGAGAAGGAGAAGGGCATCGAGGAGGGCGTGCTCATCACGGCGCTCGAGGATGCCCTGCGCGCCGCCTACAAGAAGACCCCGGGCGCGACCCGGCACGCCGAGGTGAAGCTCGACGGCGCCGGCGAATTCCGCGTGTACGGGATCGAGATCCCCACGGACATCGAGTCGCGGCTCGTCGAGGAGGCGCGCGAGGCACGCATCGCGGAGCTCGAGCAGCTCGAGGAGGAGACGGGCGAGCGCCAGCACACGCTCGTGAACGACGACGACCTCGAGCTCGACTGGTCGCAGGTGCCGCCGGAGCAGATCCAGCGCACGGACGTCACGCCCGACAACTTCGGCCGGATCGCCGCGCAGACCGCGAAGCAGGTCATCCAGCAGCGGATTCGCGAGGCCGAGCGCGCGATCATGTACGAGGAGTACGTCGACCGGCAGGGCGAGGTCGTCACGGGGATCGTCCAGCAGGCGGGCGACCGGAACAACGTCCTCGTCGACCTCGGAAGGGTGGAGGCGCTCCTTCCGCGCTCCGAGCAGGTGGACGGCGAGCGCTACGAGCAGGGAAGCCGCATCAAGGCGGTCATCGCCGAGGTGCGCTCGGGCACGAAGGGACCGCAGGTGATCCTCTCCCGGCGCGACCCGGAGCTCATCCGCGCGCTCTTCGAGCTCGAGGTCCCGGAGATCGCGGACGGCCTCGTCGAGATCCGCGGCGTCGCCCGCGAGCCTGGCTACCGCTCGAAGATCGCCGTGGAGTCGCACATGCAGGGCGTCGACCCGGTCGGTGCCTGTGTCGGCCCGCGCGGCTCGCGCGTCCGCATGGTCGTCTCGGAGCTCCGCGGCGAGAAGATCGACATCATCCCGTGGAACACGGAGCCGGCACGGTTCGTCGCGAAGGCGCTCTCACCCGCACGGGTTCGCGAGGTCTACATCGACGACGACACGCGCGAGGCGACGGTCATCGTCCCGAACGATCAGCTCGCGCTGGCGATCGGGAAAGAGGGCCTGAACGCCCGCCTGGCAACGCGCCTGACGGGGTGGAAGATCGACATCCAGTCCGAGCAGGAGTTCGCACAGGCCGAGGCGGAGGCCGCGTTCGGTGGCGGCTCCGAAGACGGCGAGGAGTTCTCCGGGAGGTGTGCCGCCGTGCTCTCGAACGGCAAGCGCTGCCCGAACGCTGCGCTCCCTGGCTCGCGCTTCTGCGGCGTCCCCGCCCACCAGGAGCTCGCGAACCAGCCCGAAGCGGCCGAGGTGGCCGTCGAGGAGCTCGTGGCCGAGGCCGAGGTCGCCGAAGCCGTGGTGGAGCTCGAAGAGGAACTCGTCGTCGCCGAGGCGGAGGAGATCGCCGCCGAGGCCGCGGCGGTCGAGACGGCGGAGGAGAGCCGCGAGGAGGCGTAGCCTCTCGCGAGTTCTAGACTGGACGACGATGGCTGACGGACGAAAGGGACCGAATCGCCCGATTCGCCCCCGGGGTGGCCCCGGCGGGCGCAAGCGGCGCGTGGTCATCGAAGGCGGAGGAGGACGCAGCGCAGGCCGGCAGGCGCGTGACCGGAGCGCAGCCCCGCCTCAGCCGCGTCAAGCCCCGGCGCCCCCGCCGTCCGGCCCGGTCACGGTCGAGTCCGGCGTCACCGTCAAGGACCTTTCGCAGGCGCTCGGCGTCCCCATGGGCGAGCTCATCAAGATCCTCATGGGTCTCGGGCAGATGCGGACTGCCACCCAGTCGTTGTCCGACGAGGAGGTCGAGGTCATCGGCTCGGAGCTCGAGCGCGAGATCACGATCAAGCACGCCGCAGAGGAGGAGCTCGAGCCCGAGTCGTACGACGACAGCGAGGAGGATCTCCTCCCGCGACCGCCGGTCGTGACGATCATGGGCCACGTCGACCACGGGAAGACGACCCTCCTCGACGCGATCCGCGAGGCGTCGGTCGTCGAGACCGAGGCCGGAGGGATCACGCAGCACATCGGCGCCTACCAGGCCGAGGTGGACGGGCGCCGGATCACGTTCCTCGACACACCAGGCCACGAAGCGTTCACGGCAATGCGCGCGCGCGGCGCGAAGGTGACCGACATCGCGGTGCTCGTCGTCGCGGCCGACGACGGAGTCATGCCGCAGACGAAGGAGTCCATCTCCCACGCGCGTGCAGCAGATGTCCCGATCGTCGTGGCCGTCAACAAGATGGACGTCCCGGACGCGAACGTGGATCGGGTGAAGAGCGAGCTGGCCGCCGAGGGCCTCCAGCCCGAGGACTGGGGCGGCACGACGCAGTTCTCCGCGGTCTCGGCGAAGCAGAAGGAGAACCTCGACGACCTCCTCGAAAAGATCCTGCTCGTCGCGGACGCCGAGCTCGACCTGCGCGCGAACCCGACCGCAGACGCGTCGGGCGTCGTCGTCGAGTCGCGGCTCGACGTCGGGCGCGGGCCGGTCGCCACGGTGCTCGTCCACCGCGGCACGCTCCGCGTCGGCGACGCTGCGGTCGCAGGTGACGCCTCCGGCAAGGTGCGCGCGCTCTACGACTATCGCGGGGAGAAGGTGATCGAGGCGAGGCCGGGCGAGCCGGTCGAGGTGCTCGGCTTCGACCATCCACCCGCGGCGGGTGAGTTCGTGCGCGTCGTCGAGCACGAGCGCCAGGCGAAGCACCTCGCGAACGTCCGCGCTGAGCGCCTCCGGCGCGAGCAGCTCGCGCAGCGCCCGCGCCGGCGCGTCTCGCTGGAGACGCTGCACGACGACCTCCAGGCCGGCGAGGTGCAGGACCTCAACATCGTCCTCAAGGGCGACGTGCAGGGCTCGGTCGAGGCACTTCTCGGCGAGATCCAGAAGATCCAGCATCCCGAGGTGCGCGTGAACGTCATCCACACGGGCGTCGGCGGGATCACCGAGAACGACATCAACCTCGCGTCCGCGTCCGACGCGCTCGTCGTCGGCTTCAACGTCCGGCCGAGCGCCGACGCGCGCGCGCTCGCCGAGCGCGAGGGCGTCGACATCCGCACGTACCGCGTCATCTACCAGCTCACCGAGGAGATCCAGCAGGCCCTCGTCGGCATGCTCTCGCCGGTCGAGACGGAGGAGACGCTCGGCGAGGCTGAGGTGCGCGCGCTCTTCCGTGTCTCGCGGCTCGGAACGATTGCGGGCTGCATGGTGACCTCGGGCGTCGTCCGCCGTGGCGCGCAGGTGCGCGTCATCCGTGACGGAACCGTGATCTACGACACGAACATCGCCCAGCTCAAGCGCTTCAAGGACGACGCGCGCGAGGTGAGCGAGGGCTTCGAGTGCGGCATCCTCCTCGACGGTTTCAACGACGTGAAGGAAGGCGACGTCCTCGAGGCCTACGAGACCCGTGAGGTCGTGCGCACGGACATGGATCAGGCACCCAGCGCGCCGCCGCCGCCCGCCCCGGAGGAGCCGTCCGCCTAGGTCTCGAGCACGCCCTCCAGAGCATCCAGGAGATCGGGCGACGAGAGACGGTTGAATAGGGTCGTGGCGACCGGCTACGTGGGCATCCTCAGCGTCGAGCTCCACTTCCCCGAGTCGGGGTCGCTGAAGGGGAAGCGCAAGTACGTGAAGGCGGCGAAGGCGCAACTCCACGAGCGCTTCGGCGCGTCCGTCGCCGAGGTCGATCACCACGACCTCTGGCAGCGATCCACGCTCGCGGTCGCATGCGCGGCCCGCGAGCACTCCGAGTTGCACGGGCTGCTCGACGGGATCGAGCGCTATCTGGGCTCGCGGGAGTGGGAGCTCGTGCGCGTCGAGCGGGAGGTGGTCGTCCCTGGCGAGCGCTGAGCGGCGCCGGAAGGTCAACGAGGCGATCCGGAAGACCGTCTCCGACGC